>NZ_JAIUGW010000007.1:0-216698 GCF_020164795.1 Mesorhizobium sp. ES1-3
CGCCAACTTCATGGGCTTTGTCAAACTTGCCGCTATCGCTATCTGGCTCAGGTAGTTAAATCGTCACTACGCCCTAGAGCGGTTCAGCGTTTGATAGAATCGCTGAACCGCTCTAACTCTTTGTTTTCACGCAATTCCCTGGGGAAAGCGCTACGCGCCTTTCCTGGAATTGCTCTAGCCTTGCCCTGGAAGGGCCGCGGTGCCCGTCAGGCCGTCGGGTCGTCGGAACCGGGGACGAAGGCGTCGAAGGCAGCGAGGAATTGTTCGCGGTAGAGGTCGACTTCCTGCAGGATTTCGTGTTTGGCGCCGTCGATCATCAATAGCGAACCGAGTCGCAGGTTTCTCGCATATTTTTCCACCGCCTTGGTCGAGACGACCTGGTCGGCGCCGGCGGCGATGATCAGCAGCGGCACCTGAATGCGGGCCATGAAGTCGGGGTCGCTGATGGCTTCCGACGCCTTCGCCGCCGCCTGCAGCCAGCGGACCGTCGGGCCGCCAAGCGCCAGTTGCGGATATTCTTCATAGATGCGCGTGTTGCGGCGATAGCGCTGCGGATCTGATGTCACCTTGTTGACCTCGAAAGGCAGCGTGTGTCTCGGCCGTGGACCCCAGGCGGCGTAGAGCCGGCCGAGCCCCAGGGCGCAGAAAATCGAACAGACCCGGCGGACCGTCCCTATCGAGACCGGCAGGTCGGGCAATGTCAGGAATGGCGCGATCAGCACCATGCGCCGCACGCGGTTCACCATCGACGGCGCGGCAAGCAGCGTGATTACCGCCCCGGCGGAATGGGCGAGGATGTAATAGGGTCCACGGCAGTCCGGTAGCACGATCTCCTCGAAGAACTGCTCCAGATCGGCCGTATAGTCGCGGAACGACCTGACATAGCCGCGCTGGCGATCGCGGATCAGCCTGTCGGAATCGCCTTGGCCGCGCCAGTCGAAGGTGGCGACGCCGAAGCCCCGCGCGGCAAGATCGCGGATGGTCTCGAAATATTTCTCGATGCACTCGTTGCGGCCGCCGAGCAGTACCACGGTGCCGCGCATCGGCCGGGCGACCGCTGCGAACAGTCCATAGCGTATCTTCTTGCGGTCGCGCGTGGTGAAAAAGCCGCCGGTGGCGTTTTCCGGTCGCGGATTGCCCTCAACTTCGTGAAAAAGGGGTGTGTCGTGGAGGAGATCCGTCATTCGGCGCTTTGTGCTCGGCGTCTTGGCGCGCCAGCCCCTCGCGGCTGGCCTCGTCAAGGTGATAGACGCCCACACATCAAAAGCAAAGCAAATCCGGACTACGGAGACCTGCACCAGGGAAGGCCGGAAGCGGCTTTGAGCGCGCTTCCGGCCCCTGTCGATCCGGGAGGAAGGGACGTTAACACCCGGTTCGGCCTCGATGTGGCACCTCTGCAAATCCGGCGCCGCCAATCCTTGATCTTGAAAGCCACTTTAGCGGCGGCTGTCTGAACGGGCGCCGAAGCGCCGGTTCATCTGCCGTTCATCAAAGGCACGCGGCCTCACCTTTTTTGCCGTCAAACGAAACTTGAAATGCTCTTGAGCGCTCCCCAGATGTGTGTTGCGGCCGCCAATGTCGGGGTCGCTGGTCCAGCCGAGACGCCGCTTACGGGTTTCGCACCGGCCATACGCAAACCATGTTGCTCAACAGGAGAACACCTCATGCGTCACGTTGATTTTTCCCCGCTTTACCGTTCGACCGTCGGCTTCGACCGTCTCTTCACGATGCTCGATTCGCTTGCGCAGCCTGATGGCGCGCAGACCTATCCGCCCTACAACATCGAGCGCACCGGCGAGGATTCCTACCGCATCTCGATGGCGGTTGCCGGCTTCTCGGATGAAGAGATCTCCATCGAAGCCCACCGCAACGTGCTGACCGTGAAGGGCGAGCGCAAGGACGAGGGCACCGGCGAAGGCTCCGAGCTGCTCTATCGCGGCATTGCCTCCAGGGCCTTCGAGCGGCGCTTCCAGCTTGCCGATCACGTTGAAGTCGTCGGCGCCGCGCTGAAGAACGGCCTGCTCTTCGTCGACCTCAAGCGCAACATTCCCGAAGAGCTGAAGCCGCGCAAGATCGCGATCACCTCGGCTCCGGCCAAGGCCAAGCAGATCGAGGCCAAGACCGCTGCCTAAAGTCTAAAGTCTCCTCCCGAGACGGAAGCGGCGCCGAAAGGCGCCGCTTTTTTGTTGTCGCGAAGGCTGATTATCCGGCGATCAGCTGGCCAAAACGGTCGACTTCCTCCGAGGTCGTGGCAAAGCTGGTGACGAAGCGATAGAGCAGTTCGTCCTCGCCGATATGGCCCTCAAAGCCGTGCGGCCTGTGCCAGTCGTAGAAGGCCGCGCCCGCCGCCTGCAGCTTCTCGGCTTCCGTTTTCTTGATCACCGCGAAGACTTCGTTGGCCTGCGGCAGCCAGGCCAGCTTGGCCGTGGCCGAATCCTCGATCGCCGCCGCGAGGCGCGCGGCCATGGCGTTGGCATGCCTGGCGGTGTCGAGCCACAGCCCGTCCTTGAAATAGGCTTCGAACTGCGCCGCCACGAAGCGCGACTTCGAAAACAGCTGTGCGGCGCGCTTGCGCAGAAAGGCCAATTCCTTGGCGCGGTCGAGATCGAACACCACGATCGCCTCGGCGCACCAGCAGCCGTTCTTGGTGCCGCCGAAGGACAGGATGTCGACGCCGCGTTTCCAGGTCATTTCGGCCGGCGTCGTGTCGAGCGCGGCCAGCGCGTTGGCAAAGCGGGCGCCGTCCATGTGCAGAGGCACGGAATGGTGTTTGGCGATGGCTGAGATCGCGTCGATGTCGTCCAGGCCATAGATAGTGCCGACCTCGGTCGACTGGGTGATCGAGACGGCCATCGGCCGGCCCCAATGGACCACCTCGCCGGCGAAACGGCCGATCGCCCTGTCCAGATTGTGTGGCTCGATCTTGCCCAGCGGGCCGTCGACGGCGTGAAGCCGCGAGCCGCCTGAAAAATATTCCGGCGCGCCGCACTCGTCCTCGATGACATGCGATTCGCGGTGGGCAAAGGAAATGCCGCCGGGCTTGTTATAGGCAGTCAGCGACAGCGAATTGGCGGCGGTGCCTGTCGCTACGAAGAACACTGCCACCTCGCGTTCGAAAATCTCGCTGAAGCGCTGATAGACGGCCTGGTCGAGGGCACCATCGCCATAGGCGGTCGAAAAGCCGGCGGTATGGGCCGAAAGGCCGGCTGCAATGCTTGGGTGGGCGCCTGCCCAATTGTCGGAAGCGAAGAACATGCGTCTGCCTGTGCTGGGGAAATCGCTGGGACCTTGACCGGTTTCATGACCCGCCCGCAAGAGCCAGACACAAGAAAACGGATAAAGCCAGTGTCGGGCTCGCGGCGCCTTCAGAGACCGAAGCTTACGTTTTGCAATCGCGTCACGAAATTTTGTGTCGCGGCGCGGCCAAGTTTTTTGTGAATCGGTCTTGTGTGGGTTCTGGATTTCTGTCATAAAAATTTAGGACAGTAGTGCTGTCTTATTTTGTCGCACAAAACAGGCTGGATTGGCGTATCGTTTAGGCCACTCCGGCTTTTGCCGCGAGCGACAGGTGGACGGACCGGCTCTGGCCTGTACGATACCGGATGTGAACCAGCGGCGTGCCGCCTGGTTCGGCGATTTCGCAAGACGTGCCGCAAGGATGAAGGGCGAGCCCAAGTGCTCGCCAAGGCAAACCAGCGCCCACAGGCTGACCAATGCCAAGTGGCGCGGAACGGAGGATAGGACGATGACGGAATTGACGCTCTCTGCGACGAACGGCCAGGCCGCGCAGACGGAAGCGGCCGCCGTCAAAAATACCTCCACCAAAAATCGTGCGCCCACCGGCGGCCCGACCGCCCAGGGTCTCTACGATCCGCGCAACGAGCATGACGCCTGCGGCGTCGGCTTCATCGTCAACATGAAGGGCGTGAAGTCGCATCAGATCGTCAAGGACGGGCTTGCCGTGCTCGAGAACCTGACGCATCGCGGCGCCGTCGGCGCCGATCCGCTGGTCGGCGATGGCGCCGGCGTGCTGGTGCAGCTTCCGGATCTTTTTTTCCGTGAGGAGATGGCGGCCCAAGGTATCGAACTGCCACCGCTCGGCCAGTATGGCGTCGGACACTGGTTCATGCCGCAGGATGCCATCCTTCGTGCCCATGTCGAAGAGGTCATAGCGGAATCGGCGCAGTCCGAAGGGCTGCCGCTGCTGGGATTCCGTGACGTGCCCGTCGACAATTCGTCGCTGTCGAAGGCGGCTGACATCGTCGCGTCCGAGCCGTTCCACCGCCAGGTCTTCATCGGCCGCACGGCTGACATCACCGACGACGAGGAATACGAGGCCAGGCTCTACCTGCTGCGCAAGGTCATATCGGGCCGCATCTACGCCGAGAACGACAACAAGGACATCGGCGCTTATTGCGTGTCGCTGTCGGCGCGCACCATCGTCTACAAGGGCATGTTCCTGGCCTATCAGGTCGGGGCCTACTACAAGGACCTGACCGATCCGCGCTTCGAGACCGCGCTGATCCTCGTCCACCAGCGCTTCTCGACCAACACCTTCCCGTCGTGGAAGCTGGCGCATCCCTATCGCATGGTCGCCCACAATGGCGAGATCAACACCGTGCGTGGCAACAACAACTGGATGGCGGCGCGCCAGGCGTCTGTCGATTCCGAACTGTTCGGCAACAATATCTCGAAGCTCTGGCCGATCTCCTATGATGGACAGTCGGATACGGCGTGCTTCGACAATGCGCTCGAGTTCCTGTTCCAGGGCGGCTACAGCCTCAGCCACGCGATGATGATGCTGATCCCGGAAGCCTGGGCCGGCAACAAGCTCATGGATGCCGACCGCAAGGCTTTCTACGAATACCATGCGGCGTTGATGGAACCTTGGGACGGGCCGGCGGCGGTCGCCTTCACCGACGGACGCCAGATCGGCGCCACGCTCGACCGCAACGGATTGCGCCCGGCACGCTACATCGTCACCGATGACGACCGCGTCATCATGGCTTCGGAAGCCGGCGTGCTGCCGGTGCCGGAGGAGAAGATCGTGCAGAAGTGGCGGCTGCAGCCCGGCCGCATGCTTCTGATCGACCTGGCCAAGGGCCGCATCGTCCCCGACGAGGAGATCAAGTCGGAGATCGCGACCAGGCATCCCTACAAGACCTGGCTTGGCAATACGCAGCTCATCCTGGAAGATTTGAAGCCGGTCGAGCCGCGCGCGCTGCGCAAGGATGTCAGCCTGCTCGATCGCCAGCAGGCGTTCGGCTACACCCAGGAAGACACCAAGCTGCTGATGTCGCCGATGGCGACCACCGGTCAGGAAGCGGTGGGCTCGATGGGCACCGACACGCCGATCTCGGCGATGTCGGACAAGTCGAAGCTGCTCTACACCTATTTCAAACAGAATTTCGCCCAGGTCACCAACCCACCAATCGACCCGATCCGCGAGGAACTGGTGATGAGCCTGGTGTCCTTCATCGGACCTCGGCCGAACATCTTCGACCTGGTCGGCAATTCGCGCCGCAAGCGGCTCGAGGTGCGCCAGCCGATCCTGACCAATGGCGACCTCGAGAAGATCCGCTCCATCGGCCACACCGAGGACCGTTTCGACACGAAGACGATCGACATCACCTATGGGTCGAGCGAGGGCGCCGCGGGCATGCAGGGCGCCATAGACCGGCTGTGCGAGCGGGCGGAGGCGGCGGTCGCCGGCGGCTACAACATCATCATCCTTTCCGACCGCCAGCTCGGACCGGACCGTATCGCCATTCCGGCACTGCTGGCGACAGCCGCCGTGCACCACCACCTGATCCGCAAGGGGCTGCGCACCGCGGTCGGCCTGGTCGTCGAATCCGGCGAGCCGCGCGAGGTGCATCATTTCTGCTGTCTTGCCGGCTACGGCGCGGAAGCGATCAATCCCTATCTCGCCTTCGACACGCTGCTCGACATGCACAAGCGTGGCGAATTGCCTGAAGAAGTCGACGCCTACGAAGTGGTGTCGCGCTACATCAAGTCGATCGGCAAGGGCATCCTCAAGGTGATGTCCAAGATGGGCATCTCGACCTACCAATCCTATTGCGGCGCGCAGATCTTCGACGCCATCGGGCTGAAGACCGATTTCGTGCAGCAATACTTTACCGGCACCGCCACGCTGATCGAAGGCGTCGGACTGGATGAGGTCGCGGGCGAAACCGTCAGCCGCCACACGGACGGTTTCGGTAGCGATCCGGTGCTGCGCAACAGCCTTGAGGTCGGTGGCGAATATCTGTTCCGCATGCGCGGCGAGGCGCATATGTGGTCGCCCGACGCGGTCGCCACCTTGCAGCATGCCGTGCGCCAGGGATCGTGGGAGACGTTCAAGGATTATTCGGCGCAAATCGACAGCGAGACGGCGCGCGCCCAGACCATCCGCGGCCTGTTCAAGATCAGGCTGGCGGATGAGACCGGCCGCAAGAAGGTCGCACTCGACGACGTGATGCCGGCGGCCGACATCGTCAAGCGCTTCTCGACCGGGGCGATGTCGTTCGGTTCGATCTCGCGCGAGGCTCACACGACGCTGGCGCGGGCCATGAACCAGATCGGCGGCAAGTCGAACACCGGCGAAGGCGGTGAAGAGGCCGACCGTTACCTGCCGCTGCCCGGCGGCGGCAAGAACCCTGAGCGCTCGGCGATCAAGCAGGTCGCCTCGGGACGGTTCGGCGTGACGGCCGAGTATCTCGTCAATTCCGACGTCATGCAGATCAAGGTGGCTCAGGGCGCCAAGCCCGGCGAAGGCGGCCAGTTGCCCGGCCACAAGGTCGACGCGACCATTGCCAAGGTTCGGCATTCGACGCCGGGCGTCGGCCTGATCTCGCCGCCGCCACACCACGACATCTATTCGATCGAGGACCTGGCGCAACTGATCTACGATCTGAAGAACGTCAATCCGGCGGCCGACGTGTCGGTCAAGCTGGTGTCGGAAGTCGGCGTTGGCACGGTCGCGGCGGGGGTTGCCAAGGCGCGCGCCGACCACATCACCATCTCGGGCTATGATGGCGGCACCGGCGCGTCGCCGCTGACCTCGCTCAAGCACGCCGGCAGCCCGTGGGAAATGGGCCTTGCCGAGACGCACCAGACGCTGGTGCTGAACGGCCTGCGCTCACGCGTGGCGCTGCAGGTCGATGGCGGCCTGCGCACCGGGCGCGACGTCATCATCGGCGCGCTGCTCGGCGCGGACGAATTCGGCTTCTCGACCGCGCCGCTGATCGCGGCCGGCTGCATCATGATGCGCAAGTGCCATCTCAACACCTGCCCGGTCGGTGTCGCGACGCAGGACCCGGTGCTGCGCAAGCGCTTCAAGGGCACGCCCGAGCACGTCATCAACTTCTTCTTCTACGTGGCGGAAGAGGTGCGGGCGCTGCTCGCCGAAATGGGCTTTACCCATCTTGACCAGATTATCGGCGACGCCGACCTTCTGGAAAAGCGCGACGTGATCCAGCACTGGAAGGCGCGCGGTCTCGACTTCTCGAAGATGTTCTACAAGCCCGATGCGCCGCATGAAGCGGTGCACTGGACCGAACGGCAGAAGCACCCGATCGACGACGTGCTCGACCGCAAGCTGATCGAACTGGCCAAGCCCGCACTCGAGGCCAAGCAACCGGTCAAGATCGAAGTGGACATCCGCAATGTCGACCGCTCGACGGGCGCCATGCTGTCGGGTGAGGTGGCCAAGCGCTTCAAGCACAAGGGCCTGCGCGAGGACACGATCCAGGTCAAGCTCACCGGAACCGCAGGCCAGTCCTTCGGCGCCTTCCTGGCGCGCGGCATCTCGTTCGAGCTCGTCGGCGCCGGTAACGACTATGTCGGCAAGGGCCTGTCGGGCGGACGCATCGTAATCCGGCCGCCGCAGGAAGCCAGGATCGTCGCGGCCGACTCCATCATCGTCGGCAATACGGTGCTCTATGGCGCGACCGAGGGCGAGGCGTATTTCGCCGGTGTCGCCGGCGAGCGTTTCGCCGTGCGCAATTCGGGCGTCGCAGCCGTCGTCGAAGGCGTCGGCGACCATGGCTGCGAATACATGACCGGCGGCGTCGTCGTCGTCATAGGCAAGACCGGCCGCAACTTCGCCGCCGGCATGTCGGGCGGTGTTGCCTATGTGCTGGACGAGGCGGGTGATTTCGCCGAGCGCTGCAACATGGCCATGGTCGAGCTGGAGCCGGTTCCGGAAGAAGACGACCTGATGGAAAAGCTGCTGCACCATGGCGGCGACCTCGATCACAAGGGTCGCGTCGACGTGTCGGGCGACATGACCAGCCATGACGAGGAACGGCTCTACCAGCTGATCTCGAACCACGTGCACTATACGGCTTCGGTGCGCGGCCGCGAGATCCTCGACGACTGGACGACTTTCCGGCCGAAATTCCGCAAGATCATGCCGGTCGAATACCGCCGGGCCCTGATCGAGATGGAACGCATGCGCATGGGCGTCGCGGCCGAATAGATTTTTGAGAATTGCCGGGGAGCCCAGGCTTCCCGGCCCCTTCATCGTCAGTTTGACCTCGGGTGCAAGGTTGCCATGGCTGCCTCAAGAGGTTAACGGGTGCGGCGAAAACCGCACCATCTGGACAGCAGGAACTGGACTATGGGCAAGGTAACAGGCTTTCTCGAAATCGACCGGCAGGTGCACAAGTACCAGCCTGCTTCCGACCGCATCCGGCACTTTCGCGAGTTCACGCTGCCGATGTCGGACAAGGAGGTCGAGAAACAGGCCGCGCGCTGCATGGATTGCGGCATTCCGTTCTGCCATGGGCCGACGGGCTGCCCGATCCACAACCAGATTCCGGACTGGAACGATCTCGTCTACAACAGGGATTGGGATAACGCGATCCGCAACCTGCACTCGACCAACAATTTCCCGGAGTTCACCGGCCGCATCTGTCCGGCACCTTGCGAGGAAGCCTGCACGCTGAACCTCGAGGACATTCCGGTCGCCATCAAGACAGTGGAGCAGGCGATCGCGGACAAGGCCTATGAGACCGGCCATATCAGGCCCTATCCGCCGGAGAAGAAGACCGGCAAGCGTGTCGCCATCATCGGCTCCGGCCCGGCCGGCATGGCGGCCGCCCAGCAGCTTGGCCGCGCCGGCCACGACGTGCATGTCTATGAGCGCGAGAGCCGCCCCGGCGGGCTGATGCGTTACGGCATTCCGGACTTCAAGATCGAGAAGCACTATATCGACCGGCGCATCGAACAGATGCAGGGCGAGGGCGTCATCTTCCATTGCGGCGTCAATGTCGGCGTCGACAAGCCCGTCGCGGAACTCCTCGCCGAACATGATGCGGTGCTCTATTGCGGCGGTTCGGAAACACCGCGCGCGGCCGGCATTCCAGGCGACGATCTCGGCGGCGTGCATGACGCGATGCCTTATCTGGTCCAGCAGAACCGCCGCGTCGGCGGCGAGCCGATCCAGTCCGTGGCATGGCCGTCGCATCCGATCATCGCCGGTGGCCAGCATGTCGTCGTCGTCGGTGGCGGCGATACCGCGTCCGACTGCGTCGGCACCGCCTTCCGCCAGGGCGCGGTGCGCGTCACCCAACTCGACATCCGTCCGCAGCCGCCCGAGAAGGAAGACAAGCTCTCCGTCTGGCCCTACTGGGCGACCAAGATGCGCACCTCGTCCTCGCAGGCCGAGGGCGCCGAACGCGAATTCCAGGTGGCGACGCTCGAATTCATCGGCGAGGAAGGCCAGCTTACGGGCGTCAAGTGCTGCGAGGTCGACGAGAAGCGCAAGCCGATCCCCGGCACGGAATTCGTCATCCGCGCCGATCTCGCCTTCATCGCCATCGGCTTTGCCGGCCCGGCTATGGCGGGCGTTGCGGCGGAACTGGAGGGTGAGATGAAGATCACCACCGACAGCCGCCGTTCCAGGAATGTCGAGGCCAACGACCTTGACTACAAGACCAGCGTCGACCGGCTCTATGTGGCGGGCGATGTGCGCCGCGGCCAGTCGCTGGTCGTCTGGGCGATCCGCGAAGGTCGCCAGGCGGCACGCTCGATCGACGAGGCGCTGATGGGGACGAGCGTTCTGCCGCGTTAAGGGCTGATCGCCGTCGTGGTATCGGCCGCCGCAGCGGCTGCCGAACTTGCCTTCGGTGGCCAGGAGAAATCATCGGCGCGGCCAGGCGAAGCCTCCGGCGCCTTGCCCTCGATCATCAGCCTTTCCCCGGGAAGAGCTGGATTGGCCTTCGGCGGCGGGGCGGCGCCGAGCAATTCCGTGCCGCCGTCGAGCGCGGGATCGCTGAGCAGCATGGGCTGGGTGCGATCGATGACGATGGGCGCGGCCGCCGGAGCAGGTGCTTCGACGGGTGCGCCCGCCGGCGCGACGGCCGGCGCCACGCTTCCTGGCGCGGCCAATCCAAGGATCTTCAGCAGCGGCTTTTCGGTGTAGAAGGCGAGTTTGCGCTTGCCGGCCTTGGACACGTTGATGCCGTCATCGGCGCGCAGCCGCACGGGCTGGCCGTTCATGTCGGGGCCGTTGGTGATGAAGGCGCCGTTCTCGTCGACGAAGCCGTCCCAGACATCGACGAACTCGCCGCCGTGGCTTTCGGCCGCCTTGTGGTAGATGTCGTTGAAGGCCAGCATGTCCGAGGTCATCTTCGGCACCCGGAAGGCCGGCATGCCAACCCACAGGAAAGGCACCTTGGCGGTGGCGATTGCCTTGCCGAACTCATCGGTGCGGCGTTCGTATTCCTTGGTCCAGTTCTCGGAGCGGGGCTGCTCGCGCACGTCGCCGATCTTCATTTGCTGGCGGTCGTTAGACCCCAGCATGACGACCACCGCGGCGGGTTTTTCGGTTTCGATCAGCGATTTGATCTGTTCGGGCCAGTTGTAGAAATCATCGCGCACGAAGCCTGACGAGCCATTGCTGCGGACAACGATCCTGACACCGGTATTCTCGGCGAAGGCGTCGTCCAGACCCTCGGCGAGGCCCGCCGCCATGAAGTCGCCGACCACCAGCACGGTGTGGGCGTCCGGCGCTTTTTCGACCACGGGCGTTGCCGGCTCCGCTGGCGGGCGAGGCGCACGCGGTTTTTTCTTCGGCTTAGGCGTCGCCTGCTGAATGTCCTGCGGCGGCTCGACCCGCTCGCTGCGGCGCGGAAACAGGAGGTCGCGCAACGACCAGCCGCGGCTCTGCTGCGGCTGCTCCTGCGCCATGGCTGGGGCATGGACGGCACCGGCCACGGCAATGGCGAGCACGGCGAAGGCCAGGACCAGCACCGGCATGCGACGAACGAACGCCCCGATGCGCGCAGGCCACACCAATCGTTCCCTCCCTACTCAATACGTCAGACTCTATTTCCGCCTGAGCCATTTCAGCACTTCCAAGCTCGGATAGCCATCCTGGGTCAAGCCGACCTTTGCCTGATAGGCCATAATGGCCGTCTTCGAGCCGTCGCCGATCTTGCCGTCGAATTTGCCATCATAAAGGCCATGCTGGGAAAGTCGCTTCTGCAACTCCTGCCGTTCCTCGAAGCTGAGCTTGGTGAAAGGCCGGTTCCAATCCTGCACCAGGCCGTTGCCGCCGGCGATCTCATCGGCAAGCAGACCGACGGCGAGCGCGTATTTGTCGGCATTGTTGTAGGCCTTGATGACCGAAAAATTCCTGATCATCAGGAAGGCCGGCCCGCCACGGCCATCCGGCACTTTCAGCGTCGCCTTGTCGGCGAGGCTCTTGAACGGCTTGCCGCTGGCGCGGACCACGCCGAGCGCCTGCCATTGCGCCAGCGTCTTGGATCCGGCCGGCAATTTGCCTGCCGGCAACGTGACTTCGTAGCCCCAGGTCTTTCCGGCCTGCCAGCCATTCTTCTTGAGCAGGTTGGCTGATGTCGCCAGCGCATCGGGAATGGAATTCCAGATGTCGCGCTTGCCGTTACCGTCCATGTCGACGGCATAATGCTGGTAGCTGGTCGGGATGAACTGGGTCTGGCCCATGGCGCCCGCCCAGGAGCCCATCAGATGGCTCTCGTCGATGTCGCCGGTTTGCAGGATCTTCAGGGCCGCGACCAACTGGGTGCGAGCGTATTTCGAACGTTTCGCGTCGCCATAACCCAAAGTCGCCAGCGAACGGATGACGTTGCGCATGATGTCGTCGCGCTTGAGGATCTCGCCATAGTTGGATTCCATCGACCAGATGGCCAGGAGAACGTACCGGTCGACGCCGAACCTTGCCTCGATCCTGTCCAGCCAAGGCTTCCACTTTTTCGCCATCAGCTGCCCGACGGCGACGGACTGGTCATGGACGCGGTTGTCGAAATAATCCCAGGCGGGGGCGGTGAATTCGGGCTGCGTGCGAGCCTTTTCCAACACTACCGGGTCGGCTTCTTTGATGCCGCTGAATGCTTGGTCGTAAATAGCGCCGGAAACGCCGCCCGCCACGGCGGTGGCGCGGAAGCCGGCGACCCATTGCCGGAACCCGGCGTCGGCGAAAGCCGGCCCGGTGGGGATGAGCAAAGTGAGCGAGAGGCTGGCTGCCGTCATGGCGCTGGTAAAACGTTTTGCGGCATTGCGAACGGACATCTTTTCCTCCTTCTCTGTCTCAGGAAAGACCATTCATCGCCGAACCGGGTTAGGAATTGGTTTACCATAGGCGTCGCCTGGAACGAAAAGACACCTCGATGCTTTAACCGGTGGAAGTTTCCCTCACCCGCCCAGTAATCTTCGATTCCGGCGTGAAAATGTCGCGAGACGGGATTGCGGTGCGGGCCAGCAAACGGATAATTGAAAGTATGAAGAGAGTTCGCAAGGCAGTTTTCCCGGTCGCCGGTCTCGGCACGCGGTTTCTCCCGGCCACCAAGGCTGTTCCCAAGGAGATGCTGACCGTCGTCGACAGGCCGGTCATCCAGTATGTCGTCGATGAGGCGCGCGAGGCGGGCATCGAGCATTTCATTTTCGTGACCGGCCGCAACAAGGCGGTCATCGAGGACCATTTCGATATCCAGTTCGAGCTCTATGACACACTGGCACAGCGCGGCAAGGACGAGCAGCTTGCCCGACTGCAACGACTGCAGCCGTTGCCGGGCCAGACCAGCTTCACCCGCCAGCAGGTACCGATGGGTCTCGGCCATGCCGTCTGGTGCGCGCGCGAACTGGTCGGCGACGAACCTTTCGCCCTGTTGTTGCCGGACATGATCATGCAGTCGGAGAAGAGCTGCACGAAAGCAATGGTCGAGCTCTACGAGGAAACCGGCAACAACATCATCGCCGTGCAGGAATGCGATCCGGCGGAGGCCCATAAATACGGCATCGTCGGCCGCGGCGAAGACACGCATCACGGGTTCCGCATCACCGAAATGGTGGAAAAGCCGAAGACCGGCACGGCGCCGTCCAACCTCTACATCAACGGCCGCTACATCCTGCAGCCGGAAATATTTGGGATTCTGGAAGGACAGGAGAAGGGCGCCGGCAACGAGATCCAGCTCACCGACGCGATGCTGAAGCTGGAGAAGCAGCAGGCCTTCTACGGCTACCACTATCAGGGCCGTACCTTCGATTGCGGTTCGCCGGAAGGTTTTGTCGAGGCCAATGTCGCCTTCGCGCTGTGGCGCAACGACATGAACCAGAGCATGGCCGGCGTCATCCGCACGCTGCTCGACGAGATGCAGCCATCGGAGCGCCGCGGGGCGGCATTTTAGGCCCCATTTTCGTCGTCCTCGGGCAAAGCAGGAGCGTAGCGACGTCGCGGAGACCCGAGGATCCATTCCGTTACATAGACCCAGAGTGTAGCGGTCCGGAACGATGTCCCCAGGCCTGCCATCGCGGAGGCGACCCATAAGTCGCGGCATGGATCCTGGGGTCTGCGCCGCGTCGCTTCGCTCCTTGCTACGCCCCAGGATGACGAAGCTCATACGCCTTCAGCGCTGCACCTTCACGCCGAGGTAGATGCTGTTGGCGGTGTAGTCGCGGCCGGGTAGGTTGCTGGTCAGTTTTTCGGTTCTCACCCGGCTGGTGAGACCGGCATAGCGGTTCAGCCACCAGGTCAGCCCGGCCTCGGCGCTCAATATCCTGTCGTGGCCGTCGATGCCGACATAGTCGCGCCAATCCAGGCCCAGAGCCGCATTCGCGGTGAGATTGGATCGGATCACGCGTTCGCCGGTCAGGCGTCCGGAGTAGAGGATATCGCCGCTTTCGCCCGACGTGGTCGTGGTCTCGACGGTGGTCTTGCCGGTCAGGCCGATCGTGGTGCCGCGCTGCGGCGACCATTTGAGATCGGCATTGACGGTGGTCCCCGAAATCGCTTCCAGGCTTTTGTCGTCGATCGCCTCCCTGAGCCAGCCGGCCGAGAATTCACCCGACAGCTTCTCACCCATGTCGAGTTGCAGGCCGGCGCGGGCGCCAAGCCGCGTCGAGGAGCGCTCGAAGCCTTCATTGTCGATGCGCTGGTCATAGGCCCGGCGGCCGACCTCGATTTCGGTGAAGGGCGTGAGCGCTGGAGATATCTCGTAGCCGGTGCGCAAGGTTGCGGTATAGAGCGTGTTGTCCTGATCTTTCTGCGACAGCGAGGTGCCGTCCGAGAGCTTGGCGTCACCATAGAAGTCGTGTGAGACCGCCCCGGTCAACGTGTACTGCATCTTGCCGACCGCCTTCTCGACGCCGATGCTGCCGTCGATCGTCTGCCGCAGCGGCTGGGTGCTGACGCCGGCGATGGCATCGGGCGAAGACGCGGATTCCGGCACGGCTTCGTAGCCGAGCTTGGCGATGGCGCGCAGTTCCTTGTCGAGGTCGACATTGAGCTGGCCTTCGATGCGGCCCTGCGCATCGTGAACCGGGTAGCCCGACACGGTTTCGCGGAAAATGCCATAGCCGTCGATGGTCGCGGAGTTTTCGCGCCAGTCGGAAGCGGCGGTAAAGCGCAGCGCCGTCTCGGACAGCAGCGCCGATGTACCGGCACTGCTCGAATCGCCGTTCGTGGTGGCGGTCAGCCCCTGTTCGATGGTCGGCCGGATGACGAAGGAGCCCCATTTGACGCCGGTGGCGGAAAACGGATCATCCTCTGGTTTCTTGTTCTGGCCCTCGATTGCGGCGGTGCGCTCGGCGCCGGCATCGAGTTTCTGCCTGTCCACACTGTCGATCGTGAGTGCACGGCGGTTGGCCGCTTCCTTGTCCGCCGCGCTGCTGTCGGTGTCGTCCGTCGTCGCCGTGGTGGCAGTCGTGGCGGTGGTGGTTGGATCTGTAGCCGCCTTGGTGGTCTTTTTCTTCTTCGACTTGTCGGCTGCCTTGTCCTTTGCCTTGTCAGCCGCATTCTGCCTGGCGGTCGAAGTGCGGCGTGGCTTGGGCGGCGCTGGCGTGTCGGCGGAGGCCTCCTCGACCGCCTGGGGCGGGTCGAAGACGCTGGTGGTCGAGTTCGCGGCGTCCGTGTCGTCAGGCACGGCCCCGACGCTGGCCGGCAGATAGGTACGCGCCGGCGCATCGTCCTGCGCGGCAGCGTTGGCCGCCGCTTGCTGGGCGAGAACCAGGCTTCTCGCCTTGCGCTGCTGGTCGGACAGGATCGCCGATTCGGACACTTCTCCACGCAGTTCCGTTTCCTGGGCATGGAGCGGCGCGGGACGCAGCAAGGCAAGGATGCTGGTCGCCAGCAGCAACGCGCAGACCGCCTTGCCCTGTCGTCCTCTCAATTTTTCTGGCTGGACCCCGGACATCGCCACCACTGCTTGCGCGGCGCATGCGCGCCATACTTACCGAACCGTAAATGCGGATGGTTAACGGAGGGTTGAGGCCGTGCGCGCCATGGGCCTCGAACGCCGATTTGGGAGTCTTACGACCGTCGTTGAGCTTCCTGTTCTTGCGCTTGTCGTTGTCCCAATCGATCGCACGGCGTTTGAGCAACAGACGCGGGGCCATTTCCGTTGGACAGGCGGGCGGCAAAGCGCTAATCGCATCATCCATGCATGCGAAATCCCTGGAAAAGAAGCCCTTGGACAGGCAAGCGTCGATCGAATCGGCGCTGAGAACCGTGGCAACCGAACAGGCCGGGATCGCGGCCCTTGCCGACGCGCTCGAGAACGGACTGGCAGCACCCTTTGCCCAGGCCGTCGAAATGATCTCGAAGATTGAGGGCCGGCTCATCGTCACCGGTGTCGGCAAAAGCGGCCATATCGGTTCGAAGGTCGCGGCGACGCTGGCCTCGACCGGCACGCCGGCCTTCTTCGTCCACCCCGTCGAGGCCAATCATGGCGATCTCGGCATGATCGCCAGGGACGACGCCATCATCGCCATCTCATGGTCGGGCGAGAGCAAGGAGATGATGGGCATCGTCGCCTATTCCCGGCGCTTCTCCATTCCGCTCATCGCCGTGACCTCCGGGGAGACGTCGGCGCTGGCGCGCGCGGCCGACGTGGTATTGCTCTTGCCACGCGCCCCCGAGGCTTGCCCGCATGGCCTGGCACCGACGACATCGACGCTGCTGCAGCTGGTCATCGGCGATGCGCTGGCGATTGCGCTGCTCGAGGCGCGCGGCTTCACGCCGGACCATTTCCGCACTTTCCATCCCGGCGGCCAGCTCGGCGCCAACCTGACCATGGTGTCCGAGATCATGCGGGTCGGCGACCAGATGCCGCTGGCCGCGCTCGGCACCAAGATGCCGGAAGCGGTGATGACGCTGTCACAGAAGAAGGTCGGCTGCGTGCTGATCGTCGAGGCGAATGGGGAACTGGCGGGGATCATCACCGACGGCGATGTCGCGCGCAACCTGCACCGCAACCTAGCCGATGTCATCGTCGACGAGGTAATGACCCGCACGCCCAAGACGGTCGACCCGCAGACGCTCGCAGGCACGGCGATCGCGCTGCTCAACGAGCACAATGTCGGCGCGCTGGTGGTGACCAGGAACAACATGCCGCTGGGCGTGGTGCATTTCCATGACCTGTTGCGCATCGGCGCAGCCTAAGGTGCGCTGATATTCCGGTGAAGCCGGCCTGCGAACGGCGGCTTTCTGCGCTTCCGGCCTTCGCCGGCCGAAGCACTCATGAGGGATCGTGGCAAGGCTTCGGCCGGCGTAGGCCGGTGCTCACCTACTGAAGTACGCTCCGCTCCGGTTCTCGAAAGCCGTCGTTCTCGACTCGGCCTGACCTGAATCTCAACACATCTTGCGCCGGTGCTATTCAGGTATTGGCGGCCTGGAAACTCAGACCCGTTCCACCGTCAGTTCCAGATCGGTGTCGGCAGCGGCGGTGACGCGCACCTGGGTGCCGGCGGGCAGATCCGGGCCGGAGACGCGCCACAGCGTGTCGCCGAGCTTGATGCGGCCGCGGCCGTCGCGGATCGGTTCGGCAAGCGTCGCCATCTTCCCGATCATCTGCGCACCACGGCGGTTGAGCAGCGGCTGGTCGCTCGGCTGGTCGCGTCCGCCCATGAGTTTCTTGCCGACAAAGGCTGAAACCAGTGACAGTACGAGGAATAGCAGCACCTGGACCTGCCATGTCCAGATGGCGGCATCCCAGATCAGCAGTGACACCGCGCCGATGACCAGGGCGGCGATGCCGATCCAAAGCATGAAGAAGCCCGGCGCGATGACCTCTACCACCAGCAGCACGAAGCCCAGGACCATCCAGTTCCACGGCCCGAGTTCAGAAACGATGCGATCGAGCATGGGAGTAACCTCCTACGATCTCAATTCTCGCTCGGGCGGACTACCGGCGGACGTGCCGCCTGCCGCTGCGCGCCGGTCGTGCCTTCGCTGCGGAACACTTCCTTGGCGATTTCGCCGATACCGCCAAGCGTGCCGATCAGCGACGAGGCTTCCAGCGGCATCAGCACGACCTTGCTGTTGGTGGCCGAACCGATCCTGGTCAGGGCCTCGGTGTATTTCTGGGCGACGAAGTAGTTAAGCGCCTGCACGTCGCCCTTGGAAATCGCTTCCGACACCACCTGGGTGGCGCGGGCTTCGGCTTCGGCGGAGCGTTCGCGCGCCTCGGCGTCGCGGAAGGCGGCTTCCTTGCGGCCCTCGGCTTCGAGGATCTGCGACTGCTTGAGGCCCTCGGCGGCCAGAATCTGCGCGCGCTTGTTGCGCTCGGCGGTCATCTGGCGGCCCATCGATTCGATCAGGTTGGCTGGCGGGTTGATGTCCTTGATCTCGACGCGGGTGATCTTGATGCCCCATGGGTGTGCCGCCTCGTCGACGACGCGCAGCAGGCGCTCGTTGATGGCGTCGCGGTTGGACAACAGCTCATCGAGGTCCATCGAACCCATGACGGTACGGATGTTGGTCATCGTCAGGTTGAGGATGGCGTTCTGCAGGCCGGCAACCTGATAGGCGGCCTGCGCCGCATTGAGGATCTGGTAGAAAGCAATGCCGTCGACACCGACGATGGCGTTGTCGCGGGTGATGATCTCCTGGCTCGGAACGTCGAGCACCTGCTCCATCATGTTCATCTTGGCGCCGATCCGGTCAACGAAGGGCGTGATGAGGTTGAGGCCGGGGCTCAGTGTCTTGGTATAACGACCAAAACGTTCGACGGTATAGTTGTATCCTTGCGGAATTGTCTTGATGCCCTTGAACAGCACCAGCACGACAAGCGCGACCAAAACAACGACCGCAATATCGAAACCACTGAAATCCATTTGGCTCTCCCTCAGAAGCAGGCCGCGCAAGCCATTCCCGCACAGCCGACTTCGCCAAAGACTTAAGTGTATTTCAGTAGCGTTACAATCAGGTGATGAGGGATTGTTTGCGGTTACACACTCAGTGGTTGAAGGCAAACAGGCTTGCATCCGTGTCTTCAAGCCCGTCGATCGATGCCGAGACGATCTCGGCAGCGATCCGCGAAAAGGTGATGCCGTTGCCGCCATATCCCAACACGGCATGGATGCGAGGATGCCCCGGAATGGCGCCGATATAGGGCAGCCCTGACGTCGTGGTGCCGAAGGAGCCGGTCCAGGAAAAATCGGGGCTGACGTCCAGATGCGGAAATATCAGGTTTAGTTTTGCGGCGATGCGTGCGCTCTTGTCGCCGATCAGGTCATCGCGCTGCGTCTCGTCGATGAAATCCTCGTCCTCGCCGCCGCATATGACCCGGCCATCGGCCGTTGCCCTGACGTAGAGATAGGGATCGGAAGCTTCCCAGACAAACGCCGCACCCGGCCAGAGCTTTCGCGGTTGCGGGCGGGTCGCGATCGCCCATGTCGATATGACCCGATGGGCGGCCGCCGGCACGATGTCGACCAGTTCGTAACCGGTGGCCAGGACAACGTGCCATGCCGTGATGGCGGGGCCGTCCCTCGTTGCCACGACCACTTCGTCGGCGCTGTCCTTGATCGCTGCCGATTCGACCGGCGCATAGAGACGTGCCTTGCGCTCCCGAGCCCTGAGCAGCAACCCGGCCGTCAGCTTGCGCGGGTCGAGCGCGATATTGCCATGGCTGAGGATGGCGCCGCTGCGGTCGATGCCGAACGCCTCGGCGAGCGGCCGAGGGGTCAGATAGGTCGCGGCGATGCCGGCTCGCCGTCGCGCCTCGGCTTCCTCGCGCAATCCCGATGGGTCGAGCACGGTACCGGCCAGATAAAGCGATGCGGTGCGGCTCATGCCGCAGTTGATGCCGAGCTCTTCGATGCGGGCGGCGAGATTGGAAATGGCCAGCCTCGAACGTCGCCAGGCCTGCCGTGCCTGGGCCTTGCCAATCATCCTCGAGAGAACCGAAAGCGGCTGGTCGATTTCGAACTGCACCAGCGCCGTGGTTGCCGCTGTCGATCCTTTCAGCGGCCCACGCCGGTCGATGCAGATTACGGAGTGACCGTCCGCTGTCAGCGTCTCGGCCATCATGGCGCCGCTGATGCCCATGCCGATGATCAGCACATCGGTCTTGACGTCCCGAGTGAGACTGGCAATCGGCACCGCGGGCGCGCGATAGGCGGACCAGACGGGCTGGCCGGTCCTGAGGTCGAGTTTGCGGAGCATCGAATTCTCCGGAGGCGCTGCTCAACGCCCCGGAGCTTGTGTTGTTCCGGTGTCAGGCCCAGCCTGACAGTTCGCGGCGTACCATCGCTTCGATCACCGCCATGCCCTCGGGGCTGTCGTTGAGGCATGGGATGTGGGCGAAGTTTTCGCCACCGGCATGATGGAAGGTCTCGGCCGCCTCGCGGCCGATCTCGTCCAGCGTCTCGATGCAGTCGACGGAAAAGCCGGGATTGACGATGGCAATCGATTTGACGCCGTCCTTGGCCAGCTTCTCCACCATCTTGTCGGTATATGGCTGCAGCCATTCCTGCGCGCCGAAGCGCGACTGGAAGGTGGTGATCAGCTTGTTCTCGTCCCAGCCGAGTTTTTCGCGCAGCAGCCGCGTCGTCTCCAGGCAATGCGCCCGATAGGGATCGCCCTTGTCGGAATAGGGTTTCGGGATTCCGTGATAGGAGGTGATGACCAACTCCGGCTCGAAATCGAGCGTCGCCAGCTGCCGTTCGATCGAACTGGCGAGCGCCTCGATGTAGACCGGCTCGGCATAGTAGGGCGGCACACTGCGGACGGCAGGTGCCGCGCGCATCTTCATCAGCGCCCGGAACAGCTGGTCGTTGGCGGTGGCGGTCGTCGTCGCCGAATATTGCGGATAGAGCGGGAATGAAAGGATGCGGTCGCAGCCTTGCGCCACCAGCCTTTCGGCGACGCTCGATGTCGAAGGGTTGCCGTAACGCATCGCCCAGTCGACGACGACATCGGGCAGGTCTCGTAGCGCCTCGGCCAGTTTTTCACCTTGTGCACGGGTGTAGGTGCGCAGCGGCGACTCGTTCTTCTCCCGGTTCCAGATCCGGGCGTAGTTGGCGCCCGACTTCTTCGGTCGCCTGGTCAGCACCAGCCCATAGAGGATCGGATACCAGATCGCCTTGTTGAGTTCGATGACGCGCGGATCGGACAGGAATTCCCGCAGATACCGCCACATCGGCTTGAATTCGGTACCGTCGGGCGTGCCGAGATTGAGCAGCATGACGCCGACCTTGCCAGCCTTGGCCGGCGCGTGTCCCGCTGTCGGGCCGACCGGCTTGATCGTCTTGGGGTCGACAGCATTGGCAGGCGTCATAAGGGCTCTCCGGACACGGCGTGAAACTAGCGATGGCGCGCCGGTTTTCAATGCAGCGTCTGGCCGCACCATACCGCCTTTCCGACCGGAAACAGAACATCCGCCAGGTTTCCCCGGCGGGTGCTCCCGCTGAAAGCGAAATGACGTTACTTCGCCGGGATGGTCAGGGTTGCGCCCGGCACAAGCCGATGCGGCCTTTGATCCTTGTTCGCCTCATAGATGAGTTTCCACTTGGTCGCGTCGCCATAGGCTTTCTTCGCCAGATCCCAGTAGGTATCGCCGGTAACGACGACATGGCTGCCTGTGGCCGGTGCGGCTTCAGCGGGCTTTGCCGGCTCGGCGGTCGCGGGTGCCGCCGGGGCGGGCGCGGGTGCCGCGGGGGCGGTCTCGGCAGGCTTTGCCGGTTCGGCGGGCGCCGGCGGGGCCGGTGGCGGAGGCGCGTTTTCCGTCGATATGGGTGGCGGTGTGTTGGCGATATCGCCTGAATTGGCAGGCAGTTCAGGCATCGCCGGCGCAGCTTCGGCGGGCGTTGCGGGTTCGGCAGGCTTGGCCGGCTCGGCGGCGGGAGCCGCCGCTGTCGTTGCGGCGATCTCGGTGATGCGGCCGTCGAGCTTCGGCGTATAGGGCTGGTGGGCGCCGAGATAATCGGCGACGACCTGTTCGAGGCCGGGGCCGTAATCATAGGCGTTCCTGGCCTTTTCGGCGAAGACCTTGTAGCCGTCGCCGCCCTGGCGGACATAGTTGTTGGTGGCGACGAGATAGTCCTTGTCGGGATTGATCGGCGTCCAGGCGCCGTTTTCCATCACCTCCACCGACTTCACACGGCCGGTATTGGGCGCGACCGACTTGTCGAAGGAATATTTGAGGCCCGCCACCTGCGGGAAGCGGCCGGCGCCGTCCTCGATCTGGCTGAGTCCGCCTTCGAGCCCGGCGACCAGATCCCTGCCGGAAATCTGGAAGGTCGCCAGCGTGTTCTGGAACGGCAGCACGGTCAGCACCTCGCCCATGGTGACGGTGCCCTTGTCGATCGAGGCGCGCAGGCCACCACCGTTGGAGATGACGATCTCGACGCCCTGTCCCTTGACGCGGTCGAGGATGGCGTCGGAGACGAGGTTGCCCATCGCGCACTCCTTGGTGCGGCAACTCTCACGACTGCCGTCGATGACGTCGGTCGTCTCGGCCACTTCCTTGTTCTTCAGGGCCTCGATCGGTGCGCCGAGCTCCTTGATGCGGGCGAGCACCGCGGGATTGGGCGTGATCGACTTGTCGAGATAGATCGGGTCGCCGCTCGCCGATTTGACGACGCCATTGTCGTCGAACACCACCTTGAACTCGCCGAGATATTTCGAATAGGACGCCGCCTGCACCACCGGCACCTTGTAGCCGTCCGGATTGTCGACCATCGTCGGGTAAGGGCCAGCCGCCTTCGGATCGGTGTTGGACAGAAGCGTGTGGCTGTGGCCGCCGACCACGACATCGATGCCGGGGATCTTGGCAATGACATCGCGCTCCCTGTTGTAGCCGATATGGGTCACGGCGATGATCTTGTTGACGCCTTCTCCCTTGAGCTTCTCGACCTCCGCCGTGATCGACTTGACGTCGTCCTCAATCGTGATGTTGGGGCCGGGCGAGGCGAGTTCGGGCGTGTCGTTGGTGACGGCGCCGATGATGCCGATCTTCTGGCCGCCGACCTCGACGACGATCGACGGCTTGACGCGGTCGCCGAGCTTGGACTGCGCGTTTGCCTTGACGTTGGCACCGAGCACGGGGAATTTGATCATGTCGAGGAACGGCGCCAATGCCGCTTCGCCGTCGTCGAATTCATGGTTGCCGAGCGCCATGGCGTCGAACTTCATGTCGTTGAGGAACTCGCCTTCGACCTTGCCCTTGTAGGTCGTGTAGAACAGCGAACCCTGGAAATTGTCGCCGGCGCTGAGCAAGAGCACGTTCTGGCCTTCCAGCTTCTTGCGTTCCTGGGCGATGGCGGTGATCAGCCGGCCGGCGCCGCCGATGCATTCGCCCTTGGTCTCCTCCTCGGCAGAGCAGGTCGATTCATATTTGTTGTTGCCTTCGATGCGGCTGTGCCAGTCATTGATATGCAGGATGTTCAGTGTGTAGTCGGCAAAGGATGCGCCGGCCGACAGGCCAAGTGTCGACGCGGAAAGGGCGGCAATGGCGGCAAGCTTCTTCATCTTCGTCTCCCGGTAGGCTGATCAGAGGCGGTTAACGCCTTGCTTGACTGGGATATTGCAGCCAGCGTTTCGATCATGTTCCCATCGCGTTCGGGCCGACGCAAGCGGAAATGCCGGTGGTATTTGCTGGCGCAAAACCCGGGGTATTTCCGGCGCAAAAGGCGAGGGATTGCCGGCACAAAAACGGCGACCAAGCGGCCGCCGTTCTTTGTGACTGGAACGTTCGCCAGGTTCAGGTGCGCCGCGTCAGCACGAAATTCTGGCCGGCGGAACTGGTGCAGTTGAGCTGGCTGGTCGACACCATCAGGCAATTGAAGCTCACCGGGGTTTGGCGGATCAGCGAGGTGCCGTTGATCTGCACCGATGTGGCGCCGGTCATCGTGTAACTGCCATCGGCAAGCTTCTGTCCCGTGTCCGTGGCGACGGTCGTGAAGGTGCCGCCGGTGAAGGTCGACAGGCCAGTACCCTTGGCATCGATCCAGGAACCTTCGACGCCTTTCGGCGCGGCAGCCATCGGCGGCTGGTCGGGGCCGCTGGTGGCACAGGCAGCAAGCATCGAGGCGAGGGCACCCGCCATGCCCATCGAAAGAACTTTGCGCGCAATCGTCATATGAAATCCTCTCCAAACGCGTCGGTCCAAAAATCGGGCCGATTTCTGGAAGCGCGACGCGAACGTCCAAAGTGCTGGGGTATGCTGTAAGCGTCCAACGGACGCACATCGCCACCCCAGGCCGCACCCTTCAATCGCCCGATTTCCGGGCGATTGCAAGGCAATGGCGCATGGTCCGGGTGATGCTATCGGACGAGGATGTTGCGGAATTGCCACGGGTCGCTGCGGTCGAGGTCCTCAGGGAAGAGACCCGGGCGTCTGTCGAGCGGCGTCCAGTCGGTATAATAGCCCTTGACCGGTCCGAGATAGGGCGACTGCACGTCCAGGCAGCGCTTGTAGTCCATCTCGTCGGCCTCGACGATGCCGGCGGCCGGATTTTCCAGCGCCCAGACCATGCCGGCCAGAACCGCCGAGGTGACCTGCATGCCGGTGGCGTTCTGATAGGGTGCCAGCTTGCGCGCCTCGGCGAGCGACAGCTGGGAACCGTACCAGTAGGCATTCTTGTCGTGGCCATAGAGCAGGACGCCGAGTTCGTCGACACCGTCGACCAGTTCGTTCTCGTCGAGCACGTGGTGTACCGGCTGCGGCTTGCCGGCGGCACCGAACATCTCGTCCAGCGACAGCATCGCATCGTTGCAGGGATGGTAGGCGTAGTGGCAGGTCGGGCGGTATTGAACCTTCCCCTTCTTGGAATGCACGGTGAAGAAATCGGCGATCGAGATAGCCTCATTGTGCGTCACCAGCAGACCATATTGCGGTCCCGGCGTCGGGCACCAGGAGCGCACGCGGGTGTTGGCGCCGGGTTGCTCCAGGTAGATCGCGGCCTTGGAACCGTGCTTGTGCTTCTTGCCGTTCTTCGGCATCCAGGTCTCGTGCGTGCCCCAGCCGAGCTCGGCCGGCTGCAATCCTTCCGAGATGAAGCCCTCGACCGACCAGGTATTCCAGAACACATCCATCGGCTTGGGCTTCTTGGTACGCTGGGTGTCGCGCTCGGCGATGTGGATGCCCTTGACGCCAGTCTTCTTCATGAGCTTGGCCCAGCCCTCGCGGTCTTCCTGCGCGGGCTCGGAGAACTCCATGCCTAGATCGGTGGCGAGATTGACCAGCGCCTGCTTGACGAACCAGGACACCATGCCGGGATTGGCACCGCAGGTGGAGACGGCGGTGGCGCCGCCCGGCTTGTCGTGCTTTTCCTTGAGCAGCGCCTCGCGCAACGCATAGTTGGTGCGGCTGGCATTGTCGGCCTTGGCGTCGAAATAGAAGCCAAGCCAGGGCTCGACGACGGTGTCGATGTAAAGCACGCCGAGCTTGCGGCAGAGCCGCATCAGGTCCACCGAGCCCGTGTCGACCGACAGGTTGACGCAAAAGCCCTGGCCACCACCATTGGTCAGCAGCGGCGTCAAAAGCTTTTTGTAATTCTTCTCGGTCACCGCTTCCTGGACGAAGGTGATGCCGCGCTCGTCGAGCAGCTTGCGATCGGTGTCGCGCGGGTCGATGACCGTCATGCGCGACTTGTCGAACTTGAAATGGCGTTCGATGAGCGGCAGCGTTCCGTGTCCGATCGAACCAAAGCCGATCATCACCACGGGGCCGGTGATCTCACCGTAAACGGGCCAGTTTTCATTCGCCATTTTATCGAGCACTCCTTCAACTGCGTGCAAAAGCTGGGCAACTACGTGCAAAAGCCGAACAACCACGTGCAAAAGCCGGGCATTTTCGCCCAACGGCCATGCGCTACATCACAGATCATTGTCATAAACCAGCGAAAACCGCCAACCCGCGACTACGCGTCTTTGGCCATGTGGTTAAGGACAGCGGTCAGCCGATCGCGATCCGACGTCAGGCCCTTGTAGTCGAGTTGGGCGATGTCGAGCGCTTCGAGCTGGGCAGCGAAGGACGCCGCCAGCGTCGCCCGGTCCGGATGCCGCGCCAGCACGGCGAGCGGGTCGAGATGGATGCGGATAGTGAACAGGATATCGCGCGAGGCGGGCAGTTTGCGCAGCGTTTGACGCTCGACGCGGATGAAGGCGTGCGCCTTCACGTCACCATCGGGGAAACGCGTCGGCCGGCTGGTGGCGCGGTCGATGCGCTCGACATTGGACAACGGGTGGTAGAGCGCATCGCCTGATTGGATCGACCAATTGTAGCGCTCGACGGCCTGGCCCTGAAGGCCATCGAACATCCGGTTGATGAGATCGGCCGGTCTCGTGCCCGGGCCGAAGCCCGGCACCGGCTGATGGATCTGCTGCAGCGGCTTGCCGAATTTCTCGGTGAGCGACCAGGATGAGGGGAAGCACAGCGAACCCGCGGCCAGACGCCAGCCGTCTTCGCCCCGGCGCATGAGGATCAGGTCTTCCTGGACCAGCAGCGAGGCCGCTACCAAGGGAGCGCCGGCGAGGCTGGACGGGACTGCCGGATGGCTCGTCGCGCCCATGACCGCAACGCCCGCATCGCTGCGCCGGTGGGTGTCGGGAAATCTTTCCGGCAGGTAGGCGCCGAGCAAGTCGAGCACCTCTTGCTGGGCAGCGCGCGTGCCGTCCTCCTCGACGAAGACGCGCTCGGGGATTTCGCCATAGAGCCGGCGCTTCTCGGCGAGATAGGGCAGCAGGTGACCGTCCACCTCGATCCAGTTCGCGGGTTCCAGCGGCTTCAGACCGACGGTGAAGAGTTTCGACGAGCCGTCATAGGGCGTATGGGTGGGTTGCCGGAAACTCATGCCTCTTTGAACGAGCCCAAGCCGGCGGCGGTCATCCGCGCCGTGAATTCGGTGATGTCGTAGTCGGCGGCGCCCGCCTGGGCGAAAGGATCGGCTGCCAACCTGGCATCGAGCACTTCGCGGGGGCAGCGTGCGATGATGATGCCGCCGGTTCTTGGCCGCTTGGGCCCGGACGCAACGAAGATGCCTTCGGCGTAGCAGGCTTCCAGCCACTCGATATGGCCCGGCGCCAAGCGGTCGATCTCGGTGAGCGGCACCTTGTAGTTCAGCGACACGACGAACATTGTATTCTCCGGGCTTGGGTCACGACAGCCTGGCGGGGATCAGCCCGCGCAGCGAATTGCCGACGAACAGCGCCTTGGCGGATTTGAGGTCATCCAAGCTGTAGATCGCTTCACTGGCGCGGCCTTCATCCAGAAGCACGGCGCGCAATACGCCAGGCAGCAGGCCGCAATCGAGCCGAGGCGTCGCCAGGATGCCGTCGCCGAAATCGGCGAAGACATTGGTGATCGTGCCTTCGCAGATCTCGCCGCGCTCATTGGCCAGCAGCACCTCGTCGGCCTGGGTGATGAGATATTCGGAGCGGGCATGGGTGTAGAGCTGCCGCCGGCTGGTCTTGTGGCGCAGCAGCATGTCGCGCGAATCGAGCCTCGTCCGTGCCAGCCGCAGCGCCCACACCTTGTCGGCGGCAAGGGGTTCATAGGGCTGCGCCGAGGCGTTGGCCTCGCCATTGCGCGACAGAGCGAGCCGCGTGCGCATGGCGATGGGCGATCGGTCGACCGCGCCGCTCAGGGCTTCGCCGACTTCTTGCGGATCATAGCTGAACCCCAGTTCCGCCGCCGAGCCATAAAGGCGCGCGAGATGGCGATCGAGTCGCAGGAAGCCCGAGGCGGGCTCCCAGCGCATGGTCTCGATCAGCTCGAAACCGGCGGCGTCCCCGTCGCGAAGCGGGCTTTGAGCAGACACTCCTGATACTCCTCTTGTGCGACCGAATCGAAGACGATGCCGCCGCCGACATTGTAGACGGCCTCGCCGCTGGCAAAGAGCGAGATGGTCCGGATCGCAACGGAAAAGCGCATCGTGCCGCCGGGTGCGACCCAGCCGATGGCGCCGCAATAGACGTCGCGGGGCGTGCCTTCCAGATCGTGCAGGATCTCCATGGCGCGGATCTTCGGCGCGCCGGTGATCGAGCCGCAGGGAAACAGCGCCGCGAAAATCTGGCGTATGCCGAGGCCGGGCAGCAGCTTGGCCCTGACGTCGCTCACCATCTGGTGGACGGTCGGGTAGGTCTCGATGCGGAACAATTCCGGCACCTCCAGCGTGCCGACCTCACTGATCAGCGATATGTCGTTGCGCAGGAGGTCGACGATCATCCGGTTCTCGGCCTGGTTCTTCTCGTCGTTGCGCAGGAAATTCTTCTGCCGTTCGTCCTCGTCGCCTGTTGTGCCGCGCGGTGCGGTACCCTTCATCGGATGCGTTTCGATCGTCCCGGCGGCATCGATCTCGAAGAACAGTTCGGGCGAGCGCGACAGAACGATCGGGTCGCCGAGCGAGACCAGCGCGCCATATTTCACCGGCTGGCGTTCGGTCAGCGCGTCGAAGGCGCCGAGCGGATCGCCAGACCATTGCGCGTGCACCGGAAAAGTCAGATTGCCCTGGTAGCAATCGCCTTGCCTGATGTGCTGGTGCAGCCGCGAGAACCGCTTCTGGTAATCCTCGAACGACCACGTCGCCCTTGCGTCGAAGATCGGGCCGTTGGTCGGCGTGCTTCGCGGCGGTACCGCCTCTTCATGAGGGGCATCGAAGACCCCGAGGCAGACCAGCGGGGCCCGGCGCCTGCCCGGCAGCAGGGGAACGAGTTTCGGCTCGAGCAGGTAACCGGCCTCGTAGGAGAAATAGCCGGCCAGCCATTTGCCGGCGTCGTGCGCGGCCTGCGCCGCTTGCAGCGCGGCCGGGAAGTCCTTGGCCTCATGCGCGACGATAATATCGGCCGGCCGCTCGAAAACGAGCTGGCGCGCGCTTTGGTCGTTGCGGAAAATTGCGGCGGGCAGGGACATGGGAACCGGGATCGATGTAGCCGACGATCGCTCTATATGGGCGGCCGGGCGCGCGCAATCGAGAGAACGGCACCCTGTCCCTCAAAGCCGACCTTGGCCGGATCCAACTTTGCCGGCAAAAGAGAAGCGGCGGCGCCAAGGGCGCCGCCGCTCACAAGGTCTCTGTGCCATCGTTCAGGTGTTGCTGGCGGTTCCGGCCGTCGGAAACTGCTTGGCGAATTCGGCCTCGTTGCCGACGGCGAGCAGCTTGGCCTGCTCGATCCAGCGTTCGCGCGCGATGCGGCCGTCGAAGTTCATCACATCCTCGATCCGCTTGATGTCGGTTGATGTCCAGGCGGCGATCTGGGCGAAGGTGGTGACGCCTTGCGCCTTGAGCAGCTTTTCGTTGACCGGGCCGATGCCAATCAGCCGGCGCAGATTGTCGGGCTTGCCCGACGCCGGTTTGGCTGCGGCCGTTGCGGCCTTCCTGGCGGCGGGCGCTGTCTTGGGAGCGGCCGAGGTCTTCGCTGGAGTTTTGGCCGCTGCGGGCTTCGGCGCCGCCTTTGCCGGGGCGGCCTTCGCCGCGGCCGGCTTGGCTGCAGCCGGAGTGGATTTGGCAGCGGCAGGCGTCGACATCACGGCTGCTGGTGCCGGACTTGACGCCTTTGCTCCGCCGGCGCCCGACGAGGCCTGCGCCTCACGCAACTGGCGCTCGAGGTCGGAGCGGGTCTTGCCGCATGCATTGAGTTCGCCGGTCAGGCGATCGCTGTCGGCGCGCAACTTGTCGCGCTCGCCGCGGGTGCGATCGAGGTCGCCTCGAAGACCGTCGAGCTCACCGCGCAAACGCCCCCAGATGAACCAGCCAACCAACACGCCTACCAGGAACGCCAGCAGCATGTAGAAAAAAGTGCCCATTATCTCTCTCCAGTCAGATCCGTCTGCCGCAGGGTCATGACCTTCGGCGATGGACTACTCGATGGTTCCGCAGATTCGCGAAACAGCCGGCTTCGGTTCGAGCTGTCGGCGATCGGCTTTGCCTGCCCATGGCCAACGGCCGTTGTCGCGTTCGCCTGAGCGCACGGCCGGCCGGGACTTTTCCTCGCCGATCCGCATGCGCTCCGGCTGAGCTTGAAGGGAAAGCTACCATAGAGCTTGCCGAAAGCTATGGGAAAACGTCCGTGCAGAGTTCTTCAAGAACAAATATTTAGGGCAAGAATAGCACGGTCCATACATGCATTCGGGCTAAACTGTTCTTGCCGGGCGAGAGGCGTCTCAATCGTCCAGCGTTTCCAATTCGTCGATCAGGCCGCCGATCACACCGAGCCCGATCTGCCAGAAGGCAGGGTCGGTGGCGTCGAGGCCGAAAGGCGCCAGAAGCTGCGAATGATGCTTGGTGCCACCGGCACGCAGCATCTCGAAATATTTGTCCTGAAAGCCGCGCTCGGCATTCTGGTAGACCGCATAGAGCGAGTTCACCAGGCAGTCGCCGAACGCATAGGCATAGACGTAGAAGGGCGAGTGGATGAAATGAGGGATGTAGGTCCAGAACACCTCGTAGCCCTCGCGCAACTTGATCGCCGGTCCGAGGCTTTCGGCCTGCACTTCCAGCCAGAACTGGCCGAGCCTGTCGGAGGTCAGTTCGCCGTTGCGGCGCTCGGCATGAACCTTGCGCTCGAATTCATAGAAGGCGATCTGGCGCACCACCGTGTTGATCATGTCCTCGACCTTCTGGGCGAGCATGGCTTTGCGCTCGCGCCGGTCGGTGGTCCGCTCGAGCAGCGAACGGAAGGTCAGCATTTCGCCGAAGACGGATGCCGTCTCCGCCAGCGTCAGCGGCGTCGGGGCCATCAGTGCGCCCTGGCCGGCGGCCAGCACCTGATGCACGCCGTGCCCGAGTTCATGCGCCAGCGTCATCACGTCGCGCGGCTTGCCCATGTAGTTGAGCAGCACATAGGGATGAACCGATGGTACGGTCGGGTGGGCAAAGGCACCCGGCGACTTGCCTGGGCGCACCGGCGCGTCGATCCAGTTGCGGTCGAAGAAGGTGCGCGCGATCTCGGCCATCTCAGGCGAGAAGCGGTGATAGGCCGACAGCACGGTGTTCCTGGCCTCGTCCCAGCCGATCACCGCCTGCGGCGTCTCCGGCAAGGGCGCGTTGCGGTCCCAGTGGTTCATCACCTCCATGCCGAGCCAGCGCGCCTTCATGGCGTAGTAGCGGTGCGACAAGCGCGGATAGGCCTCGCGCACCGCGGTGGCGAGCGCATCGACCACGCCGCGCTCGACGCGGTTGGCGAGGTGGCGTGAATCGGCAATGTCCTCGAAGCCGCGCCAGCGGTCCGAAATTTCCTTATCCTTGGCCAGCGTGTTGGTGATCAGCGTGAAGGTGCGCAAATTCTTGCGGAAGGTCGTGGCCAGCGCCTCCGAGGCACGCCGGCGGACCTCGCCATCGGCATCCTGAAGGCGGTTGAGGGCCGGCTCCAGCGTCAGTTCCTCGCCATCGATATCGAAGCGAAGATCGGTCATCGTCTCGTCGAACAAGCGGTTCCAGGCGCCGCGCCCGGTGATCGACTTTTCGTGGAAGAGCTGCTCGACGCGGTCCTCGAGCTGATAAGGCTTGTCCATGCGCAGATCGAGCACCCACGGGCGGTAATGCCCGAAGGCGGGGTCGCCGGCCAGCGCGCCTTCGATCGCCGCATCCTCGATCAGGTTCAGTTCGAGCGCGAAGAACAGGAGATGCGCGCTGGCGTCGGTCATCTTCTCCTGGACGTCGCCATAGAGCTTGGCGCGCTGCGGATCGGCGGTGTTGCCGGCATAGACGAGGCCAGCATAGGAGACGATGCGGCCGATCAGTTCCTCGAGCGCCTCGTAGGCGGCAAGGGCCTCGCCCAGCCTGCCGGCACTGCCGCGCCCGGCCTCGGCGGCGAGCGTGCCTTTCCAGCGGGCCTCGAATGCGATGGCGTCGGCAGCCGCTTTGGCAATGTCGCGCTTCAGTTCCGGCGCGTCCATGCCGGCATAAAGGTCGGCGAGGTTCCATTCCGGCAGATCGCCAAGCCCGGCCGCGCCCTGACCGGACGCTGGCGCCGCAATCCGCCGATCAAACATCATGCGCATCGACATACCTTCTTTTTGGATCAAGAAACCGGCTTTTTGAATCGAGTGGCCGGCTTTGAATCAAGTGGCCGCAATTGGGAAGCCAGGATCAAGGGAATGGAGAAGCCGGTCAAATCCTAAGGAATTCGTTCACCGGGTTTTTTGAAACCTTATTTAGAACCCTGTGCCAAGATGATCCATGGGGATTTCGGGCGCGGGCAAACCAAGACAGTCATGACAGGTTCCATACTCATAGTCGATGACGATCCCGTGCAGCGCCGGCTGCTCGAGGCGGCGGTGACGCGGTTCGGCCATACCGCGATCGTCGCCGATGGCGGTGCTGCCGGCCTCGAAGTTCTCGACGGGCGTGGCGCCCGCGACGTCTCGGTTGTGATTCTCGACCTGGTCATGCCCGGTCTCGACGGCATCGGCGTGCTGAAGGCGATGCGCGAGCGCGACATCAGCGTGCCGGTCATCGTGCAGACCGCCCAGGGCGGTATCGAAACCGTGGTTTCGGCGATGCGCCACGGTGCTTTCGATTTCGTCGTCAAGCCGGCCTCGCCCGACAGGCTGCAGGCCTCGATTTCCAATGCGCTCAAGGTCGAGGCCGTCGAGGGTGAGGTCAAGCGCACGTCGCGCAAACGCGGCGGGCTGCTGACCTTTAGGGACATGATCACCCACAGTCCGGCCATGGACAGGGTGATACGCCTCGGCCAGAAAGCGGCGGCCTCCAATATCCCGATCCTGATCGAGGGCGAATCCGGCGTCGGCAAGGAACTGGTGGCGCGTGCCATCCAAGGAAGCGGCGACCGTCGCTCGAAACCGTTCGTCACGGTCAATTGTGGCGCCATCCCCGACAATCTGGTGGAGTCCATCCTGTTCGGCCACGAGAAAGGGTCGTTCACCGGCGCCACTGACAAGCACACCGGCAAATTCGTCGAGGCGCATTCCGGCACGCTGTTCCTCGACGAGATCGGCGACCTGCCGCTCGACGTGCAGGTCAAGCTGTTGCGCGCCGTCCAGGAGGGCGAGGTCGATCCCGTGGGCGGCCGCTCGACCGTCAAGGTCGACATCCGGCTGATTTCGGCGACGCATCGCAACCTCCTGCAGCAGGTCAAGGACGGCAAGTTCCGCGAGGATCTGTTCTACCGGCTGAACGTCTACCCGATCTTTGTGCCGCCGCTGCGCGATCGCCGCGACGACATTCCCCATCTGGTCACGCATTTCATGGAAAAGGTGGCGCCGGCCGACCCGCGCCATCGGCTGAAGGGCATTTCGGCGGCGGCGCTCGCGGTGCTGCAGGCCTATGACTGGCCCGGAAACATCCGGCAGCTCGAAAACGCCGTCTTCCGCGCCTCGGTGCTGTGCGAAGGCGATGTGCTGACCGCCGACGATTTTCCGCAGATCCGGGCGCAGGTGGAAGGCACCGTCAATCTTGACGCGGACGACACGTTCGAAGCAGGCGGCGCCGCGCCGCCGCTGGCGCCGCGCGATGAGGACGTCGTGTCCGACGAGACCGCTCCCGTGCGCGAGCAGCCGGCCGGGGCGCAGCCCCGCTTCGGCATGCTGCGGGCACTCGACGAGCGCGGCAATGTGCGTGCGCTGGCCGATGTCGAACTCGAAATGATCAAGCTCGCCATCGATCACTACAATGGCCAGATGAGCGAGGTCGCCCGCCGGCTCGGCATCGGCCGCTCGACGCTCTACCGCAAGCTCAAGGAATACGGCATCGACCCGGAAACCGGCCGCGTCGACAGGCTTGCTTCCTGAGCCGCAAGGCCGGGACCAGTTTCCCTCGTCATTATATCAGCTGACAGAGTGCCTCCCCGGACTATGGCGGGCCGGAGGCGGCGCTCGACGGGCAGTGTTCACGCATTAAGGCCGGCGGTAACAGATCGTGTTCGGCCAAAGCCGGAAAACATGATCTAAACCAGCGGTTTACCAAGAAACCTTGGGGACAATTTTTGACGGGATATCGCCACCGTGTTACCGCATTTCGGCTTCAATAAGCGATGATTAACCATTAGGATCGATATTCGGATGTGATAACGACACGTCCGTTTGGGCAAATCCGGGGACAAACGGCAGCCTGCAAGGCCTTTTGATTTGAACAGAATCGAACGACTCAAAAACGGGCGGCAGTATCATTTGAGCGTCTGGCCGAGATGGTTGGCGGCGGTGATTGTCGCATTTGGTTTTGTTGCCGCGGCTGCCACGGGCGCCCAGGCTGAAGTTCGTTCGCTGAAGCTCTACCACCTCCACACGCACGAGAAGGCGGAGATCGTCTACAAGCGCAATGGCCGCTACGTTCCCGAGGGCCTGAGGAAGATCAACATCATCCTGCGCGACTGGCGCCGCAACGAACCCACCAAGATGGACCCGCGTCTGCTGGATCTGGTCTGGGAAGCGTATCGCGAAAGCGGTGCTACCGACTATATCCAGGTTGTCTGCGGCTACCGTTCGCCATCGACCAATTCGATGCTGCGCAGCCGCAGCCGCGGTGTCGCCGAGAAGAGCCAGCATATGCTTGGCAAGGCGATGGATTTCTATATTCCCGGCGTGCCGCTGAAGAAGCTGCGCAATATCGGCCTCAAGATGCAGGGCGGTGGCGTCGGCTATTATCCGACCTCCGGTTCGCCATTCGTCCACATGGATGTCGGCAATGTGCGCCACTGGCCCGGCATCAGCCGCCAGGAACTGGTCAGCCTGTTCCCCAATGGCAAGACGCTGCATGTGCCGAGCGACGGCCGGCCGCTGCCCGGCTATGAACAGGCGCTGGCCTCCTATCAATCGCGCAAGGGTTCCGGCACACCGAATATCGAAATGGCCAGCGCCGGCGGCAGCGGCAAGAAATCCGGCGGGTTCCTCTCTGCCTTGTTCGGCGGCGGTGGCGCCGACGAGGCCGACGACAGCGCCGACGTGGAGACCGCTTCGGCCGCACCTGCGCCCAAGGCTAGAAATCTGAAGCCGGCCGCGACCGCGAAGAGCAGCAACCTGCCTGGTATCGCCATCGTGGCCCCGGAGAATGCCCAGCGCGCCGACATTCCTCAGCTTGCCGACGAGCAAGCCCCAGAGCCGGAGAAGAACACGCCGGAGACGATCATCGCGGCGCTGCCGGCCAAGGAAATCCCGCTGCCCGATTTCGCGCCCCGGCCGAAGGCCGATGTCGGCGCACAGCCTGAGAATGTTCCCTTCGCCATGGCGGATGCGACGGCCACCACCGAACAGGCAGTGGCGACCGCGCAGGCACCGGCGAACATGCCTTTCGGCAAGTCCGATCCGGCAGCCATCGCGCAAGCCGCCGCCGCCGATCAGGCGCAGGTTGCCGTCAACAACATTCCCCTGCCGACATGGCGCCCCGAGCACTCGCTGCCAGCGGACCTCGCCCCGCCGCCCAGCAAGGATGTGCTGATGGCGCTGGCCGAAACGGCTGACCAGGACAAGACCGCGACGGATGCGTTCTCCGTGCTGCCGACAGCGCGTCCCGAGCCAACCAAGCCCGACGCCGTCAAGGCCGTGCTCGACGAAGCCAATGCCCAGGTCGGCACCGCCGCCGAATATCAGGTGGCTTCGTTGTCCGAAGAGCCGCGTTCGGCCTTCAACGATCCGTCGGGTGTCGATGCGGCGTCGCCGCGCCAGGCTGTTGCCGCCCGTCCTGCCGGTTCCGATCCGGTCGCCGCGATCGGCGCCGGCGTGAAGACGACCCGCAAGGAGGCCAGGGCCACCGCCCGCGATCAGAAACCCGGCCCCAGGGCCGTGGTGGTTGCCGCGGCGCCGCAGGCCGCCCGCTGGGCACTGACCAGCGGCGAGAACGTCGCTACCGTTTCGAGCGCGACGACCGCGCCGGGCTACGCCTACAACATCGTGCATACGCCGCCGAGCGAGGTCTATACGGCCGGCTTCCAGCCGAGCAACCAGATGGCCGACGCCAGCCGCTTCACCGGCAATGCCGTCAAGTTCCTGTCGGTCGCCCGCTTCCAGACGAAGTAATGAACAGGCCACAATATTGCTGAAGCCGCGCCGGGCGACCCGCGCGGCTTTTTGCTGTCCGAGGCACGATGCATCGGCGATGGATCACGTGCTGCTGAACTCCTCGTGAAGCCGGAACCGCTTGCTCGTTTCCCAGTTGGTGTGGGTATGTTCCAACCTGAGGAAATTCATGAAGAAGATACTATTGGCATCGGTTCTGGCAGTGGCGGCAGCATCGGCCGCGATCGCCCCATCGCAAGCTGAAACTCTGATCGTCAAGCATGGTAGGCATCACTGCAGGACCAAGGTGGTCACGCATTGGCAGCACCATCACAGGGTGGTCGAGAGGGTCAGGGTCTGCAACTGACCTGTGCTTGAGAAGAAAGCAATGCGGCCCGGTTGGCGAAAGTCGGCCGGGCTCTTTCGTGCCGAGCCGACAGGCGTTATCGCTGAAGCTTACTCGCGGCCCGCGCGAGCGCTTCGATCTCGTCCCACTTGCCGGCCTTGACCATGTCGTCGGGGGTCACCCACGAGCCGCCGACGCAGATGACGTTGGACAGGCTGAGATAGTCGGCGGCGTTCTTGCCAGTGATGCCGCCGGTCGGGCAGAATTTGACATCCGCCAGCGGCGAGGCAAAAGCCTTCAGCGAAGCGATGCCGCCGGACTGTTCGGCCGGGAAGAATTTCAGGAAGCGTAGGCCGGCTTCGCGCGCGGCCATGATCTCGCCGGGCGTGATGGCGCCGGGCAGCAACGGGACCTCGTTGTCGGCGGCGGCAGCCAGAAGCTCGCGGGTGATGCCGGGGCTGACGATGAAGCGCGAACCGGCGCCGGCTGCCTCGTCGAACTGCTTGCTGTCAAGAATGGTGCCGGCGCCGACGATGGCCTCCTCGACCTCGCCCGCCACACGACGGATCGCTTCGAGCGCATCCGCGGTCCTGAGCGTAATCTCGATCGCAGGCAAGCCGCCGCGCGCCAGAGCACGGGCCAGCGGCACCGCATCGGCGACGTTGGCGATCTTCAACACCGGAATGACTGGCTGGCCATTGAGGAGCGACAGGAGTTTCTCGGTCTTGCTGGGCATCTGTCTCTCCTTGTCAGGCCGCATCGAAGGGAATTTCAACCGATTAGCAGACGGGTATTGCCCTGTCCACGAAACCGGTCGCGGCGCGATGTCACGCGCTGCCATCAAGCTTAAAGGTTCTTTCTCGACAAGGCCATGACAGGCAGCCCGACCCGTTTCGCCTTGAATCGGCTTCCACGAGCGTCTAGTTGCTCAGGCAATGACAACACCGCCCGCGCCATCCCAGCCAGTTCGCGTCGCCGCGCTCTACCGTTTTGCCCGGCTCGACGCCTTCGCGGCGTTGCGCGCGCCGCTTGCGGCCTTCTGCTGCGGCCGCGGCATCAAGGGTACGCTGCTCCTGGCTCATGAGGGCATCAACGGAACCGTAGCCGGCAGCGAGGAAGCGATCGCCGCGCTGGTCGAACATATCCAAGCCATCGACGGACTGGCGGGCCTCGAGGTCAAGTACAGCAGTGCCGCGGCCATGCCGTTCCACCGCATGAAGGTGCGGCTGAAGCGCGAGATCGTCACCATGGGCGTCGAGACTATCGACCCGGCGGCAAGCGCGGGCACCTATGTCGAACCGGGCGACTGGAATGCGCTGATCTCGCAACCCGACACGATCGTCATCGATACGCGCAACGCCTATGAGGTCTCGATCGGCACCTTCAAGGGCGCCGTCGACCCGGCGACGGCGAGCTTTCGCGAGTTCCCGGCCTGGGTAGAAGCGCATCGGGCGGATCTCGAAGGCCGCAAGGTGGCGATGTTCTGCACCGGCGGCATACGCTGCGAAAAGGCGACCGCCTATGTGAAGTCGCTCGGCTTCGAGGATGTGTTCCACCTCAGGGGCGGCATTCTCAAATACCTCGAGGAGGTTCCATCCGAACAGAGCCTCTGGCAAGGCGAATGCTTCGTCTTCGACGAGCGGGTTTCGGTGTCGCACGGCCTCGCGGAGGGCGCCGCGGAATTGTGCCGCGCGTGCCGCCATCCGCTGACGGAGAGCGACCTGATGTCGCCGAAATATGCCGCCGGGGTTTCGTGCCCGCACTGCTTCGACGCCCGCTCGGATGAGGACCGCAAGCGCTACGCAGAGCGCCAGCGGCAGGTCGAGCTCGCGCAAGCCCGGGGCAGGGGACCGCATATCGGATCCTGATGGAGGCGCCGGGGCCGGGCAAACCGGGGCCGCCTGTCATTGCAATGTCAAGCTTCGGGACCTACGTCTTCGGCGTTCGAAACCTGCCCGTTCGGCCGGGCAAATCCTGGAGGCATCGATGTTCGATCCCAAGAAGCTTCTCGACGATCTGCTCGGCTCGCAAGTTCCCGGCACCAGCGGCACGGTCCGCGACAAGGCCGGCCAGGCGGTGCAGATGGCCAAGGATAATCCGCTGGCCGCCGGTGCGCTGGCGGCCGTGCTGCTTGGGACCGGGGCCGGCCGGCAGGTGACGGGTGCCGCGGTGAAGCTCGGCGGGTTGGCCGCCATCGGTGGCCTCGCCTACAAGGCCTACCAGAACTACAAGGCCGGCAACGCACCGGAACAGGCGCCCGCCGCCGGCGAGCCGGCATTGCTGCCGCCACCCAAGGACACTGCCTTCCACCCGTCGCAGGCGCCACAAGGCGAGGATGAGTTCACGCTGACCCTGGTGCGGGCGATGATCTCGGCGGCCAAGGCCGACGGCCATGTCGACGACGAGGAACGCCAGAAGATCGCCGGCAAGCTCAGCCTCGCCGGGATCGGCACCGATGCTGAAAAATTCTTGATGGCGGAACTGGAGAGCCCGCTCGACCTCGACACGCTGGTGGCCGGCGCCAGGACCGACGCGCAGAAGCTCGAGCTCTATACCGCGTCGCGCCTCACCATCGACCCCGACACGCGCGCCGAGCGCGGTTACCTCGACCTGCTTGCCGGGCGGCTTGGCCTGCCGGATGCCCTGATCGACCATGTCGAGGCAACGGTTTCGGCGGCGAAAGTGCCGGCCGCCAAGGGTACGTCACCCAATCCGCGGTGGTAACCCGGATTGGCACAGAGGGCCCTGGAGGCGTTTACCTTTCGTTAACTCAGGAAGCGCATGATTCTACACAGTCGGATCGGCTTTCCTCCTCCCAAGCCCGGTTCAGATCAGGGCGGTCGCCAATGACCGCCCTTTTTGTCGGCGTTCGCCTGGTTCTCTCCAGAGAAACGCGTTTCACTTTTCGACGGCATGTCCCGGTGGCCGCGCTTGCCATCGCCGCCATCATTTGCGATGCCTTCTCCACTCGAACCAAACTTGTGGATCAGGCGAGCACGCACAGCGCCGCCGGAGGACAACTGCCATGACCGAGCAAAAAACCGCCATCGTCACCGGCGCCGGCACCGGGATCGGCAAGAGCGTCGCCACGGCATTACTCAAGGCGGGCTGGAACACGGTGTTCTGCGGGCGCCGCAAGCCGGTGCTGGATGCCGCGATCGCCAAGATCGGCCCGACCGAGGCCAAGGCATTGGCGGTTGCCTGCGACATCAGCAAGGCCGGCGAGGTCGACGATCTGTTCGAGACGGTGGCGGAGGCGTTCGGCCGCGTCGACCTGCTCTTCAACAATGCCGGCATGGGCTACAAGTCGACGCCGATCGACGAGATCCCGGTCGAGGTGTGGAACGATATTGTCGGCGTCAATCTCACCGGTTCGTTCCTGTGCGCGCGCGCTGCCTTCGGCGCCATGCGCAAGCAGAAGCCGATGGGCGGCCGCATCATCAACAACGGCTCGGTGTCGGCCTATGCGCCCCGTCCGGGCTCCGTGCCCTATACGGCGACCAAGCACGCCATTACGGGGCTCACCAAGACGCTGGCGCTCGATGGCCGTCCCTTCGACATCGCTTGCGGCCAGATCGACATCGGCAATGCGCTGACCGACATGGCGCAGCCAATGACCGTCGGTGTGCCGCAGGCCAATGGCTCGATCGCCGCCGAAGCGGTGATGGATGTCCAGCGCGTTGCCGACGCGGTGCTTCACATGGCGAGCTTGCCGCTCGACGCCAATGTGCTGTTCATGACCGTGATGGCGACGAAGATGCCGTTTGTCGGCCGCGGATAGCCGCCAAGCATTGGTCGAGCGAAGCACCTACAGCATGTCGCGCTGAGACGGGTTCAGACGACGCGCTTCAGGTTTTTGTCTCGATGCATTCGCCGAAGCCGCTGCCCACTTTGGGCGATGTGCATCAATCGCCGAGCACTCGCCGTCGCTCCTCGAACTCGTTCTTGTCGATTTCGCCGCGCGCGAAGCGCTCCTTGAGAATGTCAACAGGCGAGCGACCCGGCAGCGCGTGGTGATGAGGTGGCATTACAACCGCCCCGCCCAGCCAGCGAGTGAGAGGCAGAACGGCAGCCACCAACACGACGAAAAAGAGGATCATGAACAACGGACCGAAAATCATCGCCCAACCTCCGCCCCACCACATCATGCGGGGACCATAGGCATACCTGTCCGCATCCGGCAGTGCCTGTGCCCATGCAGCGCCGGGCGCAAGGGCCAGGATCGCGCTGATTGCCGTGGGGGACTTCATCAAAGCTTTCCGCATGGGATTGTCCTATCGCTGACGATTGTCATCCTACACGTCAGGCAGCCCGGCATTTTGCGCTGGATCAAACGCCTGCTTTTTTGCTCCGGGTCATCATGCGGCGGCGATGCTTGCGACGCCGAGACTGCGACTGGACCGTCGCGAAGACGCGCTTGATAACAACAAGGCTTGGAGCGCGTCGCTCGAGCTCACTTTGTCAGGAACGCTCCGATCCGCTCCAGCGCGCGCAGGATGTTCTCTTCGGAATTGGCGTAGGAAAGCCTGATATAGCCTTCGCCGAGAATGCCGAAATCGGGGCCGCCGATCAGCGCCACACCGGCCTCGTCGAGTAGCGCCGAGGCGAGCTTCTTGGCCTTCCAGCCGGTCTTCGATACATTGGGGAAGGCATAGAAGGCGCCCTTGGGCGTGATGCAGGAGACGTTTGGCAAGGCGTTCAGGCCTTCGACCACGATCTTCCGGCGGTTGTCGAAGGCGCGCATCATCTTGTCGACGTCGTCCTGCGGGCCGTCGATCGCAGCGATGCCGGCGAACTGGCTCGGCGCGTTGACGCAGGACCAGCAATTGACCGCCAGCTTGCGCACCTTGTCGTAGAGATGGGCGCCCTTGTCGCCGTTCGGCCAGATCGACCAGCCCATGCGCCAGCCGGTCATTGCCCAGGTCTTCGACCAGCCATTGAGTACGATCAGCCGGTCGCGGATCTCGGGAAAGCCGAGCAGCGAGCAATGCGTCTCGCCGTCGTAGGTCATGACGTCGTAGATCTCGTCGGAGAGGATGGCGACGTCGGGGTGCTTCTCCAGCCCCTTGACCAGTTTTTCGATCTCGGCCCGGGGCGTGACGCCGCCGGTTGGGTTGGCCGGCGAGTTGAGGATCAGGAGTCTGGTCTTCGGCGTGATCAGCGCCAGCGTCTCTTGCGCCGAGAAGGCGAAGCCGTTCTCCTCGCGCATCGGCACGGGAATGGGGGTTGCACCGGTGAATTCGATCATCGAGCGGTAGATGGGAAAGCCGGGGTCGGGATAGAGGATCTCCGCGCCGGGTTCGCCAAACATCAGGATGGCGGCGAACATGGTCGGCTTGCCGCCGGGCATGATCATCACCGCCCCGGGCGAGACCTCGACGCCGGTGGTGGTCAGCGTGCGCCGCACCACCGCCTCGCGCGTTGCCAGAAGGCCGTTGGCCGGCGTGTAGCCATGATGGCCGTCACGCAGCGCCTTGATCGCCGCCTCGACGATGTGCTGCGGCGTCTTGAAGTCGGGCTGGCCGATGCCGAGATTGACGATGTCGCGGCCCTGTTGGGCAAGTGCCGTTGCTCGCGCCAGCACGGCAAAGGCGTTTTCCTCGCCGAGACGGTCGAAGGCCGAAATCGTGTGGAGCATTTTTCCCGTCCCTGTGGTTCTTACTCTGCGGCAGCGTTTTTGTGAGCGTCCGCTCGCAAAAGTCAAACGGATTGGAGTTTCTGGTGTCGGAAAATCTTGAAAATTGGCAGCCGCGCCCGCGGCCCGAGCGCAAGGTGCTGGAGGGCCGCTATGTCAGGCTCGAGCCGCTGAGTGCCGCAACACATGGCGACGGCCTCTATGAAGCGTCGTCCGTAGCCGATGTCGACGGCCGCTTCGCCTGGCTACCCGATTATCCGCCGGAAACCCGCACCGCCTTCCAGCCCTGGCTGGACAAGGTGGAGGCGAGCGAGGATCCGTTGTTCTTCGCGGTCATCGACAAGGCCAGCGGCAAGATCGCGGGACGCCAGACGCTGATGCGCATCGATCCGGCCCATGGCGTCATCGAGATCGGCAACATCTACTGGGGACCGCTCATTTCGCGCAAGCCGGCGGCGACGGAAGCGCAGTTCCTGTTCATGAAATACATCTTCGACGAACTCGGCTATCGCCGCTACGAGTGGAAGTGCAACAACCGCAACGAGCCGTCGAAGCGCGCGGCGGAACGGTTCGGCTTCAAGTTCGAGGGCATTTTCCGCCAGCATCTCATCGTCAAGGGTGAAAACCGCGACACTGCGTGGTATTCGATCATCGACGAGGAATGGCCGGCTCTGCGCAAGGCCTATGAAGCCTGGCTCGATCCGGCCAACTTCGACGCCGATGGCCAGCAGAAGCGCCGCCTGGAAGATTTTCGCGCGGAATTCGGCGCGTAACGGGAGTTTGCCATTTGGCGCATACCCACGATCACAGCGGGCACGATCACGGCGCCGGCCATATGCATGGCTCGACCGACAAGAAGCGCGTCCTGATCGCGGCCTGCCTGACCGCGGGCTTCATGGTGGCGGAGGCGCTCGGTGGCCTGTTTACGGGGTCGCTGGCGCTGCTGGCCGATGCCGGCCACATGCTCGCCGACGCCATTGCGCTCGGCCTGGCCTGGTATGCCTTCCATCTGGCAGGCCGGCCGGCGACCGGCCAGCTCACCTATGGGTTCGGCCGGGTCAAGACGCTGGTAGCCTACACCAACGGCATCGCCATCTTCGTCATCGCGCTGTGGATCGTCTACGAGGCATGGAATCGCCTGCTGACACCGGCGCCGGTGCTGGGCGGACCGATGCTGGTGGTGGCGATCCTCGGCCTGCTGGTCAATATAGGTTCCTTCCTGGTGCTGCATGGCGGCGATCGAGACAACCTCAACATGCGTGGCGCCATCCTGCATGTGCTTGGCGATCTGCTCGGCTCGGCCGCCGCGATCGTGGCGGCACTGGTCATCGTGGCGACCGGCTGGACGCCGATCGACCCGATCCTGTCCGTGCTGGTCTCGCTGCTGATCCTGTCCACCGCCTGGTCACTGATGCGCGCCGCCGCCCACGTCCTGCTCGAAGGCGTGCCGCCAAGCCTCGACCGCGACCTGATCGCCGGGGATATCCAGACAACAGTCAAGGGCGTGCGCGAAGTGCACCATATGCATATCTGGTCGATCGACGGCACGAGCAGCATGGCGACGCTGCACGCCTGCCTTGACGAGGGCGTCGATGCGCATCAGGCGGTCAGTGCCATCAAGAAGCGGCTTGCCAGCGAGCACGGCATCAGCCATGCCACCGTGGAATCGGAATTCGGCCAGTGCGCTGACGATGGCGACGACCACGATCATGAGCATGAGCATGAGCATGAGCACGATGCGGCCCCGCGTCATGGCCAATATCACTAGGTCCGATCGATGACCATTAGTCGGATCTGCCTCAGGAGTTCTCCAGCCTTGAAACTCAGCCCGATGAACGACCGCCGCTCCGGTGGTGCAGCATGATGGACCGTGACACGCGCAATGCGGCCATCGCGGCGGTCTGGATCATGCTTCTGTTTGGCATTGCCGTTTTCTACCTGCCGACCGTGATGTTGGCACTCGGCAACTATTCGACCGTGCTGGCGGGTATCTTCGGCACCGCCTTCGTGCTGGCGTTTTTCTTGGTGTTCTGGCTGCGCGCGCGCACCCAGCGCAAAAATCGGGACAAGTAAGGGGTATCGGACATGCGCATTCTGATCACTGGCGCCGCGGGCATGGTCGGCCGCAAGCTCATCGCCCGGCTGGCCAAGGACGGCACGTTGCGCGGCAAGAAGATCACCGCGCTCGATTTGCACGACATCGTGCCGCCGCAGGCGCCAGCCATGGACGGCGTCAGCGTCGCACTGCACATGGGTGACCTTGCCGAAGGAGGCGCCGCAGAAGGCCTGGTTGCGTCGCGGCCCGACGTCGTCTTCCACCTCGCCGGCATCGTGTCGGGTGAGGCGGAAGCGAATTTCGAACTCGGCTACCGCGTCAACCTCGACGGCACGCGCGCGCTGTTCGACGCCATCCGCCTGGCGGGGTTCGCGCCGCGCGTCGTGTTCACCTCGTCGATCGCGGTGTTCGGCGCGCCGTTCCCGGATGTCATACCGGACGAATTCCACCCGACGCCGCTGACCTCCTACGGCACCCAGAAGCAGATGAGCGAAGCGCTGCTGGCCGACTATTCCAGGCGCGGCTTCTTCGACGGCATCGGCATCCGGCTGCCGACGATCTGCGTGCGGCCGGGCAAGCCGAACAAGGCGGCCTCCGGCTTCTTCTCGGGCATCATCCGCGAACCGCTGAGCGGGCAGGAGGCGATCCTGCCGGTGCCGCGCTCGGTCGTGCATACCCACGCCAGCCCGCGCTCGGCGGTGAATTTCCTGATCCATGCGGCTGGCATCGACGGCAATGCTGTCGGGCCGCGCCGCAACCTGACGATGCCGGGCGTCGCCGTCACCGTCGGTGAGCAGATCGAGGCGCTGGAACGCATCGCCGGATCGAAGGCGGTAAGCCTGATCCGCGAGGTGCCCGACGAGACGATCTGGGCGATCGTCAAGGGCTGGCCGACGCGGTTCGAGGCGCGGCGGTCAAGGGAGCTTGGCTTCAGCGCCGAGAAGAGTTTTGACCAAATCATCCGAGCCCATATCGAGGATGAGCTCGGCGGCAAGATTCCCGGTTAGGAGTTGCGGTGCGCCTTGCCCATCCAACGGTATGGGCAGCTCTACACGGTGCCTGTCAGGCTCGCCGACAGCAACAGCAGTCCAAACAGGAACACGAAGGCCGCGCCGCCAATCTCGACGATCGAATGGATGCGGTTGCCCATGCGGCCGTCACCGGCGAAATAGACCGCCCAGTTCTTGGCGGTCACGGCAAGCGTCGCCAGCGCCGAAACGGTGATGGCGGTTCCAATCGACATCGCCAGCACCGACAGCAAGCCGCCGAGCCAGAGCCCGTTGAGAAGCGCGAAGCTCAGCACTATCAGCGCGCCGGAGCAGGGGCGGATGCCGACCGCCGCCACCGCCGACCAGGCCGTGCGCCAATCGAAGCGGTCACCCGAAAGCAGCGCCGGATCGGGCGCATGCGAATGGCCGCAGGTTTCGCAGACCTCGCCGCTGGCGTGGTCGTGATGCGCATGATCGTGCGCGCCATGGTCATGATGGTGGCCATGCGCGCCGTGGTCGTGATGATCGTGCGAATGGCCATGCGCATGGTCGTGATCCCCATGCGCGTGAAGTGCATGGGAATGTGCATGCGCAGTATGGTCGTGAGCGCCATGCGAATGGCCGGCGTGGGACTGACCAGCATGGCCCGCATGGGAATGACCGGCGTGAGCCGCCGAGAGGCTGTAGGCTGGCCCCTTGCCAAACAGGCGCAGGACGGCTGGACCCAGCTTACGCCACAAAAGCCAGGCGCCAAAGAGGGTGACCAGGGCAAAGCTCATGATCTCCATGAACCAGGCCGCATCGGTCATCGAGATGGTGGTGCCGCGCAGGACGAAATATGCAAGCAGCATGACCAGGATCGCCGTCAGGCCCTGCAGCAGCGCCGAGACGAAGGACAACAGGATGCCGCGCTTCAGCGCCACTTCGTTTGCCACCATGTAGGACGAGATCACCGCCTTGCCGTGGCCGGGGCCGGCGGCGTGGAAAATGCCGTAGGCGAAGGACAGTCCGACGAGTATCCAGATCTTGCTGTTGTCCTGGCGCATCGCCTTCATGGCTGTCGCCAGCGCGCGATAGAATTCCTGCTGCCTGAGATTGATCCACATCAGGATATGGGCGAACGGACCGGTGGTCGGCGCCATGCCGTCATTGACGCCGATGCCGAGCGAACTCTGGGCGTGCGCGGCATTGGCGAAATGCATCATGGCAAAGGTGAGGGCCAACAGGCCCAATGCCAGACGCAGGGACGGTTTCGAGCAGTTCCCGATCAGGTTCACCGGATCTATCCTTCTGGCTGACAGGTCAGTTCGAGCTTGGTGGCAAAGATCTTGCTCATGTCGGTGCCTGTCGGATCGTTGAAGAAAGCATCCGTCAGGGTCTTCTGGTTTTCCTTGATCGCCTCGTCCGGGTCCGGCCGGACGACTTTGCTCGTGCAGTTCGACGGCAGCCCCTCGACGGTGATGTTGGAATCCTCGGTGAAGTCGATCGCCGTGTAGAAGGTCGGATCGTAGACGCCTATGTCGATCGTGCCGGTCAGCTTGATCGGCACCTTGGGTTCGGACTCGAACAGGATGATCAACTGGTCGTTGTCGAAATTGGCCATCAGATGCGGCGGCGGCACCATCGTCACGTCCTTGCCGTTCTGCGTGACGAGTTGGAAATAATTGAACTCGGCCAGCGAGGCATGGACGGTATCGGCGACCTCCTTCAGCTCCTTGTCGTCAAGCTTCAGGTCGGAGTTCTTGTCGAACTCCATCATCACAGTACTCGAAAACAGGTCGTCGAAGCGCCACAGGTGACGCAACGCTTTCACACTTTGGTGATCCGGGGACAGGATGACGTCGAGGCGTGCCTCGGCGAAGACGTGCGGATGCACCTCGGCGGGTCCCGTCGCGGCAAAGGTCGCCGCCAAGGCCGAAGCCGCCATGATTGCGTGCCGTTTCAAATGCATTCGCGGTCGCGATTCCCTTGGCTTTCGGAGAGAGTTGTCGAAGGTTACCAGAAAGGGGGCGAAAATGGGACCGCCGGCGCATGTCACCCAAAAGTGCGAAGCGGTTTCGGGACAACGACACGCACACTGAGGCTGGTCAGGCGTTCTCGCGCGTCCTGAACCACTGCACCAGGAAGTCGACGAAAACGCGCACCTTCGCCGGCAGATAGCGGCGATGCGGGTAGACGGCGAAGATGCCGCCGCCGGGCAGGATGCGGTCATCCAGCACCGCCACCAATTGGCCGCTCTTGAGGTCGGGCGCGGCGATGAAATCCGGCAGGATGCAGAATCCAAGCCCCGACAAGGCCGCGGCGCGCGCCGCCATCGGGCTGTTGACCTCGATCGGACCCGACACGGCGATGCTCACCGGATCGCCATTGTCGCCCTTGAACGGCCAGTTGTTCAGGCCGCGGCCATTGGTGTCGACGATGCAGGGCATGTGGCCGAGATCCTGGGGCCGTGTCGGCATGCCGTGCCTGGCGATCAGGTCGGGAGAGCCGCAGAGCTTGATCGAAAACGGCGCCAGCCGTCTGGCGATCAGCGACGAGTTCTCCAGCCGCGAGATGCGCACCGCGAGGTCGAAGCCTTCCTCGACCAGATCGACGAAGCGGTCGTCGAGCTGGATGTCGAGGACAATATCGGGATATTGCTTGGCGAAGTCGATCAGCGACTGGCCGATCGGCGCGTCGGCGAAAGTGCGCGGCGCCGACAGCTTGATCCGGCCGCGCACGTCGCCGGAGGATTCGCGCACGGCGTCGGCCAGGCTGTCGACCTCGCGCACGATCTCCGAGGCGCGGCGGTAGTAGGTGTGGCCGGCTTCGGTCATCGAGAACTGGCGCGTGGTGCGGTTCAGCAGCAGCGCGCCGAGCTCGTCCTCCAGCTCGCGCACATATTTCGACAGCAGTGCCTTGGAGCGGCCGATCTTGCGCGCCGCCGCAGAAAAGCCCTCGGCCTCGACGACGTCGATGAAGGCGCGCATGCGCGTCAATGTGTCCATGAATCAAGCCTTTCGTGCGGCATCGAGAAGTCTTCGGCCGAGCCGTATCAGGGCTATGTCGCTGCCGGAAGGGCCAAGCAGCGACAGGCCGAAAGGAGCGCCAGCGACCGAGCCGATCGGCAAGGTGATTTGGGGAAAGCCGGAGAGCCCGGCCAGGCACAGAAGATGCAAGGCGCGCTCGCGATAGGCCTGGAACTGCTCGGGTGTGCTGTCGACGTATGGCGCCGGGCCTGGCACCGTCGGCAGGACAAGGAAGCCGTCCTTGCCGAGCAGGGCGCTCAATTCATCGCGAAAGGTCAGCCGGCGCATTTTTTCGGCTTGCGCCGTCCGGTCGTCGACCGCACGGCCGAAGCCGAAACGCTCCTCGACCCCAGGCCCAAGGTCGCGCTCGCCGCTGGTGATCCATTCGCCATGCACCGTCCAGGCCTCCCTGGCCTGCAGCCGGCGAAAGCACCAATAGAGTTCATCCGGCGGAGAGCTGAAGCGCGTCGTCGGCGTCGCCGGCGTGCCGAAAACCGCGCCGGCCAGCGCCTTCATTCCCGCATATTCGGCGAGTGCCGGCCGGGCGACCATTTCGTCCAGCCAGCCGAGCGTCAGCGGGCGGTCGAGCGGATGCTGGTGCGGGTCGCGGCCAAGCAGCAGCTTGCCGACGGTCTCGTAGGTTTCAATGTCGTCGGCGAACCAGCCGAACGTGTCGAAACTGGGGGCCAACGGCATGGTGCCTTCGAGGGAAATGCGGCCATGCGTGGTGCGCAGCCCGATCAGCCCGCAGAAACTTGCCGGCGCGCGGATCGAACCACCGGTGTCGGACCCCGTGGCGATGCCGGCCAGCCTGCCCGCCACCGCCGCCGCCGACCCCGACGACGAACCGCCGGTGACGCGGTCGGGAGCCGCCGGATTCACTGGAAACGGAAAATGCGCGTTCTGGCCGAACAGAGCGAAGGCGAGCTCGTCGGTCTGGGTCTTGCCGACGAAACGCGCGCCGGCGTCGAGAATCATCTGCACGGCGGGTGCCGTGCGCGACGCGGCGTGGCCCTCGGCGAATTTCTGCAAATTGCCGCAACCGGTACGGTAGCCGGCAACGTCGTAAATGTCCTTGACCGCCAGCCGCAGCCCGGCCAGCGGCCCAAGCTCGGCATGCGCCACCGGCATCTGGCGAAGGTCGAGAAAGGCATTGAAGGGGCCGTGCGTGCCTGTCATCGTTCGATATCCGGATACGGTTGCGCCAACATTGTTCGATGCCAGAAATTTTACAACCTGGGATACGATTTTTATTGATTGTGAAATGCTTCGCTCTTATATCGCGCTTGCCCAAAGTCGCACGTGCCTGTGGGTGTCCGCCGGTCCTCGAATGGTGAGGAATTCGGTAAGGTAACTGGAGCCAACCCCTCCAGTCGGTTTAGCGGCCAACCGCCAGACCGAGGACACCTTGAAGCAACGACGGTGCGGGCCTTTCTGGTTCTCTGCCGGTTGTCCAAAGACCGGGGTTACTGAAGAGGCACACCTTCATTGCCGGCAGTGCGGAACGGGGTTCTCCCAATCCAAGCCAAGGCAGACAAAGCGAACCGAAGCCGGGCAAGGCCAAGGTTCATCGCCGCGAGACGGCGTTTCATGGTTCCGGGGTCTCCACCGGCTGGTTCCATGGATTTTCCGTCCCGCCTTTGTTTGACCGCGTGTTCGCGAGGCCGAAAGCCCGTGTCCGCACCCTTGTGCGCGCCGAAAGGCGCGATGGAGAAACCCGATGGCTACACAGCGCATCCTCGACTTCCTCGCCACCCGACGCCCGTCCGGCCCCTGCCTCGTCGTCGACCTCGATGTCGTGCGCGACAATTTCCGCGCCTTCGAGAAGGCTCTGCCCGATTCCAGGATCTACTATGCGGTGAAAGCAAACCCGGCGCCGGAAATCCTGCGCCTGCTTGCTGCGATGGGCTCGTCCTTCGACACCGCTTCCGTTGCCGAAGTCGAGATGGCGATGGACGCCGGTGCGCCGGCGGACCGCATCTCCTTCGGCAACACCATCAAGAAGGAGCGTGACATCGCACGCGCCTTTCAGCTCGGCATCAAGCTGTTCGCGGTCGACTGCGTCGAAGAGGTCGAGAAAATCGCCCGCGTCGCTCCCGGCGCCCGGGTGTTCTGTCGTGTGCTGACCGATGGCGAAGGCGCCGAATGGCCGCTGTCGCGCAAATTCGGCTGCGTGCCTGACATGGCCGTCGACGTGCTGCGCCATGCCAAGGGCCTCGGCCTCGACGCCTATGGTGTGTCGTTCCATGTCGGCTCGCAGCAGACCGACCTGACCGCATGGGACCGTGCGCTGGCCGACGCCAAGAAGGTGTTCGCGACGCTCGCCGAAGAAGGCATCGTGCTCAAGATGGTCAATATGGGCGGCGGCTTTCCGACGCGCTATTTGCGTGACGTGCCGGCGTCGCAGGCCTATGGCCAGGCGATCTTCTCGGCGCTGCGCAAGCATTTCGGCAACGCCATTCCCGAGACCATCATCGAGCCGGGCCGCGGCATGGTCGGCAACGCCGGAGTCATCAAGTCGGAAGTCGTGCTGATCTCGAAGAAGGCCGACAACGACAATGTGCGCTGGGTGTTCCTCGACATCGGCAAGTTCGGCGGTCTGGCCGAGACGATGGACGAGGCGATCCGCTACCCGATCGTCACCGCGCATGACGGCACCGAGACCGCGCCTTGCGTGCTCGCCGGCCCGACCTGCGATTCGGCCGACGTGATGTACGAGAAGACGCCGTATCCGCTGCCTTTGTCGCTGACCATCGGCGACGAGGTGCTGATCGAAGGCACCGGCGCCTACACGACCACCTACTCGGCTGTCGCCTTCAACGGCTTCGAGCCTCTCCGATCCTACGTGATCTGACGGCTCGCTAGAGCTGTTCAGATCATCCCAGGTGGGCGCACGTCGCCCGCTTGGGCTCGCCTGTGGAACAGATCTCCGCTCGCCAGGGATCGCGGAAATGGAAATGTCAGTTGAAATCGTAGCTCATGCGCCGGCCTTCGTAATGGCCGCCGAAACCGTTGCCGACGTGGCGGCGCGCGAAGCCTTGCTCGATCGTGCCATGGGGCCGAAGCGCAAGACCAAATCGTCGGAGAAGCTGCGGCGCGGCCGCCGGCCCTCCGAGGGCCTGGCCTTCGTCGCGCGCTATGCCTTGGGCGGCGTGGCCGGCACGGTGCGGCTATGGGACGTCACCTTGGGCGAGGGCGGTCCGGCAGCGCTGCTGCTTGGTCCGCTCGCCGTCGATCCCTCGCTCACGAGTGCCGGCATCGGCTCGGCGCTGATGCGCCATGCGATCGCGGAAGCCGCGCGCCTCGGCCACGCGGCGATCCTGCTGGTCGGCGACGAGCCCTATTATGGCCGCTTCGGCTTTTCGGCCGCCAGGACCGGTGCGCTCGCCATGCCGGGGCCTTACGAGCGGCACCGCCTGCTGGCGCTGGAACTGGTGGATGGCGCGCTTGACGGCGCCGAGGGTACGCTGAAGGCGTCCGGCCGCAAGCTCAAGGCGCAGGCGCAGATCCTGGCGCGTGAGGCTTAAGCGCGACTCCTTCAATACAAAACGCCGCCTGAAAAGGCGGCGTTTTGCTATTTCAAGGCCGCTTCTGGCGGCTGCGTCCGTTCAGCCGATCAACTGGCTCAGCGCCATGGCGACGGTCATGTCGCCTTCGACCTTTATCTTGCCGGTCATGAAGGCCATGGTCGGATTCAGGTCGCCCGCGATCAGAGAATCCAGATCGTCGAGCGACAGCTTGATGGTGCAGTCGGCGGGAGCATCCGTGGTCGAGACGGTTGCGCCGTCGATGACGATGACGCCGTCGCTACCGGTGTCGAATTTCACGGAACGATCGAACCCGCTGCTGGCCACGCGCGACTTGATCTTCTCGGCAATCTCCTGAACGCTCACGCTGTTCTCCTGTCTGGTTGCATTCTGTCGCGCATCGGCACTTCGGTCCAGCCGAAGTCCATGCGGCATCACTGGCGATCATGATCGCTGCCGCATATAGCTTTGGATTGACGTTTACGTCAACGCGAATTGCAGGAATCGGCCCCGACCCCGACTGCTATCGGGGCGACCGGAACCGGGCCGATAGCTCAATGCGCGCTGACCGGCTTGGGAGTCTCGGGCGCCGGGGTTCCGGCGTCCTGCCGCCGGCGCAGCCAGTTGTCGCGAATCTCATCCTTGCTGAGGAAATTGACCTGGTCGATCAGGACCTCATGGACCAGGGTTGCGCCGACACGGGTGTTGATCGTGTCGCGGATGGCGGCGCGAAAGGCATCGAGGTCGACCGTCGCCTTCTTGCTGAAGTCGATCTGGGGGTGGGCGTAGAGATAGGTGTAGACCTCGTCCGTGATCAGCGCCTCGGCTGGGATCGACAGCTTCTTTATCTGCTCCGGTTCGACGGTATAGACAAGCTTGGCCAGGAAGTAGCCGTCGATCTTCGAATCGTGGATCAGCGGCACCGAAATGACGTCGGTCTTGACGTAGTCCAACCCGCCCAGCATCGGCTTGGGTTTTTCGCCGACGCCGCGTTCGCCGGCGGCCTGGAACGAATAGAACACCGCGCCGAGCGTGGCGGCGCAGATCCAGACTGCTATGGCGATGACCTTGATCATGTTGATCCCGAGCCCGGCATCGCCGCGCTCTAACCTTTCTGCCTGCCGAACTCGCCGGCGGAGTAGGTGCCGTCGGTTTCGGCGCGCTGGATGGCGCTGCGCAGCAGGCCGGCGACTTCGTTGACGGCGCTCAGATGCGCCAGGATGGCGGCCTCGTTCTTCGCCAGCTTCTGGCGCAGCCGGGTCAGGCCCTCGCGGTGCTGCTCGAGGAATTCGGCCTCGCTGCCGCCCTTCATGGCACGGGTCAGCTCGTAGAGATAACGGCTCTTGCGGGCGTTCGACGCCTTGAGGTCATAGCCGGTGTCGGTGCGGATGCCGGCGGTCTCTTCCTCGACCACCTCCTCGATGCGGCCGATGATGGCAGCAAGGTTTCCAGGCCGTGCAAAGGCGGTCGGTGCGTCCGACGCGCTCGCGCGCGCTGGCAGGTTGGCGGTCAATTCGGAAGAGTCGGCCATGGTGTTTCCCAGTCTAGATCTTGATGTCTGTTTTTATGGTTGTCTCGTCGCCGGTCATCGACTTGGCGGCCTTGCGCTGCAATTCCTGGACGAGCGAGGTCGACAGACGGGTCTGCTGATCGATCTCGGTCTTTTCCGGTCCGTTCGAAACCGGGCCGATCGGCACCTTGCGCTTGCCGTCCATGTAGTGGTCGGCGAGCAGCGACTTGGCGATGCCGATGCCGCCGCGGTCTGCCATGACGTCGGCGACGCGCTCGGCGAGCTGCGATTTCCACATGTCGCCGGCGAGACCCGTGCCGTAGACGCCCTCGGTATCCTTGGGCAGCATGTTCTGGATGAAGGTCTGCAAGACCATCGCCTCGAACTTCTTGAATTTCTTGGCAGGATCGGCTGTCGCCGCAGCCTTGTCAGCCGTCGCGCGCGACAGGATCGAGCCTGCATCGACCGAGGCCGCGGTGTCGACCGAAAACGTGCCGGCGACGCTCCCGGCGCGCTTGGTCAGCGCGGCGCGGGCAGCCTCTATATCCATCGGATCGACAGCTCGGGCGACATCCATCACGATGTCGCTGGGTGGAGAGATCGCCAAGAAGGTCCGCCTTTTGCCGGGTTTCCTTAGCCAGGACCATGCCTCAACAAGCTTGTGGCAGGCTTGCGGGGAGTGGGGAGGCGCAGGGGCGGGAATCTGGTCTGCCAAGTGCCAGAAGCAGAACATGAGGGGATGACGCTAGTCGATAAGCAATCAGCTTGTTCGGAGCGGATCGCTCGAGACTTTCGTCACCCCCACCCAAATCAGCGCACCGTGCTCGGCACGGGCGTGTTGAGAAGCTGCTGCTCCCAAAGATACGCGATGCCGCTGCCGCCGAAGTGCTGGATGAGAATTTCGGTCAGCTCCTCGACATGCTCGGTGCGCGCCCAATCGCGTTGCCATTCGCCAGCGAGCGCCATCACGGTCATCACGTTCGCGCCGGCCGTGATCATTCGCTGGATGGCAACTTCGTGAGACTCCTTCGAAATGCCGCCCGACGCGTCGGTGATCACGGTCACGTCCCAACCTTCGCCGGCGGCCTGGATAACAGGCATTGCGACGCAGACCTCGGTCCACAGACCGGCGATGATCAACTGCTTGCGGCCGGTCGCCTTGACGACGTTCACCACATTCTCGTCCTGCCAAGTGTTCACCCAGGTGCGATCGATGACTTCCTGGTCCGGAAATACGTCGGTGATCTGCTTAAAGAGAAGTCCACCGCGCGCCGCGATCACGCTGGTGAGAATGGTTGGAACATTGAAGGCTTTTGCCAGCTTCGCCAGCGCAGTCGTGTTGTTGACCACCATGTGCGGATCGTGGCTGTTCAGGTTTGCGAGCTGATAAGGTTGGTGATCGATCAGAACGAGGACCGAGTCTTCAGGACGAAGAAGCGAATCAAGGCCGTTGCGAGGGGTCATCAAGACTTCCTTTCTCTGCTGCCATGGACGGCAATGGGTTCAGGGGAGACATGCGCCAGCGGGCGGCGTTGCCTGGACGCAATTTGCTGTTCCTCTTGGTGATGCGGTAGTGCCATAGTCAGGCAAGCTGCGTCGCGAAATGAGGAACGCCGGAATGGACATTGAAGATCTACAGACATTCGTCGCGGTGGCCGATGCAGGGGGCGTATCGGCCGCCGCGCGCCGGCTCGGCGTCTCCAAATCGATCGTCAGTCGGCGGCTCTTTCGGCTTGAAGCGGAGCTTGGCGTCCAGCTTCTTGCACGCACGACCCGCGGCGCCACGCTTACAGAAGCGGGAATCACGTTCAGGGATCATGCGGCCCGAGCCAGCGCCGAGATCGACACGGCCAGGGAAACGATCCTCCCAACCGGTGATCTGCGCGGTCGCCTGAGGGTTGCCATGCCGCTTTCTTTTGGCCCGACCCACTTCGCCCCCGTGCTTGCGGAAATGGCGCATCATCACCCTCAGCTCCACATCCATACTTCCTACAGTGATCGCTTCGTCGACCTTGTCGCGGAGGGTTTCGATTGCGCGATCCGGGTCGGTTATCTTCAGGACTCCTACCTGATCGCGAAGCGCATCGGGCCGATCTACGGAAAGCTTGTCGCAAGCCCGGCTTATATCAAAGCGCACGGTTCACCTGAGACGGTAGAGCAACTCGTCGACCATCAGGCCCTCATGCAGGGAACGGAAGCCTGGCAGTTCATGGATGGCGACAAGATCGTCACGGTTCAGCCGCAGGGCAGGTTCAAGGCCGACAACGCTACGGCGCTTGCCGTTGCCGCTGCGGCAGGACTCGGCATCGCCTGGCTCCCCGATTGCATCACATACGAATATGTGGCCTCCGGCGCGCTGGTTCCGGTGATGACACGCTATCCCCCACCTTCGGCAGGCGCTTATGTCGTCCGACCGCCGGGTCGGCACCCCGCGCGGAAGGTCCGGGTCCTCATCGAAATGCTGATCGAGTACTTCGCACGAAATCCGGACGTTTGGGGTGTCGACCGTTAAACACAATTTCCGCGGCAGGCGGATGGGCTGTCTTCGCAACATTGATGAATTCGGGCCAATGATCGAGCCCCGGCACTATTCCTCGCCCCGCTTCTGCGCGATCAGGTCCAGGCGCTCGCGGTCTGATCTCTCGCGTTCGTCGCGGTTGCGCACGTCCTTGTAGGCGCGCTCGACCATGTTGGTGCGGGCGCTTGCCGCGGCGATGAGGCCGGCTTCTTGCCTTGCGCTTTCCAGGCTCTCCTCCTGGCGCACGACGGCCTGGGCGATGCGGCGATGATAGAGATCGGGGAACAGGCTGGAGAGGGAATTGTCCTGGTCGAAATGGCCGATCAATTCGCGGGCTTCGGTCTCGGCGGCGTTTGCCGCGGCGACGAAGGTGGCGTGGCGGGTTTCGTGCAGGGCTTTCAGCTGCTCCTGCACCTTGACCAGTTTTCTCAAGCGATCCTTGCGCGTGCTCATGTCACCTCGCCAGCGTGAGGTCGACGAAGCCGTCGACGAACAGCGACAGCATGGTGCCGATGGCGAAATAGAAGATCAGCATGCCGCCGGCGATGACGAAGGGCTGGGAGATGAAGTAGATCGGGATCTGCGGGGTCAGCTTGTTGACGAAGCCGATCGTCAGGTTGACGAGAATGGCATAGGCGACGAACGGGCTGCCGAGGCGGATGACCAGGAAGAACGTGTCCGACACGGTGTCGGTGACGTCGACCAGCGCTGCCTGCGGGTTGAAGAAGACGTTGACCGGCGCGACCGTGTAGGACGTCACCAGGGCGCGGACGATCTCGTGATCGAAGTCGAAGACGAACAGCATCAGCAGCGCCGAGAACGAAATGATGGCGGCAAGCGCCGCCTGCGGCTCCGGCTCCTCGATCGCCGGTCCGCCGGAGCCGCCATAGCCGATCAGCATGGCGATGGCCGAGCCCATGAAGCGAAGCGATTCCATGTAGAGCCTGGTCATGGCGCCGATCAGTCCGCCGACCAGCAGCTCCGAGACGATCATCGGCACCAGGATCTGCGGGCGCGGATCGACGAAGGGAAAGATCTTGTCCCACAGGAAGGCGAGCAGGCCGCCGGTAGCGGCGACCGCGACGAACAGCCTGACCTGAACCGGGATGCGGGCGCTGGACAGGCCCGGCATCAGCATGAAACAGGCACCGATGCGGCAGAAGGCGAGAAACGCCGCGATGACGACGGCCTGCGAGAGAACGCTCACGATATGGTCCCGAGCACCCTGATCTCGACGCCCTTGGCGATTTCGACATGGGAGAGCACCGGCAGCGTGGTGAACAGGCGCTCGATGATCATGCGCACATAGGGGCGGGCGTCGGGCGCCGTGACCAGCACGAAGCGCTCGCCGGCTTCCAGATGTTTCTTGATCGCCTTGGTGGCGTCCTGGCCGAACTCCTCGAGCTGGCGCGGATCGATGTCGAACTCGCGCACCTCGCCCTTGGCGTCGCGCTTGAGGCTCTGGTGGAAGGCGAGGTCCCAGCGGTTGCCGAGGCGCAGCACCTTGAGCACGCCGCCTTCCGAGAGGTCGCCGCAGATCTGCTGGGCCATGCGGATGCGCACATGTTCGACGATCTGCTCGGTGCGGCGCACATGCGGCGCGATCTCGGCGATGGCCTCGATGATGAGGTGCAGATTGCGGATCGAGACGCGTTCGGCAAGCAAAAGCTTCAGCACCGCCTGCAGGCCGGGATAGGAGATGTGGGTGGTGCAGATCTCGTCGGCGAGCTTGCGGTATTCCTGGTCCTGGCGTTCGAGCAGCGCCTTCATGTCCTTGTAGGAGAGGAGCTGCGGCAGGTTGTTGCGGATGACTTCCGAGAGATGCGTGAGCAGCACCGACATGTTGTCGGCGAAGGTGAAGTTCTCGCGCTTCAGATCCTCGGCGAAGGTTTCCATGACGGAGTAGGCGCGCATGCCGAAGGCGGGCTCGCGGATTTCCTCGCCGGGGATTTCGGGTATATCGCGGTTGCCGAGCAGCACCATGATCTCGCCGACGCGCATCGAATATTCGGCGACTACGGTGCCGTGCACCTTGATCTGATAACTTTTCGGCGGGATGGCGAAGTCGTCGGCGACACGGACTTCAGGCACGACGAAGCCGTATTGCTGGGCGAATTTCTTGCGCATCTTGGACATGCGGAAGACCAGTTCCTGATGCGAGACCAGGAGCCGGGTCGAAAGCTGCTTGCCGATCAGGAGTTCGATCTCGGCGGTGGCGAGCGAGGCCTTGACCGAATTCTTTTCTTCCTCGGCCTTGGTCGCCTTCTCCTGGCTCTTCAGTGCCTCGGCCTCGGCGACGGCCCGGTTGTGGCGCATCGGAATGACATAGCCGAGGCCGGCCATGCCGGCGGCGAGCGCGAAGAACGGGAACAGCGGCAGGCCGGGCATCAGACCGAGCAGCACCAGCAGTGCGGCCGCCACGTAGAGCGCGCGCGGATGGGCACCGAGCTGACCGAACACGGCCTGGTTGGTCGAACCGCGCGTGCCGCCCTTGGAGACCAAGAGGCCGGCGGCGAGCGAGACGATCAGCGCCGGGATCTGGGTGACCAGACCGTCGCCGACCGACAGCTTGATGAACACGTCGGCGGCCTGGCCCATGCCCATGCCGTGCCTGATGTAGCCGATGGCGATGCCGCCGACGATGTTGATGGCGGTGATGATGAGGCCGGCGATGGCGTCGCCGCGCACGAATTTCGAGGCGCCGTCCATCGAGCCGAAGAAGGAGGATTCCTCTTCCAGTTCGCGGCGGCGCAACTGCGCGGTCTTGTCGTCGATCATCCCGGCGGAGAGGTCGGCGTCGATCGACATCTGCTTGCCGGGAATGGCGTCGAGGGTGAAGCGCGCGCCGACTTCGGCGATACGGGTGGCGCCCTTGGTGATGACGATGAAATTCACCACGATCAGGATCATGAAGACGATGAGGCCGATGACGAAGTCGCTGGCCATGACCAGCTTGGAGAAGCCGGCGATGACATAGCCGGCGGCGTGCGTGCCCTCATTGCCATGCGACAGGATCATGCGCGTGGTGGCGATGTTGAGCGACAGGCGCAGCATGGTGGCGATGAGCAGCACGGTCGGGAACGAGGAGAAATCGAGCGGCCGCTGGATCCACAGCGCCACCATCAGGATCAGCACCGAAAGCGCGATCGAGAAGGCGAGGCCGATGTCGATGAGGAAAGCCGGGATCGGCAGGAACAGCACCGCCAGGATGACGATGATGCCGAGCGCGAAAAAGATGTCGCGGCCGTTCTTGGCCACCGCGCCGGGCTGGATGCTTTCGCTGATCGCCATTCTCGTCCTCGAACCCATGGGCTGCCGAGCATGCGACAGCCCGGCGAGGGTAGCTGGCCAAGCTTGCGCGAGGGTGGGAGAGTGGCCGGATGACTCTCTCGCGAAGGACAATCCATGCTGCTGATCATCGGTACGATCCGCCTGCCGCCCGACAGGCTCGACAAGGCAAGGCCGGTGATGGAACGCATGGTTCGCGCCAGCCGCGCCGAGGACGGCTGCCTTGAATATTCCTATGCGCAGGATGTGCTTGATCCCGGCTTGATCCGGGTCACCGAGGCATGGCGCGACAGGACAGTGCTCGATGCGCATTTCCGCTCGCCGCATATCGCCGACTGGCGTGCGACCTGGCCGGAGCTCGGCATCGGCGAGCGCAATCTCGTGCTCCACGAGGCCGGCGAAGCCATGCCGACCTGAGCGGTCCGGCGCCCCGATCCTTGCCGGCCGCCAGCAAGCAATCAGGTCCCGGCGGTGTCGGCGGTGGCAACGCCGACCAGCCACCGCCTGACCGCCCGTTCCTCCGCCGCCGACAGGCCGTCGGCCAATTGCCTCTCGATCGCATGCACCCGGTCCCGGCATCGCCGCAGCAGCGCCTCTCCGCTGGCGCTGAGCTCGATATGCTGGATGCGGCCATGAACAGCGTGCGGCTTGCGCACCAGCGAGCCGGCCCGCTCCAGATTGGTGACGATCACGCTGAGCGTTTGCGGGGTGAGCAGCGCCAGCCGGGCAAGATCGGCGTTGGAGAGGCCTGGATAGGCCGCCAGCATGGTCAAAGTGACGAATTGCGGCTGGGTCACGCCGAGGTCGGCCAGCGCCCGGTCGACTCTCAGCCGATGCGCGCCGGCCGCCTGCCGCAGGAGATAGCCGAGATAACCTTCCTCGCCGCGTTTGCCTTCGCCCGGAGCTGGAACCGACGGAGGCTGATTTGGCTTGCGCATGATGTAAGAGCTCTTATATGTAATTCGAACACTGATATTAAAGCAGAGCGAGGACGAAGACGATGGCCTATCGGATTTTTCTCGCCGGCGCCTCCGGCGCCATCGGGCAGCGGCTGGTCCCGCAACTCCTGGCCGCTGGCCATCAGGTGACGGGCACCACGCGCAATGCCGACAAGGCCGCCAGATTGGAGGCCCTTGGCGTCGAGCCGGCGGTTGTGGATGTATTCGATGCCGAAGCACTGATGCAGGCGATGCTTGCTGCCCGCCCCGACATCGTCGTCCACCAGTTGACCGACCTGCCGGCGGGCCTGGACCCGAGCCGCATGGCCGAGGCTGTCGTGCGTAATGCCCGCATTCGCGACGAAGGCACCCGCAATCTGGTCGCCGCGGCCGCCGCCGCCGGCGTCAGGCGCATGGTGGCGCAAAGCATCGCCTGGGCCTATGCGCCAGGCCCCGAGCCGCATGCCGAGGCCGATCCGCTGGATGGCGGGGCAAGCGGCAACCGCGGCATCAGCGTCGGCGGGGTCATCGCGCTCGAAACGGCCGTGCTCGACGCACCATTCGCCGGCATCGTCCTGCGGTATGGCCAGCTCTATGGCCCGGGAACGGGAGCGAATACGGCCGCCGGCGCGTCGCCGCTGCATGTCGATGCGGCCGCCCATGCCGCGCTGCTCGCGTTGGACAAGGGCGCGCCCGGCATCTTCAACGTTGCCGAACCCAACGGGGCCGTCTCGACGCGAAAGGCGGCCGAGGAACTCGGCTGGCGCGCTGATTTCCGCTTGCCCGCCTGAACCAATCCGCTCGGAGACATCGACATGATCAGCAATCATGCTCGTTTGCGCACTGGCCAGTCCCTGATCGCTATCAGTGCCGTCGCGGTTCTGTTCGCGCTGGCGGCGAAATGGGCCGGTCCGGGTTTGACGGGTGTTCTGCCGGTTGGCATGGAAACGCATATGAACATGGAAGGCGCTGCCGAGGGCAGCCCCGCCGCCGCGCGGCCCAAGACGGTCGTCACGCCGGTCTCTTGCGAAAGGCTGCCTAACGTGCCCGGCAAGTCGATCACCACGGTCGTCGTCGCATTTCCTCCAAATGCCTATACCCGACACCGGCATCCGGGCTCGGTCAGCGCTTTTGTGCTGAAGGGCACGCTGCGTTCGCAACTGGCGGGCGGCCCCGTCGGCACCTATACGGAGGGACAAACCTGGTTCGAGCCACCCGGAGCGATCCATCTCTTCGCCGAGAATGCCAGCACGACCGAGCCAGCCGAACTGCTGGCCACCTTTGTTGCCGACGACGATTGCGGCCTGCTGACGATACCGGACTGACCGCACGACGCCGGCGGTGGCTTTCCGCTCCCAGGGCGAGAAAAGCCGGATCGGGCGGTATCGCGGCCATATTGGCGCCTTTGATGTCGGCATTGTGGTTGTCACGACGTGCCGCCCGGCGTATCAGGCGGGTCTTCCTTTGCCTTTGATATCGGCGAGCCGTCCCGGTGCTTTCCAGAAACCAACCCCAAGTCTACGCCCGCCGGCTGCGCGCGGTGCTTTTGAGGTCAGTCCCTCTCCTGGAGGCGCGCGGCATCGCCGTGGTCATCATGGCGGGCGCTGTCGGCGTCATGGCCGGCATACTGGTTACCTCGATGAGCCAGATCGTGCAGGACCTGCACGGGCTGATGTTCGGTGTCCAGCCCGGCGGGCGGCTGTCCGGCATGTTCTCGCTCGCCAATCCGATGCAGGCGCTGATCCCTGCGATCGGCGGCATCCTGCTTGGGATATCGGTGATCTGGCTGAGGCTTCGGAAATTCCGCACGCCGGTCGACCCGATCGAGGCCAACGCGCTCTATGGCGGGCGCATGTCGCTGACCGACACCTTCATCATCGTCGTGCAGACGATGATTTCCAGCGGCTTCGGCGCCTCCGTAGGCCTGGAGGCCGGCTATACGCAGGTTGGCTCCGGTGTCGCCTCGAGGATGGCGCGCGCCTTCAGGTTGCGCCGCAACGATGTCCGCATCCTGGTCGGCTGTGGCGCCGCCGGCGCCATATCAGCCGCCTTCGATGCGCCGCTGACCGGCGCCTTCTACGGTTTCGAGCTGGTCATCGGCATCTACTCGGTCGCCAATGTCGCGCCTGTCATGACGGCCGCGGTCTCGGCGTCGCTGACGGCGGAAGTGTTCGGCGGCGTACCGTTCCCGCTCGAGCTTTCAGGGTTGCCGCAACTCACCGCCAGCCAATATGTGCCATTCCTTCTGCTCGGCCTGCTCGGCGGCGCGGCCTCAATCGCCATCATGCAACTGGTGACGCTGATCGAGCGCGGTTTCAACAGGCTTTCGATCGATGCCTCGCTGCGGCCCGTCATCGGCGGTGTCCTAGTCGGCCTCCTCGGCCTGATCACGCCGCAGGTCCTGTCCAGCGGCCACGGCGCGCTGCACCGCGAGTTCGCCATGAATTACGGGCTGGCGGTGGTGGCCAGCGTCTTCGTGCTGAAGCTGGCTGCGTCGGCCATCTCGCTGGGCTCGGGTTTTCGCGGCGGACTGTTCTTCGCCTCGCTGTTCCTCGGCGCGCTGCTCGGCAAGGCGTTCGCCGGTGTCATGGCGCTCGTCTCGCCGGCGACCGGCATCGACCCCTCGGTCGCCGCCGTCGTCGGCATGACGTCGCTTGCCGTCGGTGTCGTCGGCGGTCCGCTGACCATGACCTTCCTGGCGCTGGAATCGACCCGCGACCTGACGCTCACCGGCGTGGTGCTGGCCGCTTCGATCATGGCGGCGATTCTGGTGCGCGAAACCTTCGGCTATTCGTTCTCTACCTGGCGCTTCCACCTGCGCGGCGAGACGATCCGCAGCGCCCACGATGTCGGCTGGATGCGCAGCCTGACCGTCGGCTCGATGATGCGCGAGGACATCAAGACCATCGATGCGTCGACGACGCTGGCCGCCTTCCGCAAGGAGTTCCCGCTGGGGTCGGCCCAGCGCGTGATCGCCGTCGACCCGGGGGACGAATATGTCGGCATGCTGATCGTGGCCGAACTGCACAGCGATCCTTCCGGCGGCGAGGTGCCGGTGCGCGATCTTGCCCAGTACAAGGATGCCGTTCTGGTGCCCAGCATGAACGTGCAGACCGCCGCCGAGACCTTCCAGCGCGCCGGCGCCGAGGAACTGGCCGTGGTCGAGGACTTCGCCGACCACATCGTGCTCGGTCTGCTGACCGAGGGGCATTTGATGCGGCGCTATGCCGAGGAACTCGAAAAGGCGCGCCGGGACCTGTCGGGCGAGGGATAGGCGCGCCTGCGGTTTCCGAACTCGTCAGTGCTCGATCGGTCCCTTGGCAGGCACCAACGCCGTGCCGGCGGTTGTCGGGCGCTCGATCACGCGTCGCACGCGCGGCGGCTCATCGCCTGAGTGCAGCGCCCGCAAGCGTTCGCCGACCATGGCGTCGGCATGGGTGATGCGGCCGTTGTGCCTGACATATTCGAGCCAGGTCGGCGTGTGGTAATGCTCGATCCAGATCGACGGATTTTCGAGATCGCGCGCCAGCGTCCAGTTGCGGGCACCGTCACGGCGGCGGATGCGGCCACGTTCGGCCATGGTGGCGAGGAATTCCGCCTCGTCCTCGTGCCGGATCACATATTCGATCATGATGGCGATCGGGCCGCTGCGCGGCTTGAGGTCGAGGGCGAGATGCGGTTCCTTGAAGCGATTGAGCGGGTCGAGGTTGAGCACCTGCTGTTGCGGCAGCGGCAGCACAAGGCCGAGGGCGCCGCCGGCGAGCATTGCGATGGCCGCGGCGATCAGCGCGGTCCCGGCACCATGCGCATCGGCGACGACACCCCAGATCCAGCTGCCCAGCGCGATGCCGCCGAAGGTGGCGGTCTGGTAGACCGAGAGAACCCGGCCGACCACCCAACGCGGCGTCGCCATCTGCACCGTGACGTTGAAATGGGATAGCGCGATCACCCAGCAGGCGCCGCCGACAAGCAGGCCGAGCGAGGTCTGCCAGGCATGCTGGCTGATAGCGGCGTTCAAGGCGCAGGCAGCGAAACCGGCGAAGGCGCAGCGCACCATCGTCTCGCTGGAGAGCAACTGCCGCAGCCGCACGCTGATCAGCGCGCCGCCGACCGCGCCGATGCCGAAGGCGCCCAGCATGATGCCGTAGGTCAGCGCGTCGCCCCTGACGACGTCGCGGGCCACCAGCGGCAGCAGCGCCAGCACCGCGCCGGCGCTGAAGCCAAAGGCCGCGCCCCTGACCAGCACCTTGCCGATGTTGGGCGACATGGCGACGTAGCGCAGGCCGGCACCCATGGCGGCTCCCAATGACTCGCGCGGCAGGGCCGAGACCGGTACATCCGGCTTCCAGCGTGCCAGCACGACGATGAGGCCGACATAGCTCACCGCGTTCGCCGCGAAGGCGGCGGCCGCACCGGCGGCCGCGACGATGATGCCGCCGATGGCCGGGCCGACGCTGCGGGTCAGGTTGAAGCCCATGGAGTTCAGCGCCACGGCGGCGGGCACCTTGTTGCGCGGAACGATGTCGCCGACGGAGGCCTGCCATGACGGGCTGTTGAGCGCCGTGCCGCTGTCGATCAGGAAGGTGAAGGCCAGCAGCGTCCACGGCGTGATCAGGTCCAAATAGGTGAAGGCGGTCAGAAGCGCCGAAACGACCAGCATGAATGTCTGGGCGACCAGCATCACCTTGCGGCGGTCGAAACTGTCGGCGATGGCGCCGGCGACAAGCGCGAATAGCATGATCGGCAAGGTGGTCGAGGCCTGGACCAGGGCGACCTGATACGGCGAGGTGGCGATGGTGGTCATCATCCAGGCGGCGCCGACACCCTGGATCAAGCCGCCGAAATTGGAGACGAGGCTTGCGCCCCACACGGCGCGGAAGATGCCATGCCGGAACGGCGCCAGCGCCGAGACGCTTTCGCTATCCGGCTTTTCGTCAATCATGGGCGGTTCCTGCCACGGCGCGCTGATCCTTGCGGTGATCCGTTTCCCCGCATGATTTGCCGAAACTATGGCATCGCGGCGCAAAGGGCGAATGCCTTGCGGGGAAGATCATGGTCCAACAAGGGGATAGCGAAGGGCCACACGCCTGTGCCGGAAGGCGCCGAGCATCCTTTCTGGAATCGCTCAGAAACCGTTCTGGATGCGCTCGAAGATGACATTGGTGAAGGCCGATATCTGGCCGCCGATGAACGGGCCCGTAAGCGCCACCACCAGCATGATGGCGACGATCTTGGGCACGAAGGTCAAGGTGATTTCCTGGACCTGTGTCAATGCCTGGATCAAGGCGATGCCGATGCCGACGGCCATTGCGACCAGCACCACCGGCGCGGATGCCGTCAGCACCGTCCACACCGCGTACTGGACGATATCGAGTGCGTCGGCCTCGTTCATGTTGGCGGTCGGCCTAGCTCGCCGGCTTGATCGATACGCCCGCGCCGACGGGGACCGTGGTGCCATCCTGCAGCACTGCGATCAGGCCGTTGCTGCCAAGCGTCACCGACGCCACCGTGCCCGTGGTCTTACCATCGGCCGAGGTGATGTTGCGGCCTATGAGAGCGTCGGCCTGCGACAGCGCCGACGACTGCATGATCTGGTCGAGCTTGGTGTTGGTCTGCACCGACTGCTCGACCTGCGAGAAGGTGGCGAGCTGGGCGACGTACTGCGTCGAATCCATCGGCTTGGTCGGATCCTGGTTCTTCATCTCGGCGATCAGAAGTTTCAGGAACGAGTTATAGTCGACAGCGGTCTTGGCGGTCTGCGTGGTGGTCTGGTTGGCGCCAACCGGTACCGTCGTCGTCATATCCACGGTCATTAGTATCGTGCTCCTACGGCCAGCGGGCGCGCGGCGCCCGGAATATCGTCATTGCCGCCAAGCGCGCGGCGTTCGAGAGGATAAAGCGAACGGATCGCCTTCAAGGCCTCGTAGATGTGATCCTCGCCGACCATGCGGTCGACCTGTTTCAGCGCGCTGCCGATCTCGGCGTCTTCGAAACTTGCAATAAGCAGCGGCAGCGAGCGGCGGAACATCTCGCGGGCTTCATCGGCACCAGCGGGGTTCATCAGCATGACCTGCACGATGAAATAGAGCTGCCGCAATGGCGTCGACGCCTCGTCGGCCTGGATCACATGGCTTTCGAGCAGGAACTGCACGTCGTTCATCAGCTCGACGGTGACCTTGCGGTCGACGCGGATGACGGCGCCGTTGATGTAGATCTTCTCGTTGGGTTTCAGCGAGATCTTCAGCGTGTTGGTCATTGAATGCCGTCGCGGATGATCTGGGACACTTCGATCAGCCCCTCGAAATTGTCGGTGCGGCCCTGGCGGATGTCCTCGGCCTCGCGCAACAGCCACAGGCCGATGGAAATCAGGTTGGCGCGCAATTCCTTGGGGAGTGCGTTGTCGCTGGAGCCAAGATCCTCGACGAAGGTGGTCCAGACGCGATTGGTGAAATGCAGCGCCTCCACGGCCTCCATCGAAGCCTGACCGGCCGCGGCGGCGGCCGACAGCATGTCGATCGAGCGGGTCAGCAGCTCCCGTTCGCGGTCCTTGGCGTCCGCGACGGAGGTGCTCTGAACGTCGGCGTAGGAGAATTGGTACATTGTTGGCTCTACCGTTCCGCTAGAGGTGTCAGGTCAGGTAATTCAACAGGCTGAGCTGCTGCAGGCGCGCCGTCAGAGCGAAAGACGTCTCGATATGCTGCGTCAGGTCGGCGACGCGGGTCGCTGCTTCCGCCGGATCGACTGCTTCGAGATCCAGAATGTGCCGTTCGAACAGGTCGATCTGCGTCTTCATACGGTCGCTGGCGTCGGAGACGCGCTTCTGGACGATGCCGGTCTGGGATTGCACCTGCGCGATGCCGCTCAGCGCCTCGCCGACCAGTTTCTGCGAATGGTCGACGATGCTGTCCTTCGCCGCCTGGCTGATATTGGTGGACATCAGGCTGGAGACCAAGGCGGCCGCCATGGCAAGCTTCCTGATACCGTCGCTGTTGGCGCCGGTCGAGGTCTCGGTGGTTTCGTTGAGCGCGATGCGGCTGACGATCTGCTGGTCGGTCGCGTTCGACATGTTGGTCTGCCAGCCCGCGCCGAGGAACTGCGGCGTGACATCGTTGGTGATGAAATCATCCATCTGGGCCGCGGTGATGTTGGCCGCGGCCGGGTCATTGGGCGTGAAGCCGAACTTGGCGACGAAGGAGGCGTCAAAGGCGGCCTTGGCGGGAGAGCCGGCGGCCGTGAAATCGTTGATGGGCTTGACGTCGGTGTTTGTGCCGGCGAACAGATATTCGCCGTTGACGCTGGTGTTGAGGATCGACGTAAGCTGCTGGATGGTTGTCTGGCCGGTCGATTGGGTCAGGCTGTCGGTGTTGTCGCCCGACGATGCGGTGGTCAGGCTGGACAGGAAAGTCTGCGCGACGTTGGAGAGTTGGCCGAGCGAGGTCTGGGTCGATGAGAGCCGGGCGGCCACCAGTCCGTTGGAATCGACAATGACGTTGAGCCGGTCGAGGTCGCGCGAAAAGGTGACGGACTGTGCGGTACGCCCACCGAGTGCCAGACCGACATCGGCGACCTTGCCGGTCGAGGACTCCTTCGTGGCTTTGACGAGATCGGCCTGCATACGCATTTGCTGATAGCGCATGGCATTCGTAAGGGCAGCAGAGGAGACAAAGGTCATGGCTTATCCCACCGCGTTCAACAGAGCCGTCATCATGTCGTCGACGGTCTTCATCATCCGGGCGGATGCCTGATAGGTGTGCTCGAGATCGAGCATCAGCGACATCTCCTGATCGACATTGACGCCCGTTGCGTTGGACAAGGCATCGGCGCTGCGCTGTGCCAGGGCTTCCTTGGCGTCGGCTGCGGTCGAAGCCTGCTGACGAACGCCCTGCAACCAGCCGATCGAATTGGCGGCGTAGTCGGCAACGCTGGAGGTTGCCGAAATCCCGGCCGAGGGATCGAACGTCATCGGCTTGTCGAGCTGGTCGCCATAGGCGACCAGAAGGTTGGAGTATGAGGCCCCGCCAGTGTTGGCGACGTATGCGGCGCCATTGGCGCCGCCGTCACGCAGCAATGTCGGGTTGCCGCCAGTGCTGGGATCCATCGCGGCGTTGATCTTGATCGTTCCAGCAAGGCCATCGACGAGCGTGCCCGCGGCTGGCACCGCCGGTGCGCCCGACCAGGTGAACAGGCCCGCCGCGTTGGGCATCGACGGTGCGGTTTCGGCAAAGGCGGTGATAAGGCCGCGGGCGGTTTCGTCGAGCTGGCTCTGCATGGTCGAGGCGACGCCGTCGCGCAATTGCAGCAGGCCGGCAATCGTGCCGCTGGCGGTGGTGTTGCCGCCGCTGCCCGCCGAGACCGGTACGTTGTCGATGTAGACCGCGTTGCCGGCCGCACCCGCGGCATAGCCCGAAGATGGGGCGAAGCTGACGGCGCGTGGGATCGTCTCGAACAACGTCGTGCCGTCACCCGTGGTGATGACCATGTCGTTGTCGCCACGCGTGAAGGTCGATACCGGAATGTAATTGGCGATCTTCTTCAATAATGCGTCGCGTTGGTCGAGCGCATCGGAAACGTCGGTGCCGGAACGGGTTCCGGACATGACCGCCGTGTTGGCATCCTGGAACTGGTTGAGCAGCGAGTTGAGATCCTTGACGGCGGTATCGATCTGGCCGTCGGTCTGGGTACGAAAATCCTGAATGGCCTTGGAGCCTTCATTCAGGGACCGCACGACCTGTTTGGCCGCGTCGATCACGCTCGAGCCAAGATTCTGGTTGGACGGCGAGGTGGCGTATAGCTGCAGCGCCTGCTGCAGATTGGCGATGGCGGTCGAAGGTGAGGAGGCGTTGTCGACGCCATTCACTGAAACGTCGAGCTGGTCCATGCCGCCGTAGAGCGCGTTCTGGCCGGCGTAGGCGGACAGAGCGCCGAGGTTCTGGCGAAACAGCAGGTCGTTGGCTGCACGCTGGACATCGACCGAACGCGCGCCGGGCGTCGTGCTGGTGACCAGCGCGATGCGGCGCGAATAGTTCGGATTGTCGGCGTCTGCCACGTTGCGCGTGACGACGCTTGTCTGCCGCGAGGTGGCCAGAAGCGCCGATTGGGCGATGCTCAGTGCGGAGGAAAGCGACATGCTGGTCTTTCACGGGCGGAGCCCGGTTTATCTCTTCAGGTTGACGAGGACGTCCATCAGATCGGACCCGGTCTGGAAGACTTTGGAATTGGCGGTGTAACTGCGCTGAGCCGCGATCATGTCGGTCAATTCCTCCGCGATATCGACGTTGGAATTTTCGAGCGCGCCGGAAATGATCGAACCAAGCTTGCCTTCGTTGGCAAAGCCGACACGGATGGCACCGGAGTCGGTGCCTTGCGCGTAGACATTGCCAGGCAGCGCCTTGAGCTGGTCGGGGCTCTGCACGTCGGCCAGCGGAATTTTGTAGAGCGGCTTGGAGGTGCCGTCCTTGTACTGGGCGTAGATGGTGCCGTCCTTGCTGATCTGCACCTTGTCGATGGTGCTCGGCGCGTTGCCGTTGACCTGTGCGTCGGAGACGGTGAAGCCGGTGCCGAGCTGGGTCAGCTTCGACAGATCGAGGTCGAGGCTGGCGCCGCCCGGTACTGTGAATGAAACGTCGGTCGGGGTGCCGGTGAGCTTGCCGGTCGTGGTATCGAAGGTCAGGTTGGCCGTGCCCAGGGCACCGCCGGCAGCGTAGGGGAAGCCAGTTCCGGCCGTCGCCTTCGATTGGTCGAAGACCGCCACCTCCCAGGTGCCGGCACCGGTATTGGTGAAATAGACGTCGAGCAGCTTCTTGTTGCCGAGATTGTCATAGGCGACCATCGACGATTTCGAAGTGTACTGCGCGCCCGCCGAGTTCGTGCTGGGCAGGTTGCCGGCGGCGACCGGTGTCGCACCTGCCGGCAGATTGCCGCTGAAATTACCCTGGGTGCTCGGCGTCGCGGTCAGTCCCTGGTCGGAGATGACAACCGGCTCGAGACCTTCGAAGCCGTTGACCGTCGCCGCCGGAGTGCCGTTGGCATAGCTGTAGGCCATCAGCTGGAAACCGGCGGCATTGACCAGCCGGCCCTGGGCATCGGGAACGAAGGCGCCGGCGCGGGTCAGGAAAGGCGTGCCGCTCGGGTCCTGGACCACAAAGAAGCCATCGCCGCTGACGGCAAGGTCGGAGACCGAGGTCGTGTATTGAAGCACGCCCGGATCGCTCACCGCCTGGCGGATCGTCGTGGTGACGCCGCCGGAATTATAGGCGCCGCCGGTCGACGGCATGATCAGCGTCGAAAATTCGGCCGAAGACCGCTTGTAGCCGGTGGTGTCGGAGTTGGCGATGTTGTCGGCCGTTGTCGACAGGCGGTTTGCCTGGGCATTCATGCCGGAAACGCCGGTCCGCATCATTCCGTAGAGGCTCATCGAGATGTCTCCGCAATATCCATGCCGCTGGCTTCGAGGCTACGCGTCCTGTCTTGCGCGAGGCTGGCGCGGTGCCGCATCAGAACACGAGCCGGTAGCCGAGGAAGCGCTTGGAATCGATCGGGTCAGTGCCGAGCTTCTCGCGCAGTTTCTTGCGCAACTTGCTGATGTGGCTTTCCACCACGTTCTCCTCGACCTCTTCGTCGAAGATGCCGTAGATGGCGTTGAACACCTGGGTCTTGGTGACGCGGCGGCCGCGATTGCTCGCCAGATATTCCAGGATACGGCGCTCACGGCGCGGCAAGGGCAGCGGCTGGCCGTCGATCTCGGGATCGCGGCCGTCCATGAAGATGCGCATGGCGCCGATCTCGGTATAGGCGACGTCCTCGCTGGCGCGTCGGCGGATGGCGGTGATGCGGGCCAGGATTTCGCGGATGTGCACCGGCTTGCGGATGACGTCGTCGACGCCACTCTCGAACAACCGCAGCGTGTTTTCCAGCGAATGCTGCTCGCTGAGCGCAATGACCGGAGCTCCGGTGCGGTCGCGGATCTGGCGCGGCGAGATCGCGCCGTCACGGCAGTCGCCGATCAGGAAGGCCCGGACCGAACGCAGATCGGTGTCGGCGGCCGAGTTGACCCACTCGCCGAATTCACCCGGCGCGAAACCGGCGCAGGCGATCCCCTCGCGGTCGAAAAGTGAATTATAGCCCTCTGTCACGAGCTCTCGCTCGTCAACGATAACGATCATCGGCCCCGCCTCCGAATCAGCACATTTGCCCCGTGGGGAAAGGCGTATCCGCTGGCGGGAATCCTGAACAACCATCATTTCTTGTAACTAGTTTCTTGGGAGTCTGGAATCGCATCGGTTGCATTAGCATGCCGCCAGATATGCTTACCCGTCCAACTCGTGACGAAGTCGTACTACCCGCTTCGTGTCAGGGGATCGATGTATTAGCAGGAGAAAATGCGCTTAGGGGTTGCAGAAGGCGCGGGCGTTCGCGGTCCATTTGCCAAAGCCGGTGGCCACCATGTTGGCGATCACCCTGCAGACATAGACCTTCTGCGCCGGATCGTTGTCGGGACCGGCATGATAGCGGGCGACGGCCATCGACCACGTCTCGTGGCGGGCATGGAGGCTGGCCAGAAAGCGGGCCGCGTAGTCGACGTTCTGGCGTGGGTCGAGCATGTCCTCGACGCTGCGGAAATGCGAGGCATGGTAGTGATGGTTGATCTGCATGCAGCCGAGATCGATCAGCGTCTTACCCTCGCGCTGGGCGTTGGCGAAGGCGGCAAGGGCTTCGGTGCGGCTTCTCGGGAAGACTGCTTTCCCCTCTATATTCAATGCGTTGGGCTGAAGACTGCCTTTGTTGCCGGTTTCCGTCAACCCGACGGCATAGAGGATACCGGCGGGCACGCCATAGCGGTCGGCGGCACGCAGGATCTCGGGTTCGCAAGGATTGGTGGCGGCGCCAGCGCTGCTCGCGAGGCTAGATAAAGATATCGCCGCCAGCGCGCTCGCGAGAAGGCGAAGCGGCGCGGCCGTGTGCTTGCGCTTCATGATGGTTACCCCTTGCGGATTGATGACCCGACTGCTGGCCGCCGGCTCCGCTATTGCCGCCGCCGGAATTTCCAGGCTGGAAGAATGATGGATCGCGGCCCGGTGCAGCGCTGACGGAGGCGGTTGTATCCGTCCGGGTTGTAGAGGGAACTGCGACCGAAGGTTGCAGGATGGTGACCTTATCAACCTCGAAGCCCAGTCCGCGCAGCGACTTGCCGATCGCCTCGCTGTCGCTGGAAAGCCGGCGATAGGCATCGTGTGTTTCGGGCTTCAATTCAATCGACAGTTGTTCACCAGAGAGCCGAAGATGGGCAGTGACCATGCCCAGTTCGGCCGGGTGAAGTTCGATCTTCAACACATGTGTCGGAACGGCAACAGAGCCCGTCAGCTGAGCGGTCGCGGAAGCCGTGGAAAGCGCCTGGTTCGGGCCGCCATCGGCTGAAATGGCGCCGATCACGTTGAGGGCTGCCTGGCTCATCGGCGCCTGCGGCGGCGCAGGAAAGCTGCGTTCGGAAACCACTTCGATGCGTGTCGCCGCCGACTGGCGTTTTCCCGGCTCGGACCGCAATGAGGACTGAAGGTCGGTGATGGATTTCAGCTGCGGCGGCGCGTGTTGCGTCTTCACGCCCGGCACCTCCGCGGACGCCTCGGGCAGGGGGCCGGCCGCGATGGTATTGTCGTGTTTCGGCGCGCCGGCGGCATCGCGGACGAACTGACCGTCGAGTTTGGTCAACGGTCCGTCGACGAGCGATACCCGCTCAGGCTTGGACATGGGCTCGAGACCGTCGGCGGCGGATTTCGGCCGATAGGCCTTCGACGGAAGCTGTCCAACGACAGCCTCGTGTTGTCCTGTTTCGCTCGCGCTTGGGTCGGCCGACTTGGCCGATGTCGAGAAATGGCGCAGGTCATGAAAAGCCATCAGCAGCGGCAGATGCTCATCGAGCGCCGTCGCGCCCGGTTCGGCGGCCGGCGCGTCGGCGTCGGCATCCTTGTCCGCCCCGGCGTCCTTGCCGTCCTTCATGGATTTCGCGGCAGACGATCCGCTCGGCGTGGTCCTTGTCGTGCCGGTGGGCATCGGCTCGTCCTTGCCTTCCTTGCCAGCAAGGTCCGCGGCAAGTCTGCTCCAACGCGGATCGCGGGAGCCTGCCTCGGCCGGTGGCTGCTTTTCCGAATGAGCAGGGCTCGCACCGCCGCGCACCATCTCTCCGAAACCGGTGTCGTCCTTCTTTCCGGACGCGGCCGGCTGCTCGGCCGTGCGCGCGGCGGTAAATCCTGGCAGGGCCGGGCCGAGGCTGGGGGTCATTTCGGGGCGGCTCCAAGCATCTGGTCGATCAGGTCCAGCTGTCGACGGGTTTTCGTCATGGCGGCGTCGGTCGGATCTGTGGTGTCGGCGCTGGCCGAGGCCACCGGCGCCGATGCCCGCAGGACGGTCGCCGCGTCGGTGGGTGCGTTCGGCGCAGCCGGTGCTGCTTCCAGGGATGGCGCAACGGCCGGCTGTTCGGAGACGGCGCCCTCGACAGGCGGCAATCCGGCGGCATCGGTGGGCGACGCGGCCGCGATCTCGGGTTCGGGCGATGGCGCGACCAGGGCGCGCGCCGGATCTGCGGCCGGAGGCGAGGCAGGCGGCGCCACCACTTCGCCGGCGATGGTCTGGGCTGCCTCGAGCAAGGCGCGGTCGCCATCCGACAATTTGCTGCGGTCGATCTTGCCCAGTTTGGCGCGCACATCCTCGATGGTATCGGAGGTCACCGTGGACAGGCTGGAATAGAGCAGGGCGCGCGGATCGCCCTGATTGGTGTTGCCGTCGCGACCCTGTTCGGCCCGTGCCGAGGCGAAGGCCGACAAGTCGCTCATGCCGTCAATCGCGGCGCGGCGGGCGATGCGCAGATAGATTACCTTCTCGCGCTCGGGATCCATCATAGAGGTGATGTCGGCAAGCTTGTCCTGGCTGATCGACATGTGCAGTGCGATGACGCCGGAGACGAAGGAGTCGGCGAACTGGCTGGCATAGGGCGAATAGAGATAGCGCTCGACATATTGGGTGGAGGCAAGCGCGAACCGCGCCGCGTCGCCTTGCGTCACGGCAATGCCGACCGAGCGCCGCAAAGCCGCCTCCTCGACCAGAGTGCCGGGGCTGAGCAGCTTGGCCTCATCGAGCAGCGTGAGCGCGAGCGCCGGCTGGTCCGTGGCAAGCAGCGACCCTTTGACCAAGGCGAGGAACGCGCCGAGATCGCCTGGCAGGGCCATCGGGTCGATCGGCCTCAGGGCTTCGATCGCCTCGCCGGGCCGGCCGTTCAGATAGGCGATCACACCCTTGGCTATGGCAAGGTTCCGCGGATCGGAGGCGGCGCGCGACACCGCCGCCTCGACGGTCACCGGATTGCCGCCGCTCATGCCGTAGACCAGGAGTGCGCGAAGATTCCTGGGATCCTTGAAATCGTCGGCATCCGCCGCGCGCAAGCGCGCATCGGTCATCTCGAGCAGCTTGGCCTGCATCGGCATCGCGGCGTGGTCGCCGGCCGCGATGCGGTCCTGGACAAGCTGCAACGAGCGTACCAGCTGATAAGGCTGCAGCGTATCCTGGGCGAAGCCCGCCGACGGATACGCCGCGGCCAGCAGCAGCAACAGGCCCGTCAGGCGGCTGGTCAGCGCCGCCCGCTTCATCCGCTGGTCGCCATCAGGATTTCGATGCGGCGGTTGGCCGCCGACATTGGGTCTGCCGGATCCTTGGGCTGGCGATCCGCGAAGCCGGCAACCTCGGTGATGCGGCGTTCATCGACACCGCCACGCACGAGCATGTAGTAGGCGGAGTGCGCGCGCGCCGTCGACAGCCGCCAATTGTCGTAGCTGGCGCTGCGGAAAGGTCGCGCATCGGTGTGGCCGTTGATGCTGATGGTGCCTTTCTGGCCGTTGACGATGCGGCCGATCTTTTCCATCGCCAACACCAGTTCACGGCTCGGCACCGCCGACCCGACCTCGAACATGCCGAAGTCGAGCTGATCGGTGATGGAGATGACGACACCCTTGTCGGTGGCTTCGACCGAGACACCGTCATGCAGCTTGTCACCGGGCTTGAAGGCATCGGCGAGCTGCTGCTTGACGTTGGCTGCCGCCTTCACAGCGGCGGCGGTCGGAGCCTTGTCCGCCGCCTCGGGTTTTGTGGCCTCCTGCTTCGCGACGGCCGTGCCCGCCTTGTTGTCTCCAGCGTCGGCGTTGCCGGCCTTGGCATCGACAGTCTTGGCATCGCCGGTCTTGACAATTGTCGCGGCGGCGTCCTTGCCATCCCCGGCCAGGGGCTCGAGCGGTGCGTCCTTCACGGGCGGTGCCGGCGGCACGGCCTTGACCTTGGCGACCTGTGTCTCGGCCGCCTTGTCGCCGGACTTGAGCGGATCGCCCTCGATCCGGGGACGCTGGGCGCTGGCCTCGGCGCCCGGCACGGCGACCTGCTGCGACCAGAAGTCAGGCTCGAAGGGATCGCGGTAGGACGCGCCGCCCGAGGCGCCCGTCGCCGGGCCGGAATTCTGCGCGCCGCCATCGCCCTTCTGGCTGACATTCTGCATGACGCCGGTATCAGTGGCGATCTCCGAGAGCACCGCATAGGGGTCGGCGAAAAGATGCTCGTCGGACTGTCGCGACTGCTGCGGCTCCTGCTTGTCCTGCTTGCGATCAGATGAACCCGCCTCACCATTGCCGCCCTGATCGGCCTTGTCTTTCGCCTGTTGCGGGTTTTGCGCCGTCGTGCCGATCGCGTGCGGCCCGTCGCCAAGGTCCTCCAGACCTTTGCGGCTCGAATTGCGGTCGACCAGCTTGACGGGATTGAAGTAGCTGGCGACGGCCGCCTTGGTCTGTTCGTTGGCGGCATTGATCAGCCACATGACCAGGAAGAAGCACATCATGGCGGTCATGAAGTCGGCGAAGGCGATCTTCCAGACGCCGCCATGGTGACCTTCGTCGTGGTCGTCATGCCCGCGCCGCACGATGATGATCTCGTGCCTGCCATGATCGGCATCGGCGACGCTCATGACAGCACCTCGGAAAGTGTTGCCGACCATTCGGCCATGCGCGTCTCGAACACGGCCTCGTCGATGGTGACCGTCAGGTCGAAGCCGGGCGCCTCGATGAAGTCGAGATTTTCGGAGCGCGGCCCAAGCGATGCCTTCAGCGTTTCGAACAGCGGGAGCGGCCCGCGGACGGCGATGCGCACGGCTTCGCCATCGCCAACGGCGTCGCGGACCGCGCCGGCGAGCGCTTCAAGCGAGCGCTTCCGCAGATCGTCGCTGACAACGCCGCCGATGATGCGGGCGACCGTGGCGCCGACAAGATCCGTCACGCGAGCCTCCATGGCGTCGAGCCGCGACGAGACCGCCTTTCCGACATCGCCACCGAAGCTGTCGAGAAAGGCCTTCGCTTCCTCGACATTTGCCTGGCGTTCCGCTTCCAGCGCTGCCTCATGGGCCGCGGCAAGCCGTTCGCCGAGCGTTGCCTCCGCCTGGGCAACCGCTTCGGCGATCAGCGTACCGATATCGGCCGGCGGTGCAGCCGCGTCGGGCTTTTGCTCGGCGGCGGCCTGGGGCTGGCGGGCACGTTGCGCGCGGGTGCCGAAATCCGGGAGAAGATCGAAGAGGGCTGCTGAGGGCATGGTCTAGGCCGCGACTTCCTGGGCCGCCCATTTGCGCAGGATCTGCGCGGTGCGTTCCTCGTTGATGTCGACCATGCGGGCAAGCCGCTCCTGCGGGGCCGGCCTGATCTTCTGGCGCAGATCGTCGAGCGGGGTGGCGCCGGCACGCGTGCCGGGCAGGGCGCCGATGGGGGCACCGGCATCGGCGGAAGCGGCTGCCTCCGGCGTCGGCAGAGAGCGCTGGACTTCATCGAAATTGGGGCCTGCTATGGCGGGCGTCGCCTTTGCCGTCAACGCGGCCGCCATCGGCCGCAAGCCGAAGAAGGCGACCAGGAACACCACGACGATGAAGGCGCCGGCATTGATCAGCGTGCCGGCATGCTGGCCGATGGAATCGAGCATTCCCGCCTGGGGCACCGCCTCGCCGTCCAGCCCGTCTATGAACTCGACGGCCGAGACGTCGATGACGTCGCCGCGCTTGTCGTCGAAGCCTGTGGCGGAGCTCACCATCTTCTGGATTTCGGCGACGCGCTTGGCGATCTGGTCCGGCGTCGCGTCCTTGCCCAGGATCGACTTCAGCCGGTCCTGGTTGACGACGACGGCAATCGACATCTTGGTCACGGTATAGCCGTTGGAGACGGTGGCGATCTTCTTGGAGTTGATCTCGTAGTTGGTGATCTCTTCCTTGCGGTCGTTCGCCGACGAGGTTTGCGGGCCCTCGGTCGCGGTAGCCTGGGTCTCCGGCAGATTCTGCTCGACACTGGCGGGGGTCGAAGCCTGTTTCTGGTTGCTGTTCTCATTGGCGCGCACCGACTGCACGGAGCGTTCGACGCGGGAATTCGGATCGAAGATGGTCTCCTCCGTTTGACGGGTGTCCGTGTTGACATCGGCCTTGACGCTGGCACGGAAATTGTCGGGACCGAGATAGGGCGTCAGCGCGCGGCGGATGTTGTCGCCGATCTGCGCTTCGACGGTCTGTTCGACGCCGAGCGTGCGGGCGGCACTGGTGTTGGAGGGATCGTCACCGGCGGCCAGCAGATTGCCGTTGGAATCGAGCACCGTTACCTTGTCGGCCGACAGGCCCGGGACGGCGGCGGCGACGAGGTGGCGGATCGACATGGCGCTTTTCTCCGCGTCGATGCCGGCGTAACGGATGACGACCGAGGCGGAAGGCTGCTGTTCGTCACGGCGGAAATTGGCGCGCTCGGACATGACGATGTGGACGCGTGCCGCCTTGATGCCTGCTATGGACTGGATGGTGCGGGCGATCTCGCCTTCGAGCGCACGCACGCGGGTGATCTGCTGCATGAAGGAGGTGAGGCCCATCGCACCGACATTGTCGAACAGCTCGTAGCCGGCATTGGCGCTGGTCGGCAGGCCCTTCTCGGCAAGCAGCATGCGTGCCTGCGCCGTGGTCCCGGCCGGCACCAGCACGGAGGTTCCGTCGGCGCCGACGTCGAAGCCGATGCCGGCCTCGCCCAGCACCAGGCCGATCTGGTTCACGTCGGAGCGGTCGAGTCCGACATAGAGCGTGTCGTAGGCCGGTCGGTTGAGGTAGACCGAGGCAATGCCGATGACACCCATCACCAGGACGGCGATGCCCGCCAGCATGGCCAGGCGCCTGACGCCAAAGCCGCGGAGATTCGAGATGATGCTCTGGATCTGTTCCGGCACGATTGAGCGACTCCCAGCATGACTGTCCGCCGGAACACTAGCCCTCGAAGCTTGTGCGAAAATGAAATCGGGCCGCGCTTGCGGCGCGGCCCGTGAATTGGAAGTAGAAGTAACCCGTCAGCTAAGGCTGGACTAGCCGTTCTTGAACAGCGACAGGATCGACTGCGAGGAGCTGTTGGCGATCGACAGCGCCTGGATGCCGAGCTGCTGCTGCACCTGCAGCGCCTGGAGACGGGTCGATTCCTTGTTCATGTCTGCATCGACGAGTTGGCCGACGCCGCGGTCGATGGAGTCCATCAGGCTCTGCGTGAAGGTCTTCTGCAGGTCGATGCTGCTTTTGGCCGAACCGAGGATGGTGGCCTGGTCGGTCAACTGGGCCATGACCTTATCGATCTTGCCGATCATCTGAGTGATGATGTCGTCGGTCACGCCGGCCGCGGTGATGTCGAGATTGTAGGCGGAGACATTGTCGATCTTCGTGGCAGCCGGGCTTACCGCGGCCTGGCCCGCGGTGTTGGCGGCAATGTCCGTGGCGCCGCCAGCGAGCGCGGTCGCATAAGCGGTGTCATATTGGCTCTGTGCCGCCGCTGTCGAGTAGACAGAGGTTTGGCGATCGAGCGTGCCCTGGTTCTTGACGTCGGTAGCGAGGCCGGAATCGAACAGCTTGGTGCTCTCGACATTGATGTCGATCGTTCCAAGCGAAATGGCGCCCGAGGATGAGCGGTTGAAGGACGAGACGATCTTGGCGTCGGCCTGGACGCCATCATTCGGCGCGGCGACCTGCTTGGACGTCACCGAAAGGTAATTCGAACCCGAAAAGGTGGCGGCATCGGCAAAGGACTTCATCTGCGCCTGGAGCGCCGTGATCTCGGTCTGCGTCTTTGCCTTGGCGGCGTCCGTCTGGCCGACGGTGGAAAGCAGCTTGGTCTTGATCTGGCCGATCGACGTCAGAACATTGTTCATGCCGGTATAGGCGGTGTCGACTTTCGAGGCGCCGAGGCCGAGGGCGTCCTGCACGGTCGAGAGCGCCTGGTTGTCGGAGCGCATCGTCGTGGCGATCGACCAGTAGGCGGCGTTGTCGGAGGCCTGAGAGACGCGGTAACCCGTCGAGATGCGGGCCTGTGTCTGCTCGAGCGACTTGTTGGTGGCGTTGAGGCTTTGAAGTGCGGTCAACGCCGCAGCGTTCGTCATGATGCTCGCCAAGAAACTCGCTCCTTTTTCCAGACCGGTCTTCTCAAAAACCGGCGTTGCCCTCGCGAGCCGCTCGACCCGCCCGTGGATCGCCGCCGCCCCGATCGGGCCGATTCGGCAATCCGTTGTAAGTCATTGGTTAACCATGACTAGCGCGTTATGGTTAACGGCCTGTTAAAAGCTGACTTTTGAGGGTTAAGGAATGAGGGTTGCGCGGGGCTGGAGCAAACGCAAAACGGGCCGCGCTTTTGGCGCGGCCCGTCGGTCTAATGGAGCCGGTTGAGTGTGATCAGCCGCGGAAGAGCGACAGGATCGACTGCGAGGAGCCGTTGGCGATCGAGAGCGCCTGGACGCCGAGCTGCTGCTGAACCTGCAGCGCCTGGAGGCGGGTCGATTCCTTGTTCATGTCGGCATCGACGAGCTGGCCGACGCCGCGATCGATGGAGTCCATCAGGCTCGAGGTGAAGGTCTTCTGCAGGTCGATGGAGCTCTTGGCGGCGCCGAGCTTGGTGGCGGCGGTCGTCATGTCCTTGAGCGCGGCGTCGACAACCGTCATCATCTGCGAGATCTGGCTGTCGCTGGCGGCCGTGGTGCCCGAGAAGATGGCCAAGCTGGCGACCGAATAGGTGTCGGTGCCCGCTGCGGCAGCGCCCAGAGTCGGGGCCGAGGCCGATGTAACCGCTGCGCCAGTGGCGCCGAGGCGGTCTGTGTCCAGAATGCCCTTGGCGGTCGGTGCGGCGCCGGCGTCATAGAGCTTGATGCTTTCGACATTGACGTCGATCGTCGAAATCGAAACAGCGCCGGCGGCGCTACGGTTGAAAGCCGAAACGACTTTGACGTCGGCTGCCGTGCCCGAAGCCGTCGACACCGAAAGCATGTTGGTGCCCGAGAAGGTCGCGCCATCGGCGTAGGCCTTCAACTGATCCTGAAGCGCCTTGATTTCGACCTGGGTCTTTTCCTTGGAGGCGTCGGTCTGGCCGTAGGATGCGGTCAGCTTCTGCTGGATCGAGTTGATGGTGGTGATCGCGCTGCTCATGCCGGTGTAGGCGGTGTCGACCTTCGAGGCGCCGAGGCCGAGCGAGTCCGAAACGGTGGACATGGCCTGGTTGTCGGAGCGCATCGTGGTCGCGATCGACCAGTAGGCGGCGTTGTCCGAAGCCTGGGAGACGCGATAGCCCGTCGAAATGCGGGACTGGGTGGTGGCGAGGCTGTTCTGCGTGGCATTAAGGCTCTGCAGCGCCGTCAACGCGGCGGTGTTGGTCATGATACTGGCCATGGCTACTCGTACCTTGTTTTTACAGGTGTTTTTTGCATACCGGTTTGTCCGGTATGACGGAGCGGCATCATGCCAATGACCGTTGCGTTTGGGTCACCCGCCATCTGCGAGCGACTATGGCGGCGAGTCCCTACCAAAGGACTAAATCGGACGGTTAATCGAAAATAATTCGGAGAAAATTCGATAACGCTCGCGCCACCTGGTTTCTCGGAGCGAACGGTGTCTGATGCCGAGCGTGGGAGATCAGGTGAAAGAGCGCACCAGGCTCCCGACGAGCAGGTTCCAGCCGTCGATCAGGACGAAGAACAGGATTTTGAACGGCAGCGACACGACCGTGGGCGGCAGCATCATCATGCCCATCGCCATGGTGATGGTGGCCACGATCAGGTCGATGACCAGGAATGGCAGCACGATCAGGAAGCCGATCTCGAAACCGCGCCGGATTTCGGAGATCATGAAGGCAGGCACCAGGATGCGCAGGTCGACCGTCTCCTTGGCAACAACCTGGCCGCGCTCGCGGGCGAGGTCGGCAAAAAGATCGAAGTCCTTGTCGCGCACATTGTGCAGCATGAAGGTCCGGAACGGATCGGAAATCTTCTCGAAGGCCTCGGTCTGGCTGATCTGGTTGTCCATCAGCGGCTTGACGCCGGTGTTCCACGCCTGATCGAAGGTCGGTGCCATGACATAGAAGGTCATGAACAGCGAGAGCGAAATGAGGATGAGGTTCGCCGGCGTCGACTGCAGGCCGATGCCGGCGCGCAGGATCGAGAAAGCGATGACGAAACGGGTGAAGCTGGTCACCATGATCAGCAGGCCCGGCGCCACCGACAGGACGGTAAGCAGGCCGAACATCTGAATGATGTAGCCGACGGTGGTGCCATCGGCTTTGCCGATGCCGCCAAGGTCCAGTTGCTGGGCCGCCGCGACGGAGGTGGCGGCACCGATCAGTACCGCGGCAAGAAGGAATTTTCTCATTCGAGCAGCAATGTCCTGATAAGAATCTGTTTGACGTGCCCCTGACTGCGGATGGAGGCGCGTTCGTCGAGGTCGGCCTTCAGATGCTGGTAGCCGCTGGCACCTTCGATCTGGTGCATCTTCAGGGTACGCACGAAAGCCAGAAGATCCTGTTGAATGTCCTCCGCCATGGTCGGCGGCTGCGGCGCGTCATAGACCACGGATACTTCCATCCTGATCCATGTATCCGCGGGCGAGGCGATATTGGTGGTGATCGGCGCCAGTGCGACCAGTGTCGGGCCCGTGCCCGGCTGTTGTGCGGCGGGCTGGGCGACCTTGCCCTCATTTTCAGGCGCAGCCGGCACCGATGGTGGTGCATCGACGCCTTTGAGATAGCCGCCTGACATCCAGCCCATGCCGATGGCGGCGGCCGTCACCACGAGCAGCATGGCGCCTTGGATGGCAAGGGAAGGACCCTTGCGAGGCTGAACCTGTTCGACGTTGGCCACGGTGTTTTGCTCTCCAATCCCCACAAGGCCAAGAACTAGAACGGAAGAACCTGGTCGAGGACCTGCTGGCCATAGGCCGGTTGCTGGATCTCGGTGATGCGGCCGCGTCCGCCATACGAAATGCGCGCTTCGGCGATGCGTTCGTAAGGGATCGTGTTCTCGGCGCCGATATCGGCTGGGCGCACGATGCCGGCGATGGTCAGCACCCGGAGCTCGGCATTGACGCGCACTTCCTGCGACCCGGTGATCATCAGATTGCCGTTGGGCAAGACATCGGTGACGATGGCTGCCACATTGAGCTCAAGTGTTTCCGACCGCTTGATCTCACCGTCGGCAGTCGTGTCCGTCTGGGAGTTGAGCGCTCCAGAGCCCTTGCCGGCGGTGCTGAGCTTGTCCCATTGCGCGCTGATGTCATAGCCGAGTTGCCGACTGGCGGTGCGGCTTCTGTCATTCTGGTTCTTGAAGTTGGCGCGGTCGTTGATGCTGATTTTGACGGTCAGGATGTCACCTTGCGACAGCGCCCGCGGGTCGGTGAACAGTCGGCTCTGGCGGTCGTTCCACAGCGAGAACTTCTTTACCGGCTGCCGCGGCGTTTCCGGGTATTTATACAGCGAGCCGGTGTTGCCGACATCTATGCCGGAGCCGACCGGGGACAATGCCGGTTCCTTGCCGACCTCCTTGAGGTTGGTTCCGCAGCCGGACAGTGCTGCGACCGCGCACAGGATGAGCATTCTGCGGATCATGACGGATCTACCCTTCGGGCTGCGCTGGCCATGATGCCGGTAAGCGTCGCCGCCGCCTTCTGGTCCATTTCGTTGAGGATGACGCCGGCCTTGCGTGAATCGAGCTTCATCAGGATGGCCGCGGCGAGGTCGGCGTTGACGATCGCCAGGCGTTCGGCCGCCGCATCGGGCTTCATGCCGGCATAGATCTTGACGACGCCGTCCTCGGCCCGGGCCAGGAACACTTCACGCCGCTTCAGCCAGGTCTCGTATTCGGCCTTCTTTGTGTCCAGCGCCTTCATGCGCTCGTCGATGCCGGCCTGGAGCTGCTTCAACTCCTCGGCCTGCAAGGCATAGCGGCGATCGCGGGCGGCGTCGGCGATATTGGAGCAGAAGCGCTCGATCTCGCTCTGGTCCGGCGCCTTCTCCCGCTTCAATTGCCGCGGCGCGACCGTGGGCTGCGCACCGGGTAGGACCTGGCGCACGGTATCGTCGGCGTGTGCGCCGCCAAAGACAGGCATGGCCGCGAGGGCGGCCGCAAACAGAAAGGTGCGGGAGCGGCGTCTTTCACGGGATGAGAGGGAGGAGATCATCGGCATCGCCTATTGGAGAACCAGATCGGCTTGCAGGGCGCCGGCCGACTTGATGCCTTGCAGGATGGCAATGATGCCGTCCGGCTTGACGCCAAGACGGTTGAGGCCGGAAACGAGGGTTTGCAGGTCGGGTCCGTCGAGCACGGCGACGCGGGCGTCGGGCCGGCTGGCATCGATAGCGGTGAACGGCTCGACGGCGGTTTCGCCCTTGGAGAAGGGTTCGGGCTGCACGACGCGCGGGGCTTCCGTGATGCGCACCGTCAACGTGCCGTGGCTGATGGCGACACGTGAGATCTTGACGTCGTTGCCGATGACGATGGTGCCGGTGCGCTCGTCGATGACGACGCGGGCCGGCGTGTCGGACTCGACCACCAGATTCTCGATCTCGGCATAGAAGCGGGCAGCCGAAACGCTTTTCGGCCGCCTGATCTGCACGGTTCGGGAATCGCGCTCTGCCGCCACGCGCATGCCGAAGCGCTGGGCGGTGTAGTCGTTGATCGCGTCGGCGATGCGGATGGCGGTCGAAAAATCGGGATTGCGCAATTGCAGCGTCAGCGTCGACTGGTCGTCGAACTCGGCCTTCACCTGCCGCTCGACTATGGCCCCGTTCGGCACGCGGCCGGCGGTCGGCACGCCTTGCGTCAATTGCTGGGCCTGACCCTGGGCGGTGAAACCGGAAACGATGACCGCGCCCTGGCCGACGGCGTATATCTCGCCGTCCGCCGCCTTCAGCGGCGTCATGATCAGCGTGCCGCCGGCAAGCGATGTGGCGTCGCCCATTGACGAAACATCGATGTCGATGCGGGCGCCCGATTGCACATAGGGCGGCATGTTGGCGGTGACGATGACGGCGGCGACATTCTTGGCGCGCGCGCTGCCGCCTTCGGTGGCGATGCCGAGATTTTCGAGCATGGCACGGATCGACTGTTCGGTGAACGGCGAATTGCGCAGGCTGTCGCCGGATCCGGCCAGCCCGATGACAAGTCCGTAGCCGACGAGCTGGTTGTCGCGCGAGCTCTGCAGTTGCGCGATGTCCTTGATGCGCGAGGCGACCTGGCCTGGCGGCAGCGAACTCGGCCCCGGCGAAACGCGGAACATGCGCGTGGTGGTGGCCGGATCATATTCCGGATCGTCGTAGACACCGCCATTCCTGGCGGCGAGCTCGCGCTTGGCCTTGGGCGTCAGGCCATCGGCCAGCGCCGGCTGCAGGCCAAGTGCCGCCGCGAGCAGAAGGGCAAATGGGCGCATCATGAAGCGCCGACCTGGATGGTGCCGTCGGCCATCACCGTGCCGGAGAGGATCTTGCCGCTGTCGCTGTTGCGAACCTTGATGAAGTCGCCGGCCGAGCCCGGCTGCAAGGTCACGGCGGTGGCCGTTATCGTCAGCCCGCCGGCGACGAAGAAGACCTGCACGGCGGCACCCTGTTCGACCAGCCAGGCCTCGCGGATAGCGGCGGACGGAATATAGCGGCCCGGCAGCAGCGTGCGCTTGGCAATCTTGCCCTGGAGTTCCTCGGAACGGGTCGCCACGGCATCCGGCTTGTGCTTGCCGGGGAGGAGGGTCACCTGCTTCAGGGCGCCGAGTTCGATCGTCTCGCCGGGATAGATGACGCGGTTGGGGATCAGCACGACCTCGCCGGCAGGCTGGTTGCTGGCGATCTGGGTGGTCGATTGGCCCGTCGATTGGCTGGCCGACTGACTTGCCGATTCCTGGGCGAAAGCCGGCATGCCGCCGGCCACCAGCGCAAGGGTCAGCGCAGCGCGGCGGAATGCGGAGCAGGAGATCGGCATGGCCATCATCCGTTACCTGATGTTCTTGGAGACGACGGAGGCCATGTCGTCGGCGGCCTGGATCACCTTGGAGTTCATCTCATAGGCGCGCTGCGCCGAGATCAGCTCGGTGATTTCCTTGACCGGGTCGACATTGGAAGCCTCGAGATAGCCTTGCTGGATGGTGGCGAAGCCGGGATCGCCGGGCACGCCGACATTGGCCGGGCCGGAAGCCGTCGTTTCCTGGAACAGATTGTCGCCAAGCGGCGCGAGGCCGGCCTCGTTGGCGAAGTTGGCGATCTGAAGTTGGCCGAGCGTCTGCAGGTTGGTCTGGCCGTCGATGCGGGCGAAGACCTGACCGGTCTTGTTGACGATGACCTCGACCGCATTAGTCGGCACGGTGATGGCCGGAATGACACTGGCGCCGTCCACGGTCACCAACTGGCCGGTGGCGTTGGTGTTGAAGGCACCGGCGCGGCTGTAGAGCGTGCCGCCGTCGGCGCCTTCGATCTGGAACCAGCCCCTGCCGGTCAACGCCATGTCGAAACTGTTGCCGGTGCTGGTCAGCTCGCCCTGGGTGTGCACGTTGCGCACGGCGGTCGTCTTGACGCCGAGGCCGATCGAAACGCCTTCCGGCACCAGCGAGGCGTTGGAACGGTTCGGCACACCTTGCGTGCGATCGACCTGGTAAAGCAGGTCGGAGAATTCGGCGCGCGCGCGCTTGTAGCCGGTGGTGTTGATGTTGGCGATGTTGTTGGCGATGACTTCCAGATTGGTCTGCTGGGCATTCATGCCGGTGGCTGCGATGGCGAGTGCTTTCATGGCCTGCTCCTCAGATGCCCATGCGACTGACTTCGAGATAGGCCGAGACGACCTTGTCGCGGATGGCGACGGCGGTCTGCAGCGCCTGCTGGGCGCTCATCACGGCATCGACCACCTGGCGGGTGTCGGCGTCGCCCTTGAGCGCCTGCATCGATACCTGCTCGGCATTCTGCATGGTGCTGACAGTCTTGGAGGCCGCCTGGCTCACCGCTTCGGCGAAGGAGGTGCCGAGGTTGCCCGATGCCGCCGACGCAACACCGCCCTGCAGCAGGTCGGTGGCTGTATCGCCCAGCCCAGGCTTCAGGTTAAGCGCGCCGATGCCGTTGACGATCATTGGTTCCTCATCAGGTCGATGGTCATTGAAATGAGGTCGCGCGCCTGCTTCACGACTTGCAGGTTGGCCTCGTAGGAGCGGTTGGCCTCGGTCATGTCGGCCATTTCGATCAGCACGTTGACATTGGGCATCTTGACGTAGCCCTTGTCGTCGGCGGCCTCGTTGCCGGGCTGGAATTCGATGGGAAAGTCGCTCGGGTCGCGGTCGATCGAGTTCACCTCAACCGTTGAGCTGCCGGAGGCCCGGTCGAGTTCGGAAACGAAGCTGATGGTCTTGCGGCGATACGGGTCGGCGCCCGGCGTGGTGCCTGTCGACTGGGCGTTGGCGAGGTTTTCCGAAACCACGCGCAGGCGCTCGGACTGAGCGCCGAGGCCTGATGCTGCGACTTTGAGGGCTGCGGTCAGTGCGTCCATGGTCAGCTCTTCACCGCCATCATCATCATTGAGTGGAATGCCTTGACGATGGCCGTGTTGAGCTCGAAGGAACGGCGTACTTCGCCGGCCTTGAGAAGCTGGTCTTCAAGCACGACCGTGTTCTTGGACGGCATGATCACGCCATCGTCTTCCTGCGGCTTGATGGTGAAGCCGGCATTGGTGGCAGCACTGCCGAGATGGCCGGGCTCGGTGATCTGGAGCGACACCGCGGTGCGGTCGAGCACCTTCTCGAACGGCTCGACATCGTTTGCCGTGTAGCCCGGCGTGTTGGCATTGGCGATGTTGCCGGCGACCGCCGACTGACGCACGGACAGCCACTGCGCTTGCTTGGCGGCGAGATCGAAAAGGGAAACGGGCTCCATGAGAATCTCCGGGCATGTGCCCAAAGACTAGGCCGCCAGTCTTGCGCGGACCTTGCGGACGGTCGCTAGAGTATGACAGCGAAAAATATGAGGCGGTTTTCGGACGGCATCTTGCTCCGTCTTTTTGGACTTGGATCCGGCTCGAGGCAAAGCCGAAACAGCCTTATCTGGAAAGCTCGATCACCTGGTTGGCGCTGGTGAGCATGACCCATTTGCCATTGCGCTGTTCGATCGCCGATACCTTGCTGGAATCCGGTAGCGTCGAACCCCGCTGGACCATCCACAGGCCGGTGTCGTCCTCGATCATGGCGCGGCCGTTGGCGACATGGACCATGCGGAACTTCGCGATGTCGGCGGGGAAGGGCTGATCGCCGGGCGGCTCCGTTCTGGAATCGTCCTGCACCGTGCCGGTGGCAAGCAGGTCGACGTTGGTGTTGGGAACGTCCTTGGCTGTCAGTGGCGCGCTGCGCGCGGCAACCACGCCGCCGCCCGCACGTTCCGAATTGGTGCCTGTGCCGCCGAACTTGATCGCCTGCACGCCGAACTGGTCCTGATTGAAGAAAATGTACCAGGGAAACAGGGCGCAGGTCAGGCCGAGCGTGATGCCGAGCGCGGCGATGACGACGTCGGCGCGACGGTCCGCCTTCTTCTTGCCCAGTCTGGGGTATTGCGGCTTTGGCGGTTGCGGCCATTCGGTGGCGGCGAACAGGCCGTCGATCAGCGATTCGCGGCTTGCCTGCGTCATCTCGGGAGCATCGACGCCAGGAACCACGTGCGTTGAGGAAAGGGCGGTCCGACCAAGAACAGGTTCGGATCTGGGGAGAGCCGGTTTGACGGCCCTGGCCAGAACAGCCGCGGTCCTGGCAGCCATGACGCCGGCGGCGTTTGCCTTGGCGGCCCTGGCCTCCTCCGCTCGAGCCTGCTCCGCGGCGTTCGCCTCGGCGATCATCTCGTTCAGGAGGCGCTCGGTGTACTGGCGTTCAGTCTCCTGGTTCGGCATTCTGCTTTCCCTTGAGGTGGCGGGCAAGGTCGGAGAACGGATCGGCGGACGGACGGTCCCTCGGCGATTGCGTCAGCGCCTCATAGATCAGGGGCACCTGGCGCACGGCCATGTCGAGTTCGGCGTCGACGCCGCCCTGATAGGCGCCGAGCAGCCGGATGTCGCGCGTGTCCTCGAAGCGGGAGATCATCGACTTCAGCCGCGTCACCAGGGCCCGCTGCTCGACGCTCCAGGCCTTGCCGGCAAGTCGCGATATGGACGACAGTGGATTGACGGGCGGATAGCGGCCCTGTTCGGCGATCGCGCGGTCGAGCACGACATGGCCGTCGAGGATGCCGCGCACGGAATCTGCGACCGGATCATTGTGATCGTCGCCGTCGACCAGCACGGAAATGATGGCGGTGATCGAGCCTTTACCTTCGGCTCCAGGCCCGGCGCGCTCGAGCAGCTTGGGCAATTCGGTGAAGACCGAGGCGGGGTAGCCGCGGGCGACCGGCGGCTCGCCGGTTCCCGTCGCCACCTCGCGCAGCGCATGAGCGAAGCGGGTGATCGAATCCAGCACCAGCAGCACACGATGGCCCTGGTCGCGGAAGTGTTCGGCCACGCGCATGGCGGTGTCGGGCGCGCGCCGGCGCATCATGGCGCTCTCGTCGCTGGTGGCGACGACGGCGACGGTCTTGGCCATGCTGTCGCCGATCGTGTCTTCGAGGAATTCGCGGACCTCGCGGCCGCGTTCACCGATCAGCGCCACGACGACGGTGTCGAACGCGTCGGCGCCGGCGAGCATGGCAAGCAGCGTCGACTTGCCGACGCCGGAGCCGGCGAAGACACCCATGCGCTGGCCGAAGCAGAGCGGCGTGAAGATATCGATGACCTTGACGCCGGTCATGAAGGCGGTGCCGACACGCTGCCGCGCCATGGCGCCGGGTGTCGCGGCCGCCGCCGACATGTCGTCGCCCCTGACCAAAGGCGGACCCCCATCGATCGTCCGGGTGAGCGCATCGATGGCGCGACCGCGCCACGAGGCATGCGGCGCCACCGCGAGTGGACCCCTGCGGAACACGGCATCGCCGATGCCGGTGTCGGCGCTGCGTTCGAAGGGGGCGATCACAACCTCGTCACGGCTGATTTTGACGATCTCGCCGCGGCGCGCGCCGGCCTGACTGCGCTGCTCGACAATGTCGCCCAGCCTGGTGAAATCGGAAAGCCCGCGCACCTTGTAGTGCGTGGGCGTGACTTCGGTGACGAGGCCGCCGCGCTTGACCAGCCCTTCGCTGTGGCCGAAGCGCCTGACAATTCGCTCCAAAGCGGCAAGCCGATCCTGCGGCGCCGGCTGGAGCTGTCTTTCGGGTGCGCGGATGTATGGCTGCTCTGACGACATGCTATGACTTCGAGCCGAGCGTCTTTATCGCCTCGTCGGTGGAGGAATCGGTCTGCCGCATCAGCGCGGCGGTGTTCTCGAAGGCGCGCTGGACCATGATCAGCCGGGTCATTTCCAGCACCGGATTGACGTTGGATTCCTCGACGAAACCCTGCGCGACGCCGATGTCGGAGCGGTCGGTGACAGGTTCGGGCGTGCGCGCGGGCACAATGCCGGAATTGCCGTAGCGCACGAAATTCTCGCCCGGGTCGAAATTGTAGAGGCCGATCGAGCCGACGAGCTGTTCGTTCTGGCGCAGCGAGCCGTCGGCGCCGGCCTTGGGCGGACCGTTGCGGGGATCGAGCTGGATCGGCGCGCCGCCGGCGTCGAGCACCGGATGGCCCTCGACCGACATCAGCTCGCCATTCTCGTTCATCGAGAAACGACCGTCGCGGGTCATGACGGTGCCGGCCGGCGTGTCGATGGCGAACCAGGCGTTGCCCTGGATGGCGAAATCGAATGGATTGCCGGTCTCCGTCATGGAGCCATGAGCTCCCGACAGAAAGGTTTTGCCGGAGGATGCGAACGAAACCGACTTCTGCCCGGTACCCGACACCACGTCCGCGAACTTCACCCCCGTGGCGCGAAAGCCGACGGTGTTGGCGTTGGCGACATTGTCGGCGATCGTGTCGAGTCGGCGCTCGAGGGCCATCTGCGCGGAGAGGGCGACGTAGAGACTGTCTCGCATGATCAGAACTTCAGTTTCTGCATGGCCATCATCAGGTCGGTGGAGATGCCCGATACGACCGGTTGGGCGAAAAGCACGCTGATCGATGTCACGGCCGGCGAGGTCGGGTTGTTGATCTCGTACATGCTGGTGAAGCGGGTCAGGAACTTGTTCAGTTTCACGGGATCCGTGAAATCCGAGATGTCGAGCTTCTGCCCGAACAGTTGCGCCTGCTTGTCGATGTCGGCGGTGGCGAAGGAATCGGGCAGCCCCAGCGCGGTGCGCACGACGCTGGCAAGCGCGGTGTCGGCCAGCACGTCGTACCAACTGGTGATGTCGGGTGCCTTGCGCTGGAAATAGAGCGCCAGCCGCACGCCCTCATTGGTCTGGCCGGCATCCTCTTCCAGCGTCTGGCGCATGTATTTGTCGACGGTCGGCTGCTGCGCCGGATTGATGGTGGTGGCATTCTCGCCGTATTGTTCGAAGTTGAGGGCCGTAGCCAGTCCCGCGTAGGCCGGATCCGTCTGCTTGTTGGCGACGCTGTCGGGATCGCGCACGCCGCCTTGCAGGACCTGCTTGATAAGGTCCTTGTCCTCCGTCGCCGAATCGAGGCCGTACGCGGCCAGCGCGTAAGTGTAGAGCCGGCTGTTCGACATCAGATCGTCGACTGACTTCACCTTGGTGATGTTGGCGAGATAATACGTCGTCTCGCCCTTCACATAGTCCGAATTCGGATCGAGACCGGCGATTTGCGCCTGTATGGCGTAGTTCTTCGTCACCAGTTGCTGGGCCTTGTTGTAGATCGTCGCATCGGCGCCGTTGGCAGCGAAGTTGAAGGCGCTGACGAAGGCGGCGTAGCGCTTGTCGGTCAGCTTGTTGGCGAAACTGTTGGAATCCGTAACGCCTTCCTTGAGCGCCTTGACCATGAACGCCTTGGCGTAGTCCATGTTCTCCAGCCCGTAGGCCTTCATGGCATATTTGAACAGCCGGTCATTGTTGACGAAATCGTCGATCGATTTCACCTTGGTGATGTTGGCGAGATAATATTGGGTATCGCGATCGACCGTCGGCTGTTGCTCGATGCGGTCGATCGACTTGTTAATGTCTTTGGTGATCAACTGGTAGCTGGTGTAGGTACTGAGCAAGGACACGCCTCCGGCCGAAGCTATGCCAGCACAATAAGCTCACTTCCTTGCGCGAAACTGAATCGCCAATTTTCGGTCCCATGGCGGCTCGGATTCAAGCCTCACACAAGGCACGGGGACTATCGCTTGTCCGACGTGAAATGCGGAAGGACCGGTCGTGGGCATTCTGATTGGACTTGTGGTGACGCTCGGCTGCGTCCTTGGCGGCTTCATGGCCATGGGCGGGCATCTGCACGTGCTGGTCCAGCCATGGGAAGCCGTGGTCATCTGCGGCGCCGCGCTCGGCACCTTCCTGGTCGCCAATCCGATGAAGACGGTCAAGGATACCGGCAAGGGCATTCTCGAAGCTTTCAAGCAGGCTGTGCCGAAGGAGCAGGACTATCTGGAAACGCTCGGCGTGCTGCACAGCCTGATGCGCGAGCTGCGCTCCAAGTCGCGCAGCGAGGTCGAGGCGCATATCGACAATCCGGAGGAGTCGGCGATCTTCCAGGCCTTTCCGACCGTGCTCAAGAACCACGATTTGATGAATTTCATCTGCGACTACTGCCGCATCATCATCATCGGCAATGCCCGCTCGCACGAGATCGAGGCGCTGATGGACGAGGAAATCCAGACCATCAAGTCCGACAAGATGAAAGCCTATCACGCGCTGGTCGCGGTCGGCGACGGCCTGCCGGCGCTCGGCATCGTCGCCGCCGTGCTCGGCGTGGTCAAGGCGATGGGTGCGCTCGACCAGTCGCCGGAAATCCTCGGCGGCCTGATCGGCGCGGCGTTGGTCGGCACCTTCCTCGGCATCTTCCTGTCCTACGCGGTGGTCGGGCCTGTCGCCACCAAGATCAAGACGGTGCGCGAGAAGAAGAACCGCCTCTACATCATCGTCAAGCAGACGCTACTCGCCTACATGAACGGTGCGCTGCCGCAGGTGGCGATCGAGTTCGGCCGCAAAACCATCTCCTCCTATGAACGGCCGACTATCGACGCCGTCGAGCAGAGCACGATGAACACCGGCGGCGCCGAGAAGAAGGCCGCCTGAGCGATGCGCGACAGACCGGTGCCAAAACTGTCATGACCAGTCCGGGCAGCCCCTCGCAAGCGCGTTCGTTGATCATCGAGCGTCTGGTCGGCGACAGCGGCGAGGCCGACCAGGTCATCGACGCCGGCCGCGCCATGGCCGAACGGGCCGTACCGCTGCTGCAGAAGGCGCTCTCGAGCGAGCTGGGCGCTCCCGTGAGCGTTAATCTCAGGGCCGTGGAGGTCAGCCGTGTTCCCGAGGCGCGTTCGCGCGCCGGCGATACCTTCGCCATGACCGTTATCGGCTCGCCGGCATCCTCGGACGCGATGACCCTCGTCATCGACGCTCCGGCGATCGCAATCATCGTCTCGACGCTGTTCGGCGGCGACCCGGATATGCCGGTGTCGCCGATCGAGCGCGACCTGTCGCCGATCGAGGCCGATGTCTCGACCATGGTGTTCCAGGAGGTGGCGCAGGCGCTGAACGGATCGGGACGGCGCTCGCTCGAATTGCGGCTGCCCGCGCCGCGCGCCATGTCGGGCATCGAGGCCAGGCGGCACGTGTTGCGCGACGGCGCCGCGATCCGCATCGTCCTCGGCATCTCGACGCCGGTCGACAGCGGCTCGATCACGGTGACGATGCCGCAGCGTATCGTGCTGGCCGGCCGCGACGGCACGGCCAGCGTCAGCGAGGATGATCACGGCACCAGCTGGCGGGCACGCTTTTCGGAAGAGGTGATGCGCTCGACCGTGGCGCTCGAAGCCACCATGCCACTGGCGCGGCTGACGCTCGGAGACCTCGCCAATCTCGAAGTGGGCCAGGTGATCGACTTCGACGAAACGGCGCAATCACGGGCTCGCCTCGGCGCGCGCGGCCAGACGCTGTTCGTATGCGAGTTCGGCAAACTGGGACAGAATTACACCGTCCGAATCAAGCATCCTTTCGATGCCGGGCAGGATTTCATCGATGGGCTCATGCCGGCTGGTGCCGGGCGCGCCTGAGCTTTTGGAGACGACGCATGGCCAAGACCAAGGTAGAACCAGAGTTCGACCAGCCGGACGAGCGGCTCGATCGTGCCATCGAGGAATTGCGCGGGGTCCTGCACGAAGAAGAGCAGCGCCCCGAGATGGCGGCAAGGGCCGCGGCATCGGCCAATTCAAGCGTCATCATGAACATCCCCGTCGATGTCCAGATCATCCTCGGCAGCACCGAGATGGCGGTTGCCGATCTGATGGCGCTGCAGAAGGGTTCGACGGTCGCGCTCAACCGACGCATCGGCGAACCGGTCGATGTCGTGGTGAACGGCCGCAAAATAGCGCGCGGCGAGATCACCGTGCTTGAAAGCGACCCTTCGCGCTTCGGCATCAGGCTGACCGAAATCATCGCCGGCACGAAGGGCGCCTAGACATGGCTGGCGGGGCTTGCCGATGGCAGCGGAGGCGAGAGGCATGACGACGCCGCTGACGACCCTGACACGCGCACAGAAGGCGGCCGCCATACTGGTGGCGATGGGCAAGCCGTCGGCCAGCCGCCTGTTGAAATTCTTCAAGCAGGAAGAGCTGAAGGCGCTGATCGAGGGCGCCCGGCTGCTCAGGACCATTCCGCAGAGCGATCTCGAGCGCATCGTTGCCGAATTCGAGGCCGAATTCACCGAGGGCGCGGGCCTGCTCGATTCCGCCGACAGGATGGACACGATCCTCAACGAGTCGCTCTCGCCCGAAGAGATGAGCGCCATCATGGGCAACAAGAAGCCGGAGGCGGCGCCCGAAGGGCCGCCGCCGATCTGGCCCGATCTCGAAAAGCTCGAACCCTCGCGGCTGGGCGCCTTCCTCGCGGGCGAACATCCGCAGACTGCGGCCATGGTGCTGTCGAAACTGGCGCCGCAGGCGGCGGCGAGCGTGCTCTTGACGCTGACGAAGCCGATGCGCGGTGAAATCATCAAGCGTATGGTGACGATGGCCAATGTTCCGGCCGCCGCCAGCAGGATCGTCGAGAACCGGCTGCGCGCCAGCGTGCTGTCGGACACCTCGACCAAGGACACTTCGGCCGGGCAGGCGCGCGTCGCCAGCGTGCTCAACGAGCTGGAAAAGCCCCTGCTCGACGAGGTCATGCAGGATCTCGAAGCCGCCGGCACGCCCGACCTCGACGGCGTTCGGGCCCGGCTGTTCGCTTTCGACGACCTGCCGCTGCTCACCCAGAAGGCGCGGGTGCTTTTGTTCGACGGGCTGTCGACCGAGCTTGTCACGCTGGCGCTGCGTGGCACGTCGGCGGCACTGGCCGAAGCGGTGCTGTCGGCGATCGGCGCCCGCTCCCGGCGCATGATCGAGGCCGAACTCGGGCAAGGATCGGAGGGTGTTCCCGCCGCCGACATCATGGCGGCACGCAAGACGATCGTGACGACCACCATCCGGCTGTCGCGCGAAGGCGCTTTCGAACTTCCCTCGACGCAGAACGCCGCCTAAGGCATGCCCGACGCCGCCGACAAGGATTCGAAAACCGAAGAGGCGACGGAAAAGAAGATCCGCGACACAATCGAACAGGGCAAGTTGCCCCATTCGAGGGAGACCGCGATCCTGGCCTCCTTTGTCGCCATACTGGTGTTCACCGTCTTCTATGCCAAGGACGCCATCGTCGAGCTCGGCATGTTCCTGTCGATGTTTCTGGAGAAGCCCGAGGCCTGGCCGATGGACACCGAGACCGATGTCATCGAACTCTACAAGATTGTCATGCTGGAAGTGGGCCGCGCCGTACTCAGCCTGCTGGTGCTGCTGACCGTTGCCGGCATCGGTGCCTCGGTGCTGCAGAACATGCCGCAATTCGTCGGCGAGCGGATCAGGCCGCAGATGTCTCGCATCTCGATCGTCAAGGGCTGGAACCGGATGTTCGGCGCCCAGGGCTGGGTCGAATTCCTGAAGTCCCTTGCAAAAGTCGGTTTTGCCATCGCCGTGCTCACCTTCACGCTGTCGGAAGATCACCGCAAGCTGCTTGCCGGGATGATCACCAATCCGGTCGCTTTCGGTCTCGTCATTCGCGGCATCGCCGTCGACATACTGGTGGCGATCGTCTTCGTCATGGGGCTGATCGCGGCGATCGACATCGTCTGGTCGCGCTTCCACTGGAAGCAGGACCTGCGCATGAGCAAGCAGGAGGTCAAGGACGAGTTCAAGCAGGCCGAGGGCGACCCGATCGTCAAGTCGCGGCTGCGCTCGCTGGCGCGAGACCGGGCGCGCAAGCGGATGATGACGGCGGTGCCGCGCGCGACGCTTGTCATCGCCAACCCGACCCACTTCTCGATTGCGTTGAAATATGTGCGCGACGAGGATTCGGCGCCGCTCGTGGTGGCGAAAGGGCAGGATATCGTGGCGCTGAAAATCCGCGAGATCGCCAAGGAGCACAACATCCCGGTCTTCGAGGACGTGGCGCTCGCCCGCTCCATGTACAAGCAAGTTTCGGTCGATAATGTGATCCCGTCGCAATTCTACCAGGCCGTCGCCGAACTGGTGCGGATCGTCTATTCGAAAAAGGCTGAGCGCAGACAGATTTCATGAACCGGCAACCGCACGCAAAATCCCGCGAGATCATCGTCGCCAGCGCCATCGAGCAGGTGGTCGGCGAACTGAGGTTGATCGATGTCGCCGACTATATCGCCTTCATCCGGCTGGAGCATTTCGCCTGCCTGTCGGACTTGGTCGATTCGGCGGTGGAGCTGTTCTTCATGCCGGGTACGCTGAGGCTCGGCCATGGCGGCGAGGCGCATGTCGACTGGAGCGGCAGCCCGCGCATCGTGCTCGACCTGGAGCTCAGGCCACCCGGCGTGACCGTCTATTTCCAGCTGACGCTGAGCGAGGCCGGCAACACGGTCGTGGTCAATTACGTGTCGTTTGAAAAACCGGGCGAAGACCCCGAGCACAATACGGCGCTGCTGGAGGCGGTGATCGAACAGGCCCGCATCCGCAAAGTCGAACCGTTGGCGTTTTAAAACGCTCCCGTCAGCCGACATCTACTATTCGATAAGCCCCAGCCGCAGCGCCTTGGCGACTGCCTGATTGCGGTTGACGGCATTGAGCTTCTGGGTCGACTGGGTGAGGTACTGGTTGGCGGTGTGCACCGACAGTTTCAGGAGCCGCGCGATCTCCTCGCTGGTGTTGCCGTTGGCGGTCAGCTTCAGGCATTCGAGCTCTCGCTTGGAGATCGAGCGCATTCTGCCGGCATCGCCGGGACGCATGCGCGCGACCGCGGCAAAAAGCGAGAAGCAGCGAGCGTGGATTTCGTAGAGCGCATCCTGCGGCAGCGCGATCTCCGATCCCTGGAAGACGACGAGGCCGCATTGACCGCGATCGGCATGGACGGGAAAGGCAATGCCGCTCGATCCGGGTGTCAGCGGCTCCATCTGTCCGGTCCAGGCGAGACTGCCGAACATGTCGGCCATGGCCGACACGCCATCATCCGTCCACCAGCGCGGCTCGGTCGAAATCCGGCTATGGCGAACGATGTCCTCGCCATTGGCGCCTGAAATGAACTTCGTCGCCACCGCGATGCCGGGATAATCGGAATCAAAGCACGGGACCAGCCGGTCGCGCTCCGGCGACGGGCTGACGAAGAACAGGCCGAAGGCCGAGGCGTTGATGTCGACCGATATCCAGCGGCAGCGGCGCACCGCATCGGGAATGGTGACGGCGTGATGTGTTTCGGATCCCAGCGAGAAGGCGCCGAAGGGGCTGCGCTGCTCGTTGAAAAGGGCTTCCGCGGCATCCTTGATGTCGGCGTGTTTCAAATGATGCCACTCCTGATCGCCGTGGCGATGGCCATCGCGCGGTTGCTGGCCGCGAATTTCTGGATGGCGTGGGTGATGTAGCTGTTCACGGTGTTTGAGGAGACGCCAAGGATGACCGCCACCTCGTCGGTGGTCTTGCCTTCCGAGACCCAGAACAGGCATTCGCGCTCACGGTCCGAGAGCGGATCCTGCATGGCCGCGGCGGCGATCAACTGCGGAATGTGCGAGAGCGCGTAGCAGCATTTCAGTTGCGCCTTCATCAGCGCCGGCTGGTCGATCTGGCCGGCCGCCGCCGCCGAGAACAAGGCGAACAGGCGCCGACGGCCGACATTCAGCCGCAGTGAATAGATTTCGGCATGGCCGAGCACGTCGAGGAGCCGGGCCTCTTCACCCGAGACCAGCCCCTCGGCATCCGGCGCCTCGGCCGCCACGAACGGTGTCGGACGGATACCGGGTGCGGCGGTGAGCGGTCCCTGGGCAAGGCTTGCGATCAGCCGCTTGCCGATCAGCTCGATGGCGTCGAAGATCCAGTTCGAGGAGACGATATGCGCATCGTTGCGGTCCTGGTCATGGACGATGGCGACCAGCATGTAGCTGTCAGCGCCGATCTCGGCGGTCAGCTCCATGAAGAAGCTGGTGAGATCACCGCGCGACGTCAGGCGCGAGCCCAATGTGTCGGATTGAAGAGGCGCGGCGGGACTGCTCATCTGCTGCTTTTGGCCGGAATCGATGCTGATGTCCGGTTGCTGGGGAGCCAGCCGCCGAACCCGAAAACGCGTTACTTTTACGAGACACACACGAGGCGCGGGGCCGCGCCCAACCAGACGGAATCCATTCAGGGCACGCGAAGACATCCGCGTCTGGCGCCGGAGAAGTCCGGAACGTGAGACTTTGGGTGGTTGCCGCGCCCCCCGAGGACCGGCTGATTCGGGTCTAATCTACCCGCAGATGAATCCGACATCAAACGCGATTTGACAAAATCGAATCCGATGGACTCGGCCTGCGACTCAGGGGCCGATCTCCGTGCCTTTCCATGGGCGAGACGTCGAGCCGGGCAGGCCGGTCATCGCGTTTGCGATGGGCGCATGCAATGCCAAGTCGACGCAAAAAAGGGCGGCTGACGCCACCCTTCCTTGTCTGTCTTCCGTGCGGACCGTTGGTTCCTCTGGACGACGAATCTACCGATCCTCGAAGCCGGTCAGCACGCCGACGGCATTGATGCCGATCTCCTCGACGGCATAGCCGCCTTCCTGAACGAACAGCGTCGGCAGGCCGAGTTTGGCGACGCGCCGGCCGATCTTGGGATAGTCGGGGCTTTTCAGCTTGAACTGGCTGATCGGGTCCTTCTCGAAGGTGTCGACGCCGAGCGAGACGACGACGATGTCGGGCGCGTAGGCGGCGAGCCTGGCGCAGGCATCTTCCAGTGACGCATTCCAGGCCTCCCAGCTGGTGCCGAAGGGCATGGGATAGTTGATGTTGAAACCTTCGCCCGCGCCCGCGCCGCGCTCATCGGCATGGCCGAGGAAGAAGGGGTATTCGACCATCGGATCGCCGTGCAGGTTGAGAACCTGCACGTCGGCGCGGTCATAGAAGATCTCCTGCGTGCCGTTGCCGTGGTGATAATCGACGTCGAGGATCGAGACGCGTTTGGCGCCCTGGTCACGGAACCATTGCGCGGCGACCGCTGCGTTGTTGATGTAGCAATAGCCGCCCATGAAGCCGGCGCCGGCATGGTGGCCGGGCGGACGGCAGAGCGCGAAGGCCGATCTCTCGCCGTCCTTGACCAGGCCGGCCGCGGTCAGCGCGACGTCATAGGACGATTTGATCGCGGCCCAGGTGCCCTCGACGAAAGTGGCGCCGCCGTCGAAGGAATAGTAGCCGAGCAGGGCGTCGATGCGCTTGGGCGGCACGTCGCCGCGCAGGCCGCGCGTCGGCCAGGTGAAGGGCATGGCCGAGCCCGTGAAGCCGGATTCCACCCATTGCGGCCAGACCGTCGGCAGGAAGTCGATGTAGTCGGCTCTGTGGACGCGCTTGGCGGCGGCAAGGTCGTGCTCGACCGGCGCGATGATCGGACCGAGCTTCTCCGTTTCGACCCGCGCCTTGATGAACTCCGCGCGCGAGGGCTTTTCAAAGCCGGGCACGATGGCAGAGGTAACCAGTTCCATCTGGCCGGCGTGGCCGGCGTGAAGCGGCGAATAGACAGTCTTCATAAAGTTCCTCTCGAAGCGCGAAATCAACCAAGATTGAGATAGGGGCTCAGCAGCGCGAGCCACATGGTTTCGACATCGTCCTCGATGAGGTCGAATGTCCTGCGGTCCTTCTTCAGCCCCACGAGCCGGCAGGCATGCCCGACCTCCATCATCACCACGCCGAGCCGGCTGGCGATCTTGCCTTCGAGCGCCGGGTTTACATGCTGCAGCCATGCCGCATAGAGGGCGATGATCTGGTCGTCATATTCGTTCTGGATCGGCCGCAGGTCGGCATTGCCTGAGATGGCCTCGATCACCGGCATCAGGGTGGCGTTTTCGAGATAGAGCTTCGACGTGTCGATGAAGAGCTTGCGCACTTCGCGCCGAAACTCTTCGCGGTTGGTGGGCGGGGCAACCTTGATGCGCCTAGCGATCACCTCGGGAAAGGACGACAGCCAGCGCCGTGCTAGGTCCAGAAGAATGGCTTCCTTGTTGGGAAAGTACTGGTAGACCGAACCGACCGACAGGCCCGCGCGCTGCGCGATGGCGAGCGTCGTCGGCGTCTTGGTTCCTTGCTCCCGCGTCAGGATCAGCGCGGCGTCGAGAATCCTGTCGACCACCTTGCTGGATCGCTGTTGCCGAGGCTGCTTGCGCGGTTCGAGCGCTATCCTGGTTTTGCGGTCGAGACTGCGCTTCACTGCTTGATGCCCTCGTACCCCCGCCTGGTCCCAACACAGGCGGAGCGTGCTGTCCACAATACATTCTAAATCCGGCATGTTGACAAACGCGAATAATCAGTCGCATTCTTTATCCACGCTGTCTCTTGGGATAACAAGGGGAATTTCGAAGACAGCGCGCCGGCATCATTCGTTATCCGACGGTCCCGCTCCGTGGTCTGGCGGGTCGTTGGACGCGAGCTTTGCCGGTCTCAGTCAGTCGTCAAAAGCGCGGAGTCGCGATGTCGGTCACGGGTGCGGGTGATAGTGCGGATCTGATTGTCATCAACGGTCGTGTGCTGACCATGGACGGTGACAATCCCGCCGCCGAGGCCGTTGCCGTCAAGGACGGCGCCATCATCGCCATCGGCAGCAGCACCTCCATCGAAGAGTTCAAGGGATCGGGGACCAAGGTCATCGACGCGCTTGGCGGATCGGTCCTGCCCGGCTTCATCGAAGCCCACATGCATCTATTTTCGGGCGCCGCCGAGCTCGCCCATCTGCAACTGGCCGGCGTGCACGGGTTCGAGGCGCTGCAGAAGGCGATCCGCGGCTATGCAGCAACGCACCCCGACGCGCGGATGCTGGTCGGGCAGAGCGTCGACTATACCGTGCTCGACGACGAGCGGGTGACGCGCCACCATCTCGACGCGATCCTGCCGGACCGACCTTTCGTCATGGCCGCCCCCGACCATCATACGATGTGGGCCAACACCAAGGCGCTAGAACTGGCCGGCATCCTCAACGGGCGCACGCTTGGGCCGGGCAACGAGATCGTCATGGGCGACGATGGCCTGGCAGCGGGCGAATTGCGCGAGGGCGAGGCCTTCGGCCCGGTTCTCGACCTTGCCGGCGAAGGCCGCGTGCGACTGGGCCTGGCGACCGGCGGCGAGCCCGACCCGATGCCGTCGGCCGCCGAACGCGCCGCCGACCGCGACATCATGCGGCGCGGGCTTGCCTGGTGCGCGCGCCACGGCATTACCTCTATCCAGAACATGGACGGCAATCTCTACCAGCTCGAACTCTTGGCCGAGATCGAGGCCGAGGAAGGGCTGCCCTGTCGGGTGCAGATCCCCTTCCACTACAAGAATTTCATGACGCTCGACATGCTCGACAAGGCGTCTGTCATGGCAGAGCGCTACGACAGCGAGTGGCTGTCATCGGGCATGGTCAAGGTGTTCTATGACGGCGTGCTCGATTCCTGGACGGCGGTGATGGTCGAGCCTTATGCCGACCGCCCTGACTGGGTCGGCGAGCCATTGTTCACGCCGCAGCAGTTCATCGATCTGGCTGTCGCCATCGACAGGCGCGGGCTGCAGATCGCGGTTCACTCGATCGGTGACGGCGCCGTGCGTGCCGTGCTCGATGGCTACGAGGCGGCGCAAAAGGCCAATGGCAGGCGTGACAGCCGGCATCGCGTCGAGCATATCGAGGTCACCACCACGGCGGATGTGCCTCGGTTTGCCGAACTCGGCGTCATCGCTTCCATGCAGCCCCCGCATCCGCCGGGCGCCATGGATTTTCCGCTGGAGCCGACCGTGTCGCGCATCGGCCCGGACCGCTGGCCGCTGAGCTATGCCTGGCGGACCTTGAAGAACGCCGGCGCCCATGTCGTGTTCGCCTCGGACTGGCCGGTTTCGCCGATCGACCCGATCCTGGGCATCCAGGCGGCAGTACTGCGCAAACCATGGGCAGAAAGCGATCCCGACCAGAGCTTCTCGCTGCATGAATCGATCGCCGCCTACACGGTCGAGGGCGCCTATGCCGAATTCGCCGAGCACCGCAAGGGCATGCTGAAATCAGGCTATGTGGCGGATCTGGTGGTGCTGTCGGCCGATATCGAGAAGACGGCGCCGGCCGATCTGCACAAGCTGCGGCCGGTGACGACGATCTGCGGCGGCAAGGTCACCTATCAGGCCTGACAATGGCATGATGCTTGCTGGCCAAAAGACTGACTGAACTGTGATTCAATGCCGGGCTTGCCAACCTACCGGGCGTGTGGTCACATCCAACAGGGGAACAGCTCCGCCAGCAAGAGCGGGGTCAACAGTGAGGCGTAATCGTGCCGGACAAACCGGATCGGAATGCGATTGAAGTAGTAAACGTCAGCAAAATTTTCGGATCGGGTGAGGGGCAGGTCGCTGCCCTCGACAAGGTCTCGGTATCCATCCGCGAGAACGAGTTCTTCACGCTGCTGGGACCCTCCGGCTGCGGCAAGACGACCTTGCTGCGGCTGATCGCCGGCTTCGACTTTCCAACCGCCGGCGAGATCCTGCTCTACGGCCAGGACATCGCGCCATTGCCGCCCTTCAAGCGGCCGGTCAACACCGTCTTCCAGTCCTACGCGCTGTTCCCGCACATGACCGTGGCCGACAATATCGGCTTTGGCCTGGAAATGCTGGGCAAGCCGAAGGCCGAGATCAAGGCGCGCGTCGCCGAGATGCTGAAGCTGGTCAAGATGGAAGCGCTGGCCGGCCGTCGCACCGGTCAGATTTCCGGCGGCCAGCAGCAGCGCGTGGCGCTGGCCCGGGCACTGGCGCCGCAGCCGAAAGTGCTGTTGCTCGACGAACCGCTCTCGGCGCTCGACTACAAGCTCCGCAAGGAGATGCAGATCGAGCTGAAGCGTCTGCAGAACGAGACCGGCATCACCTTCATCTTCGTCACCCATGATCAGGAAGAAGCGCTGACGATGTCGGACCGCATCGCGGTGATGTCGTCGGGCAAGATCCTGCAGGTCGGCTCGCCCTGGGACATCTACGACAAGCCGGCGGAACGCTTCGTGGCCGACTTCATCGGCGAAACCAATTTCCTCACCGCCGCCATCTCAGGCGCCGGCAAGGGCAAGGCGCGCGCGACGCTCAAATCCGGTGCGATCATCGAGGCGACCGTCGCAGAAGGCTTCCAGCCGAAAGACAATGCCACCGTGGTGGTGAGGCCCGAGCATGCCAAGCTGACGAAGGACAAGGGCGACCTGTCGGGCACGGTCGAGAACATCGTCTATTTCGGCACCGACACGCATATACATGTCCATCTCGACAGCGGCGAGGCCTTCACCGTGCGCCAGCAGAACACGCGCAGCGCCGGCTGCGGTTTCGATCGCGGCGACAAGGTCGGCATCATGATCGGCAACGACGCCGCGCAAGTGCTGAGGGACTGATGGCGACAGCGGAAGAAGTCGCCAAGGCAGCGGAACGGCGCGATGTCCGTGACCGCTGGCTTTTGTCAGCGCCCGCGCTGCTGGTCATTCTGTTTGCCGCGACCGGCCCGCTGCTGATCGTGCTGGTCTATTCGTTCCTCACCCCCGGCGCCTATGGCGACGTGAAATGGCAGTTCTCATCCGACGCCTGGACATCGGTCTTCCTGGAACGCGATATTTTCGACGACACGCTGTCGCTCGCGGCGGCGCACGTCACCATCGTCTGGCGCTCGATCAAGCTCGCGGTGGTGACGACGCTCGCCACCTTGGCGCTCGGTTTCCCGACGGCCTATTTCATGGCGACGCGCAGCGAAAAGACCAGGGATCTCTGGCTGTTCCTGATCACCATCCCGTTTTGGACGAACCTGTTGATCCGCACCTTCGCCGTGCTGCAGATCATTCGCAACGAAGGCATCGTCAACACGATCCTGCTCAAGCTCGGCATCGTCTCGGCACCGGTCCAGATCCTCTACACCGACACTGCGATCCTCATCGGCATGGCCTATGTCTACCTGCCGCTGATGGTGCTGCCGATCTATGCCAGCATGGAGAAGCTCGATTTTCGCCTCGTCGAGGCGGGCTATGATCTCTATGCGACACGCTTCAAGGTGCTGCGCAAGATCATCTTTCCGCTGGTCAAACCCGGCGTCATTGCCGGCTCGATCCTGGTTTTCATTCCGGCACTGGGCGCCTATGTGACGCCGAGCGTGCTTGGCGGCGGCAAGAACATGATGCTGTCCAACCTGATCGAGTTGCAGTTCGGACAGGGCCGCAACTGGCCGCTGGGCTCGGCGCTGTCGATCACGGTGATGATCATCGTCATGGTGGCGCTGCTTGCCTATGTGCGCAATGCCGGCAAGTCGGGGGTGCGGCATGGCTAGCAACTTCTCCATCAAGCACCAGCCGGGCTTCACCGCGATCGCGGCAACCTGTTTCATCGTGCTCTATCTGCCGATCTTCGTGCTGGTGATCTACGCCTTCAATGCGGCAAGCTCGACCTCGGAATGGGGCGGCTTTTCGCTGAAATGGTTCCAGTCGGCATACCAGAACACGCAGGTCATCGATGCGACGCTGCGCTCGTTCCAGATCGGCTCCATCGCGGCGGTGCTGTCGACCATTTTCGCTACCATGGCCGCGCTCGCCACCACGCGCACGGCGTCCTATCCCGGCCTGACCTTCAAATACGCGGCGATCAACCAGCCTCTGATGGTGCCCGAGATCGTCACCGGCGTGGCGCTGCTGATCTTCTTCTCGCGCATCAAGATCTTCACCGGCTACTCCGGCATCGGCTACCTAGTCGCCGCGCATACGGCGTTCTGCATTCCCTTTGCCTATCTGCCGATCCGGGCGCGGCTGGAGAATATGGACCTGACGCTGGAACGCGCCGCGGCCGACCTCTACGCGACGCCGTGGAAGACCTTCCGCCGGATCACGCTGCCGCTTTTGTGGCCCGGTATCCTGGCCGGGCTGATGCTGGCCTTCGTCATCTCGCTCGATGACGTCGTCATCACCGAATTCGTCAAATCGGGCGGCCAAGACACGCTGCCCACCTACATGCTCGGCCAGATCCGCCGCGGCATCACACCCGAGATCAACGCGATATCGACCGCCTTCCTGCTGCTTTCGGTCGCGATCGTCACGTTGTTTTTCTTCGTCAGCAGGAAACGAGACTGAACCTGAAATGGGAGTTGAAACCATGAACTGGAAGACAACAGCGAGCGCCATGGGGTTGGCGCTGCTCGCTTCGACGGGCATCGCCCGCGCCGATGGCGAACTGAACATCTACAATTGGGGCAACTATACCAGCCCCGACGTGATCAAGAAGTTCGAGGCCAAATACAACATCAAGGTGACTATCACTGACTATGACTCGAACGACACCGCGCTGGCCAAGGTCCGCCAGGGCGGCACCGGCTTCGACATAGCGGTGCCTTCGCAGACCTACGTGCCGATTTGGATCAAGGAAGGCCTCGTGCTCGAGACCGATCCCGGCAAGATGGAGAACTTCAAGAACGTCGCGCCCGAATGGGCCAATCCCGACTTCGATCCAGGCCGCAAATACTCAGTGCCGTGGGCATTGGGCACTGTCGGCGTGGTCGTCAACACCGACGTCTACAAGGGGCCGGCCGACAGCTGGGGCATCATCTTCAACACGCCGGACGAGCTCAAGGGCAAGGTCAACGTCGTTCCCGAGATGAATGACGTCATCTTCGCGGCGATCAAATATGTCGGTGGCCAGCAATGCACCGACGACAAGGCGGTTCTGAAGAAGGTGCGCGATACGCTTGTCGCGGCCAAGCCGAACTGGATCGCCATGGAGTACAACACCATCGAAAAGATGGGCGCCGGCGACTTCAAGGCAACCAGCGACTGGAACGGTTCGGCTCTGCGTCAACGCCTGGCCAATCCGGCCATCCACTACAATTATCCGAAGGAAGGCTATGGCCTGTGGAGCGATAACGTCGTCGTTCTCAAGGAAGCCAAGAACGTCGAGAACGCCAAGCTGTTCCAGAACTTCATCATGGATCCGGAAAACGCGGCGGGCCTCTCTGCCTTCCACCGTTACGCCAACGCCATCACCGGCTCGGACAAGTATATGCCGGCGGACATGAAGGACGCGCCGGAAGTGGTCATTCCGGCCGCCGCCAAGCCACAAGGCGAATTCCAGAAAATGTGCGCACCGGAAATCCAGGACATCTACACCAAGATCTGGACCGAACTGCAGAAGTAGTCACAGACACAAGGGACCCGGCGGCACCCGCCGCCGGGTCTTTTCTTTTCCGGGAATGGCCTTTCATGGACTCCTATCGCAACAGCGATCCGCGGCCGCCGATCATGCAGGGCTCGCCGTCCGCCATGGTGCCGCCCAGGCTCGATTGGGACCGGCCACCGTGGAACCGATGGGCTTTCCAGCATATCAGGGAAATTCTGCCGACCGCCGAAGTCTGGCGTGGCGCTGGTCACCGCCACCGCATCGAACGCGCCGAAGTCGATCTCGACGGGCTGGCGGTAGAAGACAGCGAGGGCAGGCCTTCGACACTCGCCGGCTTGCTCGACGAGACCTATACGGACGGCTTCCTGGTGCTCAAGGACGGCAGGATAGCCTATGAGCGCTATTTCAATGGCATGGACGAGCGCAGGCTGCATCTGTCGCAGTCGATGGCGAAGTCCGTCACCGGCACGGTGTTCGGCATATTGGCCGGGCGCGGCCTGATCGATCCGGCCAGGCCGGTCACCGATTATTTGCCGGAACTGAGCGCGACCGGTTGGGCCGGCGCCAGCGTCCAGCATGTGCTTGATATGACCACCGGCGTACGGTTCTCCGAGGAATACACCGACCGCTATTCGGACATCGGCCAGGTCGATGTCGCCACCGGCTGGAAGCCGGTGCCGCCCGGCAGCGATCCGGATTTCCGCTGGCCTTCGCACATGTTCGAGCTGATCCTGGGCTTGAAAGAGACGGTGCGCCCGCACGGCGCGCAGTTTGAATATCGCTCGATCGAGACGGACGTGCTCGCCTTCATCATGGAACGGGTGACGGGCAAGCGGCTGGCGCAGCTGGTTTCCGAGGAGCTCTGGCAAAAGCTCGGCGCCGACGAAAGCGCCTGCTTCACCGTCGACAGCGGCGGTTATGCGCTGGCCGATGGCGGCTTCAACGCGACGCTGCGCGACTACGCCCGCTTCGGCCAGCTGATCCTCGACAATGGCGGCGGCATCGTGCCGGCCGACTGGATCGAGGCGACTCGCACTGGCAAGCATGGTCCGGATTTCTCCGCCAGCCTGCCCGATGGCAGCTATCGCAACCAGTTCTGGATCGAGAATTCCAGTTCGCGGGCACTGATGTGCCGTGGCGTATTCGGACAGTTGATCCACATCGACTGGAACACAGGAATGGTGGTGGTGAAGCTGTCGACCTACCCGGATTTCAGCAACATGGCCTATTCCGTGGCAACGCTGAAGGCCGTGCACGCCATCGCCGCGGCGCTCGCCTAAACCTCAAGAAGAAAAAGACTGGAAGGAAACGCCATGACCGGCAAGACCGCGTTCGAGACACGATACGGATTCCGCCGTAACGAGGTGCTGCTCGGCAACTGGCGCACGGGCCCGTTCAACCGGTGGTCATTCCAGAATCTCGGCGAACTGGTGCCGACCGCCCGCGTGGCTGCGGCGCCGGGCGTCGTCGAAGCCTCTGTGCGAGACCTCAGTGGCTTGCTCGGCGAGAAGGTCACGGTCGCGAGCGCACCGGAGACGGTGGCTGAATTCCTCCTGCGCTCCAGCACCGACGCGCTGACGGTGATGAAGGGCGGCAAGATCGTTGGGGACTGGTTCGCGCCGCATATGGATTTCGGCGCGCGCCACATCATCTTCTCGATCAGCAAATCGGTGACCGCGATCATCGCCGGCATACTGGAAGGCGAGGGGGCGTTCGACCCTGAAGCGCCGGTGACGCATTACATTCCGGAAGCTGTGGGCTCGGCCTATGGCGATGCAAGCGTGCGGCATGTGCTCGACATGAGCGTCAGCCTCGATTTCGAGGAGGCCTATCTCGATCCGGAAAGCGCCTTCGCCCGCTATCGCCGCGCGACGCTGTGGAATCCCGGCGGCGGCACCGAAAGCCTGCGCGAATTCATCCTGACCCTGCAGCGGCTTGCCGAGCCGCATGGCCAGACCTTCCGCTACCGCTCGCCCAATTCCGACCTGCTCGGCCTTCTCTTGGAACGCGCGTCAGGGCAGCGCTTCTGCGACTTGATGCGCGAAAAACTGTGGCTGCCGCTTGGCGCCGTCAGCGAGGCCTCCATCGGTGTCGACATGGAAGGCACGGCACGCACCGCCGGCGGCATTTCGGTGACGCCGCGTGACCTGGCGCGCATCGGTGACATGATGCGGCAGGGCGGCACGGCCAATGGCCGCCGCATCGTACCCGAGGCCTGGGTACGCGACACCACCGGCACCGGCGGCAGCTCGGAAGCTTGGCAGCGTGGTGCCATGCTGCCGCTGTTCCCGAAAGGCCGCTACCGCAACAAATGGTATCAGACCGGCTTCAAAAATGGCGCCTATTGCGGCATCGGGATCCATGGCCAGTGGCTTTACGTCGATCCCAGGACCGAAGTGGTGATCGCCAAGATGTCGTCGCAGCCGGAGCCGGTCGACGATCCGCTCGATATCGAGATCGTCGCGTTTTTCGAGGTGCTGAGCCGTATGGTCTGACCAGCCCGGACGATCCAATCGTCCGCGCTTTCCTGTGGACCTCCGCCGCCGTTGAAAACGTCGCGGTTGGCGGACTGAACGTGTGCGCTTATGGTCGCCGCTCTTTTCGACGAGAGTGGGAACGACATGGCATCCGACATCAAGCGCATCGCAGCCATCATCGCGGCCGAAATCAAGGCGCGGCCCGAACAGGCGGCCGCGGCGATCGGACTGCTCGATGAAGGGGCGACAGTGCCCTTCGTGGCACGCTACCGCAAGGAGGTGACCGGCGGGCTGGACGACACGCAGTTGCGCGACCTTGCCGAGCGTCTTGTCTATCTGCGCGAGCTCGGCGCCCGCCGCGACACCATCCTGGGCTCGATCCGTGAGCAGGGCAAGCTGACCGAAGAGCTTGAAACCAAGATCGCGGCGGCGGCCACCAAGGCGGAGCTCGAAGACATATACCTGCCGTACAAGCCGAAGCGCCGCACCAAGGCCGAGATCGCCAGGGAGCGCGGGCTGGGGCCGCTGGCCGAAGCCATTCTCAACAATCGTTCGCTGGTGCCGGCAGAAGTCGCGCTCGCCTATATCACCGAAGAGGTGGCAGACACCAAGGCAGCGCTCGAAGGCGCGCGCGACATCCTGTCGGAGCAATTCGCGGAAAATGCCGATCTGGTCGGCAAGCTGCGCAGCTACATGAAGGAGCGCGCCTTCCTGCGCGCCAGGGTGGTCGACGGCAAGCAGGAGGCCGGCGCGAAATTCTCGGACTATTTCGATCATGTCGAGCGTTGGTCCAGTGCGCCAAGCCACCGCGCGCTGGCCATGCTGCGCGGCCGCAACGAGGAGGTGCTGTCGCTCGATATCGAGGTCGACGCGGATGACACCTCGCCGGTGAAGCCGGTCGAGCGGATGATCGCCAATGCCTATGCCATCGGCGGCAGCCTGCCGGGCGATCGCTGGCTGATGGAGGTCGCCGGCTGGACCTGGCGGATAAAACTGTCGCTGCACCTGACGCTCGATCTGATGCGCGACCTGCGCGAGCGGGCCGAGGAAGAGGCGATCCATGTCTTCGCCCGCAACCTGAAGGATTTGCTGCTCGCGGCTCCCGCCGGCTCGCGGCCGACGATGGGGCTCGATCCAGGCATCCGAACCGGCGTCAAGGTCGCGGTGGTCGACGGCACCGGCAAGCTGGTGGCAACGACGACGGTCTATCCGTTTCCGCCGCGGAACGATGTGCGCGGCACGCAGGCCGAGCTTGCCGCGCTGATCCGCCAGCATAAGGTCGAGCTGATCTCGATCGGCAACGGCACCGGCAGCCGCGAAACGGAGAAGCTGGTGGCCGACATGCTGTCGGACATGCCCGCGGGGGCAGGCCCGAAGCCGCTCAAGGTGATCGTCAGCGAGGCGGGTGCCTCGGTCTATTCGGCGTCGGCGACGGCGGCGGCCGAGTTTCCCGGCCTCGACGTGTCGCTGCGCGGCGCGGTGTCGATCGCGCGGCGGCTGCAGGATCCGCTGGCCGAACTGGTCAAGATCGAGCCGAAGTCGATCGGTGTCGGCCAGTACCAGCACGATGTCGACCAGTACCGGCTCGGCCGCTCGCTGGAAGCGGTGGTGGAGGACGCCGTCAACGCGGTCGGCGTCGACCTCAACACTGCCTCGGCGCCCTTGCTGGCGCGCGTTTCGGGCCTCGGCGCGTCGCTCGCCGAAGCCATCGTCGCGCATCGCGATGCGACCGGCCCGTTCGCCAGCCGCAAGGATCTGCTGAAGGTGGCACGGCTTGGGCCGCGTGCGTTCGAACAGTCCGCCGGATTCCTGCGCATTGCCAATGGCAGCGAGCCGCTCGATGCCTCGTCGGTGCATCCGGAAGCCTATGGCGTGGCCAAGAAGATCGTCGCCGCCTGCGGCCGCGATGTCCGCGCGCTGATGGGCGACAGCGCCGCGCTCAAGGCGCTCGATCCACGCGTCTTCGTCGACGAGCGTTTCGGCCTGCCGACGGTGCGCGACATCCTGGCGGAGCTGGAAAAGCCCGGCCGCGACCCGCGTCCCGGCTTCAAGACCGCGACCTTCGCCGACGGCATCGACGACATCAAGGATCTGAAGCCTGGCATGCTGCTGGAAGGCACAGTCACCAATGTCGCGGCGTTTGGCGCGTTCGTCGATATCGGCGTACACCAGGACGGGCTGGTGCATGTCTCGCAACTGGCCGACCGTTTCATCAAGGACGCGCATGAGGTGGTGAAGGCCGGCGACGTGGTGAAGGTGCGCGTCGTCGATGTCGACATCAAGCGCAAGCGCATCGCGCTCTCCATGCGCAAGGATGCCGGCGACGGCGGTGCGTCGAGGAGCGGGCCGCGCGACAATGGCGGCGGCAGGCCGGCGCCACGCTCGCCGGCGCCGCAGCGCCAGTCGGAGCGGCCGGCACAGCAAGGAGCGTTCGGCGCGGCGCTGGCGGACGCGCTGAAGCGGAAGTAGCTACCACGCCAGAACAGCTGGCTCCTTCTCAAGCTGGCCTAGCAGCCAGTCTCGAAAGCTGGCAACCGGCGGATAGCCGCGCTTGTCGTGGGGAACGACGAGGTAATAGGCGCTGCGGCTTTGCATCGGCTGGCCTGGCGCTGGCACAAGCTGGCCGCGCTGTAATTCGCCCTCGATGAGGAGCAGCGGCAGGAGCGCCACGCCGAGCCCCGCCATGCAGGCCTGGGCGGCGGTGCCGAACTGTTCGAACTGCATTCCCGGCCCGGTCGGCGCGTTCAGCTCCTGATGCTCGAACCATTCCGTCCATGCACCGGGGCGGGTCGTCATGTGCAGCAGCGGCAAACGACCGATGTCGGCCGGCGTGGCGATGGCGCGGCCGGCGAGGAAATCGGGCGACACCACCGGCGCCACCGTCTCACGCACCAGCAGCGTCGAGTCGGCTTCCGGCCAGTCCGGCAAGCCGTAGTGGATGGCCGCATCCAGCCTCTCCTTGGCGAAGTCGAAGCGGCCGACGCGGGTTACGAAGTTGATGGTGATGTCGGGATTGCTTTCGACGAAATTGGGGATCATCGGCATCAGCCAGCGCGTGCCGAAGGTCGGCAAAATGGCCAGGTTCAGGATACCGCTATGTCGATTGCTCATCAATCCGAGCGCTGCGTCGCGCAATTGGCCAAGCGCCAAGCGTACCGCTTCGGCGTAGATTTCGCCTGCCGTCGACAGGCGGACGTTGCGGCTGTCGCGCTCGAACAATCGGCGGCCGAACTGATCCTCCAATAGCCTGATCTGCCGGCTGACAGCGCCCTGGGTCAAGTCAAGCTCCTGCGCGGCGGCGGTGAAGGACCCAAGCCGGGCCACCGCCTCGAAGGCAGCGAGGGCGCTGATGTTGGGCAAAAGGCGGCGCTGAACACTCATGATCCATTCCTAACGCTCATTGATCCGTGAAGCAATTTCGTTTGATTTTTTCAGGCCACGGGCCGATAAGCCGGGCTTCACCCTTGTGAGGATCAAGTCATGGCCGCCGACAAGAATGCATTCGACTGGGAAGACCCGTTCCTGATCGAGGACCAGCTTTCGGAAGACGAGCGCATGGTGCGCGACGGCGCGGCGGCCTTTGCCGCCGACAAGCTCGCGCCGCGCATCGAGGAGGCCTATCTCAACGAGACTTTCGACACGGCGATCTTCCGCGAGATGGGCGAGGCCGGCCTGCTCGGCATCAACATTCCGGAGGAGTTCGGTGGCCTCGGCGCCAACTATGTCACCTACGGGCTGGTGGCACGGGAAGTCGAACGCGTCGATTCCGGCTATCGCTCGATGATGTCGGTGCAGTCGTCGCTGGTGATGTATCCGATTTATGCCTATGGCTCGGATGAGCAGCGCAAGAAGTACCTGCCGAAGCTCGCCAGTGGCGAATGGATCGGCTGCTTCGGGCTGACCGAGCCGGATGCCGGCTCCGACCCCGGCGGCATGAAGACGCGCGCGGAAAAGACCGCCAGCGGCTACAGGCTGACCGGCTCCAAGATGTGGATTTCCAACGCCCCGGTCGCCGACGTATTCGTCGTCTGGGCGAAGTTGAAGGGCGAGAACGGCAAGGACGAGATCCGCGGTTTCGTGCTCGAGAAAGGCATGAAGGGGCTGTCGGCGCCGAAGATCGGCGGCAAGCTGTCGCTGCGGGCGTCGATCACCGGTGAAGTGGTGATGGAAGGCGTCGAAGTCGGCGAGGACGCATTGCTGCCCAACGCCAAGGGCCTCGGTGGACCGTTCGGTTGCCTCAACCGGGCCCGCTACGGCATCTCCTGGGGCTCGATGGGTGCGGCGGAAGATTGCTGGCATCGCGCTCGCCAGTATGGCCTCGACCGCAAGCAGTTCGGCAAGCCGCTGGCCGGCACCCAGCTTTACCAGAAGAAGCTCGCCGACATGCAGACCGAGATCGCTTTGGGGCTGCAGGCTTCGTTGCGCGTCGGGCGCCTGCTCGATGAGGGCAAGATGGCCCCGGAAATGATTTCGATCGTCAAGCGCAACAATTGCGGCAAAGCGCTCGACATCGCCCGCCAGGCCCGCGACATGCATGGCGGCAACGGCATCCAGATCGGCTACCACGTCATGCGCCACGCGCAGAATCTGGAGACCGTCAACACCTATGAGGGCACGCATGACGTGCACGCGCTGATCCTGGGAAGGGCGCAGACGGGGATACAGGCGTTCTTTTGAGCGACTTTAAGCCGGCAACGGGTTCTTTAATTTAGGTGCACCGCAACATCCGCTTGGAGAATGGCGGCCAGATGTGTCAGGGTTCGGCCAGCTAAACGCCGATCTACGGGGCCCCATGGCAATTCTGGCAGCCGTCTACCACCTGACCCACTACAAATACGACCGGCCGGTGATTCTGGGTCCCCAGGTGATCAGGCTTCAGCCCGCACCGCATTCCCGCACCAAGGTGTTGAGCCATTCGCTGAAGGTCGAGCCGGCGAACCACTTCGTCAATCTGCAGCAGGACCCCTACGGCAATTTCCTCGCCCGTTTCGTCTTTCCCGAGCCGGTGACGGAACTGAAGATCGAGGTCGACCTCGTCGCCGATATGACCGTCTACAATCCGTTCGACTTCTTCGTCGAGCCGTCGGCCGAGGCGTTCCCGTTCGATTATCCCGAAGAAATCAGGGATGATCTCGCCATCTACCGGACACCGGAGCCGGCGGGGCCGCTTCTCTCGGCTTTCCTGGAATCCGTCGATCGCAGCGCGCCCAACACGGTCAATTTCCTCGTCGACCTCAATGCGCGTCTGCAGCGCGAGATCGCCTATATCGTGCGCATGGAGACAGGCGTCTTCTCGCCGGAGGAAACGCTGGCGGCGGCCAAGGGCTCCTGCCGGGATTCGAGCTGGCTTCTGGTGCAGATCCTGCGCAATCTCGGCATCGCCGCGCGCTTCGTCTCGGGCTATCTGATCCAGCTCAAGCCCGACCTTGTCGCGCTCGATGGGCCGGCCGGCACATCGGTCGATTTCACCGACCTGCATGCCTGGTGCGAGGTCTATCTTCCCGGTGCCGGCTGGATCGGTTTCGACCCGACCTCCGGTCTGCTCACCGGCGAGAGCCATGTTCCGCTGGCCGCCACGCCGCATTTCCGCAATGCGGCACCCATTTCGGGCATGGCGAGCTTTGCCAATGTCGAGTTCGGCTTCGCGATGCGGGTCGACCGCATCGCCGAACATCCGCGCATCACCAAGCCGTTCTCGGATGAAAGCTGGCAGGCGCTCGACGCGCTCGGCAACAAGGTCGATGCCGCGCTCGAGGCCGGGGATGTGCGGTTGACCATGGGCGGCGAGCCGACCTTCGTATCGATCGACGATTTCGAATCCGCCGAGTGGAACACCGCCGCCGTCGGCCCGACCAAGCGTGAAAAGGCCGACGCGCTGATCCGCCGCCTACGCGAGCGTTTCGCGCCCGGCGGCTTTCTGCATTACGGCCAGGGCAAATGGTATCCCGGTGAAAGCCTGCCGCGCTGGACCTTCTCGCTCTTTTGGCGTGCCGACGGCGAGCCGGTGTGGAGCGACCCGTCGCTGATCGCGCGGGAGAAAAGCTCGGCTGATGTCGGGCCGAAACAGGCCGAAAGGCTGCTGACGGCGATCGCCGGCGAGCTCGGCATCGACACCTCCATGGTCAGCGAAGCCTATGAGGACCCAGCCGAATGGCTGCTCAAGGAAGGCAAGCTGCCCGAGAATGTCGACCCGTCTAACTCCAAGCTGGAAGATCCGGAGGAACGCAGCCGCATGGCGAGAGTGTTCGAGCGCGGGCTGACTAAGCCGTCGGGCTATGTGCTGCCGGTGCAGCGCTGGAACAGCCAGGCGTCCGATCCGCGCTGGCGCTCGGAAAAATGGAAGACGCGGCGCGGCCGGCTGTTCCTGGTGCCGGGCGATTCCCCGGTCGGCTATCGTCTGCCGCTGGGCACGCTGCCCTATGTGCCGCCGGCGCAGTTCCCCTACATCGTGCCTGTCGATCCATCGCTGCCACGTGGCCCGCTGCCCGTGCGGGAAGCGATCTTGCCTACTGCCGCTCCAGCCGAACTGGAAGGCGCCGACGAAATGGCCCGCCGCCAGCAGGCGGCCTCGTTCACGGCGGCGACCGGCCAGCAGGAGAGGGTCGAGCAGGAGATCACCGAGATCGGCGGCGCGGTGCGCACGGCGCTTTCGGTCGAACCGCGTGACGGCAGGCTGTGCGTTTTCATGCCGCCGGTCGAGGCGCTCGAGGATTATCTCGAACTCGTCGCCGCCGCCGAGAACGCGGCAAAGGCGATTGGCCTTCCCGTGCATATCGAGGGCTACGGCCCGCCGCACGATCCGCGCCTCAACGTCATCCGCGTCGCGCCCGACCCCGGCGTCATCGAGGTCAACATTCATCCCGCCTCGAATTGGCAGGATTGCGTGGCGACGACGACGGCGATCTATGACGAGGCGCGGCAGACGCGGCTTGGCGCCGACAAGTTCATGATCGACGGCCGCCACACCGGTACCGGCGGCGGCAACCATGTCGTGGTCGGCGGCGCCACACCTAATGACAGCCCGTTCCTGCGCCGGCCCGATCTGTTGAAAAGCCTGGTGCTGCAATGGCAGCGGCGTCCCTCGCTGTCCTATCTGTTCTCCGGTCTGTTCATCGGCCCGACCAGTCAGGCGCCGCGCTTCGACGAGGCGCGGCACGATTCGCTCTATGAGCTCGAGATCGCCATGGCGCAGGTGCCGCATCCCGACCAGGGGGCCGCACCCTTGCCATGGCTGGTCGACCGCCTGTTCCGCAATCTGTTGACCGATGTCACCGGCAATACGCACCGCTCGGAAATCTGCATCGACAAGCTGTTTTCCCCGGATGGTCCAACCGGCCGGCTTGGCCTTGTCGAATTCCGTGGATTCGAGATGCCACCCAATGCGCGCATGTCTCTCGCGCAGCAATTGCTGGTGCGGGCCATCATCGCAAGCGCCTGGAAGAACCCGCTCGACGGACGCTTCGCGCGCTGGGGCACCTCGCTGCATGACCGCTTCATGCTGCCGCACTATGTCTGGGCGGACTTTCTCGATGTGCTCGACGACCTCAAGCTCAATGGTTTCGAGTTCCGGCCCGAATGGTTCGACGCCCAGCTCGAATTCCGCTTTCCCTTCTGCGGCGAAGTCCAGCATGCCGGCATCAAGCTGGAGCTCAGGCAGGCACTGGAACCATGGCATGTGATGGGCGAGCAAGGCGCGATCGGCGGCACCGTGCGTTTCGTCGATTCCTCGGTCGAACGGCTGCAGGTCAAGACCGAAGGCCTCAATCCGGAGCGCCATGCGATCGTCTGCAACGGCCGCATCGTGCCGATGAGGGCAACCGACAACCGGGAGGTCGCGGTGGCGGGTGTGCGCTTCAAGGCCTGGCAGCCGGCCTCGGGTCTGCATCCGGCCCTTCCGGTCAACACGCCGCTGGTGTTCGACATCTATGACCGCTGGTCCGGCCGGGCGGTCGGTGGCTGCGTCTACCATGTCGCGCATCCCGGTGGGCGCAGCTACGACACCTTCCCGGTCAACGGCAACGAGGCGGAGGCACGGCGGCTCGCCCGCTTCGAACCGCGCGGCCATACCCCGTCCGGCTATGTGTTGCGCGAAGAACAGCCGGGGGAAGACTTCCCGATGACCCTTGACCTCAGACGTCCACCAAGACTGTGATCTGACATGGCAAAGGGGAATCACAAAAGGGTACGCGGCAAGCCGCAGGCCCATAGCCTGCTGGAGCACTACCAGCCGATCGATGGCGTCGTCGACGAGATGGTCGACGCGTCGGGCAATCCCCGCCCGGTCTGGAAGGATTTTGTCGAGGCGCTGGACGAACTCGGTGCCGAAAAGCTCGGCCAGCGTTTCGCCCGCGCCGACCAGTATCTGCGCGATGCCGGCGTCTACTACCGCGTCTATGACAAGGCGGGCGCCAACGAGCGCGAATGGCCGCTGGCGCACATCCCTGTGCTCATCGAGGACAGCGAGTGGCAGGCGATCAGCGCCGGCCTGGTGCAGCGCGCCGACCTGTTCGAGGAAATTGTCGCCGATATCCATGGGCAGAACCGGCTGGTCGAAAAAGGCATCCTGCCGGCAGGGCTGATCGCGGCGAGTCCTGAATATTTGCGGCCCGTGGTCGGCACCAGGCCGGCCGGAGGGCATTTCCTGCATTTCTGCGCCTTCGAACTCGGCCGAGGCCCGGATGGCCGTTGGTGGGTGTTGGGCGACCGCACCCAAGCGCCTTCGGGCGCCGGCTTCGCGCTGGAGAACCGTGTCGCCACCACGCGCGCTTTGTCCGACATTTATGGCGAGATGCATGTGCACCGGCTCGCCGGCTTCTTCCGTCGCTTTCGCGATGCGCTGATCGGCATGGCAAAGGAGAGCGACGGCCGCGTCGCCATCTTGACGCCGGGACCGCTCAACGAAACCTACTATGAACACGCCTATATCGCCCGCTACCTCGGCATCATGCTGCTCGAAGGCGAGGACCTGACCGTTTCCGGCGGCAGGCTGATGGTGCGCACCGTGTCGGGCCTGATGCCGATCAGCGTGCTGTGGCGGCGGCTCGACGCCGCCTTCGCCGATCCGCTCGAACTGCGCGCGGATTCGCAGATCGGCACGCCGGGCCTGGTCGAAGCGATCCGGCAAGGCACGGTATCCACCGTCAATGCGCTTGGCTCCGGCCTGATGGAGACGCGTGCGCTGCTTGCCTTCCTGCCCAAGATCGCGCGTGAATTGTGGGGCGAGGAGCTGCTTTTGCCCAGTGTGGCGACATGGTGGTGCGGGCAGGAGACGGAGCGCGCCCATGTGCTCGCCAATATCGACCGGATGGTGGTCGGCCCGGCGCTGTCGACGAGACTTGCCTTCGAGGATGACGGACAGACAAAGCTCGGCTCGGCGCTATCGGCCGGGGAACGGGCGGAACTGGTGGCGCGCATCGAACGCGATGGCGAGGCCTTCGTCGGCCAGGAAGCGGTGACGCTTTCGACGACACCCGTCTATGTCGGCGGCTGGCTGGAACCGCGGCCGGCGAGCTTGCGCGTCTATCTGGCGCGCACGCTCGAGGGATGGACTGTGATGCCGGGCGGTTTCGCCCGAGTCGGCATGTCGCTCGACCCGACGGCGATGGCCATGCAGCGCGGCGGCCAGGCGGCTGATGTCTGGGTGGTCAGCGACAGACCGGTCGAGCGCGAGACGCTGCTACCGCAGGAGGGCGACAGTTTCAATCGCACCAAGCCGGGTAGCCTGCCCAGCCGCGCGGCGGAAAACCTGACCTGGCTTGGCCGCTATATCGAACGCTCGGAAGACACCGTGCGCATCCTGCGCGCCTATCATGTGCGGCTCGCCGAAACATCCGATCCCGACATGCCTCTGCTGGCAGATATCAGGGACTATCTCGAGCCGTTCGGCATCGATGTCGAAACGGCGATCCCGTCAGGATTGATCGGCATGCTCGACAGCGCCGTCTACAGCGCCGGCCAGATCCGCGATCGTTTCTCGCCGGATGGCTGGCTGGCGCTCAAGGATTTGTCGAAGACGATCCATCGGTTCGCCACCACCGTGGCGCCCGGCGACGACGCGACGCGGGCCATGACGGTGATTCTGCGCAAGCTTGCCGGATTCTCAGGCCTGCTGCACGAGAACATGTACCGTTTCGCCGGCTGGCGCTTCCTCGAGATCGGCCGGCGGCTGGAGCGCGGCATCCAGATCGCCAGCACGCTGGCCCGACTGACCGGTGGCACGGCGCCGGATGGCGCGCTGGACATGATGCTGGAGATCGGCGACAGCGTCATGACCCATCGCCGGCAATATCCGGTGCAGGCCGGCCGGCGCACTGTGATCGATCTCCTGGCGCTCGATCCGCTCAATCCACGCTCCATCCTGTTCCAATTGGAACGGCTGAAAGCCGAGATAGGACTGTTGCCGGCGACCGGCGGCGAGGGGCACATGTCGGCGGCGGCCAAGGAGATCCTGCAGCTCAACACCGCCATCGCCATCAAGGAGCCGGCTGACATGACGACGAAGGCGCTGAACGAACTCGCCAGCGAAATCGGCGGCCTCTACAACAGCCTCGCCAGAGCCTATTTCGGCTAGAAAACAATGGCCATGCTGTACGACATCAGGCTTCTGCTCCATTACGACTATGCCGCCGCTGCCGGCGGCGGTCGGCATCAGGTGCGGGTGCTGCCGCCGACCATTGGCGACGTGCAGCGTGTCATCGCCGCTTCGCTTTCCTTTGAGCCGGCGCCCAATGAACGATCCGACTTCACCGATTTTTTCCGCAACAACGTCACCTCGATCGCGTTTCGCGACGCGCATGAAGCGCTCGACATAAGGATGAGCGCGCGCGTATCGGTGTCGCGGCCAGAGCCTGGGCTCGACGTGTCGCCCGATATTGGCCGGCTCAGGCAGGAACTGGCCGCCGTGCGGTCGCTGGCACCGGCATCGCCGCATCACTTCTTGGTGGCAAGCGGTCATGCCGGAATGGATGCGGCGATCACCGCCTATGCGCAAGACAGCATCGGTGGCTCGACCGCAGGCACGGCGATGAGCCTCTGCAAGCGCATCCACCATGATTTCACCTATGATGGCGAAGCGACCACGGTGCGAACCCGGGCCAGCGATGCCTTCCGGCTGAAGCGGGGCGTCTGCCAGGATTTCTCCCACATCATGATCGCCGGGCTACGCGGTCTCGGCATTCCGGCCGGCTATGTCAGCGGCTTCCTGCGCACCATTCCGCCCAAGGGCAAGCCCCGGCTGGAAGGTGCGGACGCCATGCATGCCTGGGTCAAGGTCTGGTGTGGACGCGATGCCGGCTGGCAGGAGTTCGACCCGACCAACGGCATGCGGGCCTCCAACGACCATATCACCGTCGGTTACGGGCGCGACTATTCGGATGTGGCGCCCATCGTCGGTGTGCTGAAGACGACCGGCGGACAGGTCGGGGAGCAGGCTGTCGACGTCATCCCGGTGGTACTCGAAAAGGCGTGAAACGGGGGCGTGCCAACTTGTCCGGCATGGATAGACAAAACGTCTTCTCAAACCTGAACGTGGCAGCTACTCTGTCTTCGTTTTGTTGAAGGAGACAATAGGTGTATTCTTAAAGCGCACGGGGCGGGTGCTGTGTAATTTGAAAACGGTTAGCGTAATTATTCCCGCGCACAATGCGGCAGCAACTATCGCGACGACGTTGGCGTCACTCTGCGGCGAAGCCGAGGTCATCGGCGAGGTCCTTCTGGTGGACGATGGATCCACTGATGATACTGTCGCCGATGCGCAGCAGGCGGCCGCTCGACTTTTGCTCCCGTTGCGCGTGTTGGCAGCCAGTTGCCGCGATGCCGGCGGTGCCCGTAACGTGGCGCTGGCGCAAGCGCGCCATCCTTGGGTGTATCTGATCGACGCCGACGACCTGCATCTTCGGGGCGGGTTGGGCGCGTTGCTGCGGCAGGCGGAGACCCAGCCGAAAGCCGACATGATCGTGGGCGCCTACCGGCGACGGGTGAGTGGCCAGGACCGGCAGATCAAGGTGCCGAACGGCTATCAGGCTGCGTGCCTGGCAAACGCTTCGGCCTATGTGAAGGGCGATATACGTTCGGTCGCTGTGGGCAGTGTGCTGGCATCCCGGCACCTGATCGGGGAGACGCGGTTTCCGGTCGGGCTGGCCTATGACGAGGACACGCTGTTCTGGGCGCGGCTGATGAGCAAAGCATCGCTGGCAATGATTCAGCAGCCCGTCATGATCTATGAGGTCTCGCCGGAACGATCCGACGATCGTTTCGCGATCAACCCGGTGCGGCGCTTCCTGGAGTGGCGCCGGCAACTGCGCACCCTGGCCGACTGCGACATCCCGCTCTCGGCGCTCAAGACCAGGGAGGGCCTTGTCGCGCTCAAGATCGCTCGTGTCCATTATGCACGGGGCGACCTGAACATGGCGGCGCGCTTTCTCGCAATAGCCTCGGCGGCGCCGAAGCGGCGCTCGGAAGCTTGGCGCTGCCTGCGCTACAAATTCAAGCTCGCGGCGCGTCGCCGGCTGTCCTTTCCGGTCACTCAGATGCGAAGCGCATTGTAGGCCTTGCCGACGCGAGCGGGATAGCCTGCTTTCCAGACGGGGTGTGGAACCAGCCGTCAGCCCGCAGCTTATCTACGCGTATTTCGTGTGGAGCTTACATGCTGCAGAGAACCGGATCGTCGCATAGCCGATTGGCCGATGGGGATAGCATACCCAAGAATGGAGCACAGGTTCCCGCCAGGGATACCGCGCTGACCTATGTCAGCGATGCCGAGCCCGGTATCCGCCGGCTGAAGGCTGGCAAGGGATTTGCCTACAAGGGACCGGGCGGGAAAGCGGTCTCCGATGCCGCCAGGGCGCGCATCGCGGCGATCGTCATCCCGCCGGCCTGGACCGATGTCTGGATTTCGCCCGATCCGAATGGACATATCCAGGCGACCGGGAGGGATCAGCGGGGGCGCAAGCAGTATCGCTATCATCCACAATGGGCCGAGGAGCGCGACGGTGCCAAATATTCGAGCCTCGTCGCTTTCGCCGAAAGCCTGCCGGACCTTCGGCGCAGAATCGACAGCGATTTGCGCCGTCACGGCCTCCCGCTCGAACGCGTGGTCGCCGCAGTGGTCTGGCTGCTCGACAACACGATGATCCGCGTCGGCAACGCGGCCTATGCACGCGACAACAAGAGCTTCGGCCTGACGACATTGCGGGACCGGCATGTCGACATCAAGGGGTCGAGCCTGCGCTTCGCCTTCAAGGGCAAGTCCGGCAAGGAATGGAGATTGAAGCTGATCGACCGCCGCATCGCCGGGATCGTTCGGGGCGCGCAGGACCTGCCGGGCCAGAAACTGTTCCAGTATCTCGACGAGGGAGACGATAGACGCCCGGTCCGCTCCGACGACGTCAACCGCTACATCCGGGACGCCGCCGGCGACGCGTTCAGTTCGAAGCATTTTCGCACATGGGGCGGCACCATCCACGCCGCGTCGCTGTTTGCGCAGACCGAACTGCCTGAAAGCCAAGCACGGCAAAAGCGGGTCATGAACGACGTCATCGACAAGGTGGCCGCACGGCTGGGCAATACGCGTGCGGTCTGCCGCAAATGCTATATCCACCCGCAGGTTTTCGAGGTCTGGTCGCAGGGACAGCTGCTTGCCGAAATGGCGGAAGCCAACAAGCGCAAGCGGTCCATAAACGGTCTCGATGAGGAGGAAGCGCTCGTGCTGAGATGGCTAAAAACACACGAAAGCTAACTCGGGCGACGGACGAACACCAAACCCACGGCTGCCGGATTTTTTTATCGACGCCGTGTCGGGATCGGTCATACTGTTTCGTCCTTTGATACAGAAAAGGACCGATCATGCTTTACGCCATCCTCTGCTACGCCTCCGAAGATGTCGTCTGCTCCTGGAGCAAGGAACAGGACGACAAGGTCATGGCCGACCTCCTCGGCGTTCAGGAGAGGTATGCCAACGCCGGCCGGCTTGGGCCCGTGGCGCGGCTTTTGCCGACAACAGCGGCAACGACGCTGCGAAAAGTGAAAGGCGAATCGCTGGTCATCGACGGGCCGTTCGCCGAAACCAAGGAACAGTTCCTCGGCTTCTACACGCTCGATTGCGCCGACCTCGACGAGGCCGTCGAATTCGCCCGCGAGCTTTCCGAGGTCAACCCGAGCGGCGGTTCCTATGAGATCCGGCCGGTATCGGTGTTCCTTCCGACCAGGATTCCAGCATGACTGAACTCGCCTGGATAAGCTCCGCGATCAGCGCTGCCCGCCCGCAGGCGATGGGCGCGCTGCTGCGCTATTTTCGCGATCTTGACACCGCGGAGGAAGCTTTCCAGGACGCCTGCCTCAGGGCAATCAAGAACTGGCCGCAAAACGGACCGCCGCGCGATCCGGCGGCCTGGCTGATCTTTGTCGGCCGCAACAGCGGCATCGATGCGGTGCGCAAGCGCGCCAAGCAGGCGCCGATGCCGGAGGAGGACCAGATCTCAGATCTGGAAGATGCCGAGAGCGACATCGCCGAGCGGCTCGACGGCGCGCATTACCGCGACGACATACTGCGGCTGCTGTTCATCTGCTGTCACCCTGATTTGCCCGCAACGCAGCAGATCGCAGTGGCGCTGCGCGTCGTCTCCGGCCTCACCGTCAAGCAGATCGCGCGCGCCTTCCTGGTTGGCGAGAGCGCCATGGAGCAGCGCATCACCCGTGCCAAGGCGCGCATCGCGGACGCCGGCGTGCCGTTCGAGACGCCGGACGCGGTCGAGCGCTCCGAGCGGCTCGCGGCGGTCGCGTCCATGGTCTACCTGATCTTCAACGAGGGATACTCGACCAACAGCGGCGAGGCGCCGGCCCGCGCGCCGCTCTGCGAAGAGGCGATCCGGCTGGCCCGGCTGCTGCTCAGACTTTTCCAGACCGAGCCGGAGATCATGGGGCTGACGGCATTGCTTCTGCTGCAGCATGCGCGCGCACCGGCTCGTTTCGACGGCGATGGCGAGATCGTTTTGCTCGAGGACCAGGACCGGAGCCTATGGAGTCGCAAGATGATCGACGAAGGGCTGGCGCTGGTCGACAAGGCCCTGCGCCACCGCAGGCCCGGTCCTTACCAGGTGCAGGCGGCTATCGCAGCGCTCCATGCGCGAGCGGAGAAGGCCGAGGACACGGACTGGGTGGAGATCGACCTGCTCTACGGCCTGCTCGAACAGATGCAGCCGTCGCCGGTCATCACGCTCAACCGTGCGGTCGCGGTCGCCAAGGTGCGCGGACCGGAAGCGGCGCTGGCGATGATCGAGCCGCTCGAACAGAGACTGTCTGGCTATTTCCATTTCTTCGGTCTCAAGGGCGGGCTCTTGATGCAACTCGACCGGGGCGAGGAGGCGCGCATCGCCTTCGACCGCGCCATTGCGCTCGCCAACACGGCGGCGGAAGCAGCCCATATCCGCATGCATATCGACCGTCTGATCAAGGACGGTGCCGTGCGCGCGCCGGCGAAAAAGGCAAACTGAGCGCGCTCTGTCCGGTCGGCTCAAGAGTCGCCTGGCTCAATCGTGCAGCTTGGGCTTGGACCATGCCGGGGTGGCGATTTTCCCCTGAAACAGGTAATGGCACGCCATGATAGCCCCTTCCAGCCGCGACGGCGCCGGGAAGGCATAGCGCAAGGCGTTGACCCCGCCATACGAGCGGCGGGATCTGAAAGGGACAAAAAATGACCATAGCGAAGGAAACGGCCGAGCTTCTGGCGAAACTGGGCGTGGCCAAGGAGGCGCTTGACGGCGGCGACCTGATCGTGCGCAGCCCGGTGACGGGTGAGCAGATCGCGGCGCTGAAGACGATCTCGCCGGCCGATGCGGCGAAGACCATCGATGCCGCCCACCAGGCGTTCCAGTCATGGCGGCTGGTGCCGGGTCCCAAGCGTGGCGAACTGGTGCGGCTGCTGGGCGAAGAACTGCGGGCGCACAAGGCCGAGCTTGGCCGGCTGGTGTCGATCGAGGTCGGCAAGATCCCCTCAGAAGGGCTCGGCGAAGTGCAGGAGATGATCGACATCTGCGATTTCGCCGTCGGTCTGTCCCGGCAATTGTACGGTCTGACCATCGCCACCGAGCGTCCGGGCCATCGCATGATGGAAACCTGGCATCCGCTCGGTGTCGTCGGTGTCATCTCGGCCTTCAACTTCCCGGTCGCGGTGTGGTCGTGGAACGCAGCGCTTGCGCTGGTCTGCGGCGATGCCGTGGTATGGAAACCTTCCGAGAAGACACCGCTGACGGCGCTTGCCTGCGAAGCGATCTTCAAGCGCGCGGTCAAGCGCTTCGGCGCGGACGCACCGCAAGGCCTGGCGCCGGTGCTGATCGGCGACCGCGCCGTCGGCGAGATCCTGGTCGACCATCCGAAGGTGCCGCTGGTTTCGGCCACCGGCTCGACCCGCATGGGCCGGGATGTCGGTCCGCGCCTGGCCAAGCGTTTTGCGCGCGCGGTGCTGGAACTGGGTGGCAACAATGCCTGCATCGTGTGCCCGACCGCCGATCTCGACATGGCGCTGCGCGCCATCGCCTTCGGGGCCATGGGCACCGCCGGCCAGCGCTGCACGACGCTGCGCCGCCTGTTCGTCCATGACAGCGTCTACGACGCCCTGGTTCCGCGCCTGAAGAAGGCCTATCAGAGCGTCTCCGTCGGCAATCCGCTGGAGACCTCGTCGCTGGTCGGGCCATTGATCGACAAGGCCGCGTTCGATGCCATGCAGAAGGCCTTGAGCGAAGCGACCGCCCATGGTGGCAAGGTAACCGGCGGGACGCGGGTCGAGAATGGCCATCCGGATGCCTATTATGTCCATCCGGCGCTGGTCGAAATGCCGAAACAGGTTGCACCCGTGACGGAAGAGACCTTCGCGCCGATCCTCTATGTGATGAAGTATTCCGATTTCGACGCCGTGCTCGATGAGCACAATGCGGTTGGCGCCGGCCTGTCGTCATCGATCTTCACTCGCGACCTTCAGGAATCCGAGCGGTTCCTCGGTGTCGACGGCTCGGATTGCGGCATCGCCAACGTCAATATCGGCACGTCGGGGGCCGAGATCGGCGGCGCTTTCGGCGGTGAAAAGGAAACCGGCGGCGGCCGCGAGAGCGGCTCCGATGCATGGAAGGCCTATATGCGCCGCGCCACCAACACGGTGAACTATTCCAAGGCGCTGCCGCTTGCCCAGGGCGTCTCGTTCGACATCGATTGAGAACGCCGCCCGCAATCAGTGTCGATCAAGCTCGCCGAGCAGTCGACACAGGTGGAGGGTGTGCACGCGGCAGTAACGCTGGACAGCTTCTGACGCCTGTCCAGCGTCGGCTTTTCGTAACTGGGCACAGGCCGAGCCGCCAACGCTGCCGAGGTCCTCGGCGTCGCGCGGCCACGCAAACGCAGAACCGGTCAATCGACCTGTTCTGGCAAAATTCCGGACGGAAAACGTTTCACACTTTTCCTGGAATTGCTCTCGTGCGCGGCGCTGCTCAGCCCTCGGCTTGCGATGGCGGAAAACAGGCCTTGAAGGCGCCGTCGACGACGGCCAGCTTGGCGGCCTGGACGGTCATGTATTCCTCGTAGAATCCGTGCGACACCCACATCACCGAATGGCCGCGCTGGCCGAGCCAGCCAACGCTGCCGAGTTCCTCCGCCATGCGCAGTTTGCGGCCGAGATGGGTCCGCGACAGCTTGAGCCATTTGGCGAAGTCGCCGATCGAAACCACGCTGGTCGGAATCCGCTCCAGGCCGGCGTGGTCGGGGTCGATGCCCGACATCAGCCAGTCCATGACGATGCCGCCATTGTTGAGCCAGATGAACAGGGAAAAGGTCTGGTTGGGTTCGCGCACCGGCTTGGACGCAAGCAGGCCGTCAGCCACCAGGGGCTGCAGCGTGGCAAGCATCTCGGGCCGCTCCAGGAATCTGGCCAGCCGGTCGCCGCCGTCGATGTGGTCGAGCGTGCGCAGATGGGCTGTCACCCAGCCGGTGAATCGCTCTATGGTGGCCGTCGTCGGCTGCAGGGGATGCGTGCGGCCGTCCCCGCCCGCCACATACTCGGCGATGTTGTAGTGCAGCATCTCCTTGATGAAGGCGTCGGCCGTGTTGCGGCTGGCCACCGCGTTCTTGTGCACGACCTCGATGAAACGCGATACGGTCAGCTCCTTGCGGCGGTCGTTCGGGTCGCGCCTGAAGTGCATGGCAAGGCCGATATGGCCCAAAAGCCAGCGCTGCTGCGTGGCAAAGATGGAAGCCAGCCGCGGGCTTTCCTCGTAGATACGGATCAGGGACTGCGACTGTTCCTGAACGTAGCGGTGCAAGGCCGGATGGTCGGCTATGTCTTCCAGATTCAGCGTTGATCTCCCAATGCCTTGAATGAGCTCGGATGGCGAGGTTGCGTCCCCATTTTCCAGTCTTCAGCGCACATGTCCAGTCGTACCGACTGCGAAGAACAGGGCCAGCCGAGGCACAGATCGACGGCGATGGTTATATGGCGCATTCCGCTAACTGATTGCTATAGCTGGAGAACTCCTTCCCAATAATCGTTAGCCGAACAGCGGAATCCAGCCCCAGCGTTGTGCGACGGTCGTCTGCAGGGGCGTGTCCAATCGCTGGTCATGGCGGCATCTTTCACCCCCATCAACCGATACGGCCGAACCCCGCGAAGTTGGATTAACTGTTGGACAGGTTCGATCCCACATTCCGGCCGGAGTTGAAACCGGCCCAGCGGGTCATGTCGCCTTCACTCGGCGGCCTGAACCCGGTTGGCCAGGATGATCGCGCGAATCTCGGACCGGCAGGAGCCGCAATTGGTCCCTGCCTTCAGCGTGGCGCCGATGGCGTCCACGGTGGTGCAGCCAGCCGACACGGCAGCCGTGATCTGGTTGACCCCGACGTTGAAACAGGAACAGACGGTCGCGCCGGCATCGGGTCGTTCGGCACCGGCGCGACCGGCAACGATCCTGAAGCGCTGGTGCTGGCTGGCGTGGATCTCGCCGAGCCGCTCGGCCGCCCAGCCGCGTGAGACCGCGACCGGACCGGGTGCGATGAACAAGGCACCCGCCAGATGCTCGCCTTCGAAGGCGGCAATGCGGTGCTGGCCGGCCTCGCGGTCGTGATAGGCCAGAACCTCGGCGTCCGCGGTACCGAAGAGCGAACCGGCGAAGGCCGTCCAGTCGACATCGTCATCGGCAAAGGCAAGCTCGACCCGCCAGCCGCCCCGGCATCTGGCTACCGCCCAGTAATCGGCGGCCATCGTCGTGGGTCTGTTGCGCGTCACGGCAAAGCCGAAGGCCCTGGCGGTGAATTTCTCGATGCGGGCCGCGACATGCTTCAACGCCGGCTGGCCTGACACCGGATCGGCAAGCGATGCCGTGAGCGTGTCGAGCCGGCCCCTGGCGGCGAATTGGTCGGTCCAATGCATCGGCGCGAACAGGCTGCCCGGGCGTTGGCGCGTGGTCACCAGCGCGCGGACCAGCACCTCGCCGCGCGGAGTCGAGATGCGTGCGATATCGGCATCGCCGATGCCGTGGCGTTGCGCATCCACCGGATGAATTTCGACGAAGGGCTCGGCGATATGCTGGGACAGGCGCGGGCTTTTGCCGGTGCGCGTCATGGTGTGCCAGTGGTCGCGGATGCGGCCGGTGTTGAGGATGAGCGGGAAGTCGGGGGTGATGCGGGTTTCGACGGTTGGGCGGAGGGCGACGAAGCGCGCCTTGCGGTCGGGTGTGTAGAAGTTGCCGTTGGCGAAGAAGCGGGTGGATCGATGCCTGGTGGTGCCGCCCACTTTTGGCGGATGTCGAGCTTGAACACCCCCCTCTGGCCTGCCGGCCATCTCCCCCGCAAGGGGGGAGATTGGCAGCGTTGCTGCCGGCGCCTGCCTAGCAACGTTGAAGATTGGCGAAGGCCGCGACAACATCCGATCTCCCCCCTTGCGGGGGAGATGGCCGGCAGGCCAGAGGGGGGTGCCTGGGCTCGGCGCCGGCCATTGGAAGGGCGCCAGCGCGTCGTAGGCCCCAGCATCGACCTCGCCATAAGCGCCGATGTCGAAATCGCGCTCGCCATCGTTCTCGAACCCTGACAGCGCCGCGTGCTCGGCGAAGATCTCCGCCGGCGTCTCATGCGCGAACGCCTCCTCAAAGCCCATGCGCCGCGCCACCTCGGCAATGATCCACCAGTCGGGCCGCGCCTCGCCGGGGGCCGGCAAGAACGCGCGCTGGCGCGAGATGCGGCGCTCGGAATTGGTGACGCTGCCGTCCTTCTCGCCCCAGGCCGTCGCCGGCAGCCGGACATGGGCGTGGCGGACCGTATCGGTCTCGGCCAGCACGTCCGAGACCACGACGAAGGGGCAGGCCTTGATAGCCGCTTCGACGGCGCCTGCATCCGGCATCGAATCGACCGGGTTGGTGGCCATGATCCACAGCGCCTTGATGCGTCCGTCGGCAACCGCCTTGAACATCTCGACCGCCTTGAGGCCGGGCTTCCCTGCAATCGCCGGCGCCTTCCAGAAGCGCTGCACGCGCTCGCGATGCTCGGAGTTTTCGATCTCCATATGGGCGGCGAGCATGTTGGCCATGCCGCCGACCTCGCGGCCGCCCATGGCGTTGGGCTGGCCGGTGACAGAGAACGGCCCGGCGCCCGGTTTGCCGATACGGCCGGTGGCGAGATGGCAGTTGATGATGGCGTTGACCTTATCGGTGCCCTGGGACGACTGATTGACGCCCTGGCTGTAGACGGTGACGGTCTTTTGCGTCCTGGCAAACAGGCTGTAGAAACGGCCGAGCTCGTCTTCGCTGAGCCCCGTGGCGGCAGCGATGCCGGCAAGGTCGAGCGCCGAGGCGGCGAACAGTGCTTGCCCAAAGCCGGTCGTATGCGCCGTGATATAGGCACGGTCGAGCGCATTGTGCTGGCCGAGCCAGGCGAGCAAGCCGGTGAACAGGGCGACGTCGCCATCCGGCGCGATCGCCAGATGCATGTCGGCGATATCAGATGTCATGGTGCGGCGCGGATCGACCAGCACCACCTTCATCTCGGGCCGCTTTTCGCGGGCGGCCGCGATGCGCTGATAAAGCACCGGATGGCACCAGGCGAGGTTGGAGCCGACCAGCACGATCAGATCAGCCAGTTCCAGATCCTCGTAGCTTCCCGGCACGGTGTCCGAGCCGAAGGCGCGGCGGTGGCCGGCGACCGAGGACGCCATGCACAGACGCGAATTGGTGTCGATGTTGGCTGAGCCGACAAAACCCTTCATCAGCTTGTTGGCGAGGTAGTAATCCTCGGTCAGCAACTGGCCGGAGACGTAGAACGCGACCGCGTCGGGACCATGCTCGGCAATGGTTTGCGAGAAGGTCGAGGCGACGAGGTCGAGCGCCTCGTCCCAAGAGGAACCGCGGCCGTGGATTTGCGGATCGAGCAATCGGCCGTCGAGGCCGATGGTCTCGGCGAGTGCGGAGCCCTTGGAGCAGAGCCTTCCGAAATTCGCCGGATGATCGGGGTCGCCACGGACGGACACCTGCCCGTCCGCGGCGACCTTCGCCAGCACGCCGCAGCCCACCCCGCAATAGGGGCAGGCGGTCTTTACCTGAAAGGGCGCCATGGCCTTCATCGACGGACCCAATCAGGTGAGGAGACAACCATGCTCGGAACGCATGGGCAGCGGCGCCATGTCGCCATGGCTCCCCGCCGTTCTGAACGGAGGGCGGCGGCCCAGATCAGCTTCGCCATGGACTATTCCGCGGCAGCGCGCGCGCCGGCCGCGAGGCGAGCCGCGGGAGCGACACGCTTCGGGCCGGTGCGGGCATGGGTGGAATAAAGCGTCAGGCCGACAAAGGTTATCCCGCCCACGAGATTTCCGAGCACGGTCGGAATCTCGTTCCATACGAAATAGTCCATGATCGAGAATTTCGCGTGGAGCATGAGACCCGAGGGAAACAGGAACATGTTCACGACGGAATGCTCGAAACCCATGTAGAAGAAGACCATGATCGGCATCCACATGCCGATCACCTTGCCCGACACGGAGGTCGACATCATCGCCGCCACAACGCCGGTCGAAACCATCCAGTTGCACAGGATGCCGCGGATGAAGAGGGTGAGCATACCCGCGGCGCCATGGGCGGCATAGCCAAGGGTGCGACCTTCGCCGATTTCGCCGATCTTCTGGCCGACGACGTTCGGCTCCACGGTGAAGCAGAAGGTAAAGACGATCGCCATCATCAGGGCGACCGTCAGCGCGCCGGCGAAATTGCCGATGAAGACCAGGCCCCAGTTGCGCAGCACGCCGCCTGACGTCACGCCTGGACGCTTGTCGATCAACGCCAGGGGAACGAGCGTGAAGACGCCGGTCAGCAGGTCGAACCCCATCAGATACAGCAGGCAAAAGCCAACCGGGAACAGGATGGCGCCGGCGAGTGGCTGCCCGGTCTGGACGTTGATGGTGACGGCGAAGACGGCGGCGAGCGCGAGGATGGCGCCGGCCATATAGGCGCGGATCAGAGTGTCCCTCGTCGACATGAATATCTTCGCTTCGCCGGCGTCGATCATCTTGGTCACGAATTCCGCAGGTGCGACATATGCCATGGTCAGGTCTCCTTGCTTGAAAGGAACAGGGACGGCGTCCGTCCGGAACGTGAGGTTCTCATGCTACTCCGCCGCGACCGCCACCACCCACGATTGGCCTATGGAAATCCGGTCATCCTCGATCCTGACCGGAATGGTGCGTACCGCGCCCTCGTCGGCGCCAAGCGCCTTGCCCGTCTCCAACGAGATCACCCAATTGTGCAAGGGACAGGTCACCGCTGCGCCATGGACGATGCCCTGGCTGAGCGGTCCGCCTCTGTGCGGGCAATGGTCGTCAATGGCGAAGACCTGATCGTCCGCTGTGCGGAAAACGGCGATCTTGCCCTGCGGTGTCGCGACGCAACGCGCGCCGCGGCGGGGGATGTCGGAGATCTTGCCGATCGATACCCAGTTCATCATCATCACTCCGCCGCCTGCGCAAACCCGACCGACGCCATCGGCCTGAACTCGTGCTTATCCTTGCCGGAGACGCGCTCCGACCAGGGATCGACCTGCGCGAATTTCTGCGAAAAGACGAAGCGCTCGTAATAGGCTTGACGCTTCTCGCCATCGTCCATGATCTGGCGCTTGATCTCGGCGATGCCGATGCGCTTGGCCCATTTGTAGATGCGCTCGAGATAGCGGCCCTGCTCGCGGTACATCTGCGTCAGCGCTACGATATGCTCCAGCGCTTCGCCTTCGGTTTTGACCAGCCCCAGCACTTCCGTGCCCTTGATGTCGAGGCCGGCGGCACCGGCGAAGTGAATCTCGTAGCCACTGTCGACGCAGATGACGCCGACATCCTTGCATGTCGCCTCGGCGCAGTTGCGCGGACAACCCGACACTGCCATCTTGACCTTGGCGGGCGTCCACGAGCCCCACATGAATTTCTCGATGCGAATGCCGAGCCCGGTCGAATCCTGTGTGCCGAAGCGGCACCAGTCGGAGCCGACGCAGGTCTTCACCGTGCGCAGGCCCTTGGCATAGGCATGGCCCGAGACGAAGCCGGCCTGGCCAAGATCGGCCCACACCGCCGGCAGGTCCTCCTTGCGGATGCCCAGCATGTCGATGCGCTGGCCGCCGGTAACCTTGACCATCGGAATCTCGAACTTGTCGACGACGTCGGCGATGGCGCGCAGTTCGGCCGCATTGGTCACGCCGCCCCACATGCGCGGCACCACCGAATAGGTGCCATCCTTCTGGATGTTGGCGTGGACGCGCTCGTTGATGAAGCGCGACTGGTAGTCGTCGGCATACTCGTCCGGCCAGTCGCAGACGAGGTAGTAGTTGAGTGCCGGCCGGCATTTGGCGCAGCCGCAGGAGGTTTTCCACTCCAGCTCCTGCATGACCGCCGGAATGGTCTTCAGGTGCTTGGCCTTGATCAGCCGGCGTACTTCGTCATGGCCGAAGGTGGTGCAGGAACACATGGGCTGCACCGCGGCGGGGTTGTAGGTGTCGCCGAGGGTCAGCACCATCAGCTTTTCGACCAGCCCGGTGCAGGAGCCGCAGGAGGCCGACGCCTTGGTGTGGGCGCGCACGTCGTCAAGCGAAGTCAGGCCCTTGCCCGTGATCGCGCCGGTGATCTTTCCCTTGCAAACGCCGTTGCAGCCGCAGATTTCCGCATCATCCGGCAAGGCTGCAACGGCCGCCATAGGGTCCAGCGGGGCACCTCCCTGGTAGGACTGGCCGAACATCAACGTATCGCGCATTTGCGATATGTCGGTCTGTTTCTTCTTCAGGTCGTTGAACCAGGCGCCATCGGCCGTTTCGCCGTAGAGCACGGTGCCGATGATGCGATCGTCCTTCAGCACCAGCCGCTTGTAGACGCCGGCGGAAGCATCGCGCAGCACGATCTCCTGGCGGTCGTCGCCGTCGGCGAAGTCGCCGAGCGAGAAGAGATCGATGCCGGTGACCTTGAGCTTGGTCGGCGTGTCCATGTGGACGAAGGCGGCGGTTTCGTCGCCGGCAAGCTGATGGGCGGCAACACGCGCCATCTCGTAGAGCGGCGCCACCAGCCCGTAGACCATGCCGCCCACCTCGGCGCACTCGCCGAGCGCGAAGATGTCGGGGTCGTTGCTGCGCATGCCGGCATCGACGACGATGCCTCTGTTCACGGCGATGCCTGCATCCTTGGCAAGTGCCGCGTTCGGCCTGATGCCGACCGCCATCACCACCAGCGTCGCCGGAATGATGGTGCCGTCGGCCAGTTCCACCTGCTCGACCTTGCCATTGCCCGTGATGGCCTGGGTGTTGGCCTTGGTGATGACCTTGATGCCGCGCTCCTCCACCGCGCGCTGCAGGAGGTAGCCGGCGGCCGGATCGAGCTGGCGTTCCATCAGAGTCGGCATGACATGCAGCACGGTGACATCCATGCCTTGTGAATTCAGTCCGGCCGCGGCCTCGAGCCCGAGCAGGCCGCCTCCGATGACCACGGCCTTGGCGCGCGACTGCGCGGCAAGCATCATCGCGCGGACGTCATCCAGATCGCGATAGGTCAGCACGCCCGGCAAATTGTGGCCCGGCACCGGGATGATGAACGGCACCGAACCGGTGGCGATGACCAGCTTGTCGTAGGGTTCGGTCACGCCGTGGTCCGAGGTGACGGTCTTCGCCTGCCGGTCGATGGCTACGATCTTGTGGCCCTTGTAGAGGGTGATGCCGTGCTTGATGTACCAGCCATCGCCATGGATGATGATCTCTTCATAGGCCTTTTCGCCCGATAGAACCGGGGACAGCATGATGCGGTCGTAGTTCACGCGCGGCTCGGCGTTGAAGATGGTGACCGCGTAACGGTCCGGTGCCTGCTCCAGGAGGTGCTCCAGCATGCGCCCGGGCGCCATGCCGTTGCCGATGATGACGAGTTTTTCTTTTGCCATCGCTGGAAGTTCAATGTCCCTGGGGGTCATCCTTGGGCCTCCTATTCCGCCGCCGCGACTGAAAGCGCGCCGTCGCCACGGCGCGTGCGGTGCGCGCGTTTCTGTTTGATCTGTTGCAGCAGCGCCGGATCGGGATCGGCGCCGCCTTCATACGCTTCGAGGAAGTCGAGCAATTCTTCGCGGTAAGCGTAGTAGTCCGGGTGGGCGAGCAGCGCCTTGCGCGAACGCGGCCGCGGCAAATCCACCTCCATGATGTTGCCGATGCGGGCGTTGGGACCGTTCGACATCATCACCACGCGGTCGGCCAAGAGGATCGCCTCGTCGACGTCGTGGGTGACGCAGATTGCGGTGACCTGGGTGCGCTTCCAGACATCCATGAGGACGTCCTGGAGTTCCCAGCGCGTCAGCGAATCCAGCATGCCGAACGGCTCGTCGAGCAAAAGCAGCTTGGGCGACAGCGAGAAGGCACGGGCGATGCCGACACGTTGCTTCATGCCGTTGGAGAGTTCGGCGGCCAGCCGGTGCATGGAGTCGCCGAGCCCGACCCGGTGCAGGTAATATTCGATGACGTCCTTGCGCTCGGCCGGCGTCGCATCGGGATAGACGCGGTCGACACCCAGCGCGACATTCTCGCGCGCTGTCAGCCACGGCATCAGCGACGGCGCCTGGAAGACGACGGCGCGCTCGGGTCCGGCGCCGGTCACCTCCTTGCCGTCAAGGACGATGCCGCCGCTGGAAATGCCGTTGAGGCCGGCCGCCATCGACAGCACCGTCGACTTGCCGCAGCCGGAATGGCCGATGAGCGTGATGAATTCGCCCTTCTTCATCTTGAGGTCGAAACCGTCGACGACGGTGACCGGACCCTTTGGTGTCGGATAGACCTTGCGCACCTCGAAGAACTCGACATAGCGCTCCTCGACCGGCGAGGCCGACGCCTCGCGATAGGCTTTCGGCGGCGTGCTCTTCTGAGTGATCGGCACGATTTTCGGCAGTTGGATGCCACTTTCGAGGTCGCCGCCTTCGGCGCCGGCATCGATCAGATACTGGGTCACCGCGGCGCGCAGGCGGATGAATTCCTCGTCATGGTTCATCGCGGCGCGGTTGCGCGGCCGCTCGATGTCGACGCGAAACGACGGCCCGAGCGTCGCATTCGGCCCCGGTTTCAGGGGGATGATGCGGTCGGCGAGCAGGATCGCCTCGTCGACGTCGTTGGTGATCAGGATGATGGTCTTCTTCTCCTTGCCGCAGATGTCGGCCAGCTCGTCCTGCAGCTTCGAACGGGTGAGCGCATCGAGCGCCGACAGCGGCTCGTCGAGAAGAAGAATGTCCGGCCGCGTCGCCAGCGCCCGGGCGACCGAGACGCGCTGGCGCATGCCGCCGGAAAGCTCGGCCGGCTTGCGGTCGATGGCGTGCGAAAGGCCGACCAGCTCGATATAGTCCCGCGTGATCGCCTGCCGTTCGGCCTTCGGCGTGCCCTTCAGGACGGCATCGACCGCCAACGCGACATTGCCGTAGACCGAAAGCCACGGCATCAGCGAATAGGACTGGAAGACCACGCCGCGATCGGCACCGGGACCATCGATCTGCTTGCCGCGCACCAGCACGCCGCCGCTATCGGGGCTGATCAGGCCGGCGATCGCCGAAATCAGCGTCGTCTTGCCGGAGCCGGAAAAGCCGACGATGGCGATGAACTCGCCCTCCTCGACCTTGAGGTTGATGTCGGACAGGACTTCGGTGCGCCTGGCTCCCTCGCCATAGGCCTTCGACAGGCCGGTCACTTCAAGAATAGCCATCGCGTGCGCCCTACCTGTTGGCCGAGAAGGTCAGCGCCGACTGCAGCGCGAACATGATGCGGTCGAGCACGAAACCGATGATGCCGATGGTCAGAACCGCGACCATGATGCGGGCGAGCGACGTCGACGAGCCATTCTGGAATTCGTCCCAGACGAATTTGCCGAGCCCCGGATTCTGGGCCAGCATTTCGGCGGCGATGAGCACCATCCAGCCGACGCCGAGCGACAGCCGCAGCCCTGTGAAGATCAGCGGCAGCGCCGAAGGCAGGACGAGCTTGCGGATCGTCGTGAGGGTCGAGAGCTGCAGCACCTTGCCGACGTTGACGAGATCCTTGTCGATCGAGGCGACGCCGAGCGCGGTGTTGATCAAGGTCGGCCAGAGCGAGCACAGCGTCACGGTGACGGCGGAAATGACCAGCGATTTCGGCAGCGCGTCGCTTGGATCGACATAGAGCGCCGAAACGACCATCGTCACGATCGGCAGCCATGCCAGTGGCGACACGGGCTTGAAGATCTGCACCAGCGGATTGACGGCGCCGTTGAACGTCTTGGAGAGCCCGGAGGCGATGCCGAGCGGCACGGCGACGATCGTGGCGATCAGGAAGCCGAGGCCGACGGTCTCGAGCGAGGTGAGGATCTGGTCGAAATAGGTCGGCTTGCCGGTGTAGGCGCGCTGCTTGACCTGGTCGGCCTTGCCCTCGCTCACCAGCTGCGCGTTGCGCGCCTCGAGCCGCTGGTAGAAGGCGGCTTCCTTTTCGCGCTCGGCCCAGTGGTCGGCCCATAGCACGCCGGCCTGCTGCCAGACCTCGACCGGGCCCGGTATGGCGCCGAGCGAGGTCTGCACGCGCGGAGCGAGCACGCCCCAGGCAGCCAGGAAAACCGCAATGCCAAGCAGCGGGATGACAAGCAGGCGCTTCAATTCGCCAAGCTGCTCGGCGACATTGTCGCCGGCGGCGATCCTGAATATCGGCGCCAACCAGGCGAGGCCGAGCACTTCCAGCCATCGCGCCGCGCCGTTGATGCGCGTGAGCAGACGCTCCTTGCGTTTGGCGCGGGCCACGTCCAACGCGGCGTTTGTTCCGGTTGCAAACGTCATCAGCCGGCGATCTCCGTGCCCTGGATGACCTGCTTGGCCTTCAGTCCGATCGAAAGGCTATCGATATAGGCGTTGGGCTTCTTGCCGTCGTAAGCGATGCCGTCGATGAACTCGGCCGTAGGCGCCTTGTAACCGTCGCTGTCCCAGGGGAAGTCGGCCTTGCCAGCCTTGCCCTCGTCGACCAGCATTTTCGCGGCCTTGAGATAGATGTCGGGCAGGTAGACGGATTTCGCGGTGTCGGCATACCACTGGTCGTCCTTGCCGACCGGGATCTGCCCCCAGCGCCGCATCTGCGTCAGGTACCAGATGGCATCCGAATAGTAGGGATAGTTGGCGAAATGGCGGAAGAAGACGTTGAAGTCGGGAACGTCGCGCTTGTCGCCCTTTTCATATTCGAAGGTGCCGGTCATGGAATTGGCGATCACCGCCTCGTCGGCGCCGACATATTCGGGCTTGGCCAGCATCTTCACCGCCGCCAGCCGGTTGGCGTTGTTGTCCGCGTCCAGCCACATCGCGGCACGGATCAGCGCCTTGGTGATGGCAATCGTGGTGTTTGGGTATTTTTCGGTGAACTCCTTGGTCATGCCGAAGACTTTTTCCGGATTGTTCTTCCAGATCTCGTAGTCGGTGATGACCGGAACGCCGATGCCCTTGAACACGGCGGCCTGGTTCCACGGCTCGCCGACGCAGTAGCCGACGATGGTTCCGGCCTCGAGCGTGGCCGGCATCTGCGGCGGCGGCGTCACCGAGAGCAGCGCATCCGCCTTGATCTGGCCCGAAATGTCGTCCGGCGAATAGAAGCCCGGGTTGATGCCGCCCGAAGCCAGCCAGTAGCGCAGCTCGTAATTGTGCGTCGAAACCGGGAAGACCATGCCCATGTTGAACGGCTTTCCCTCGGCCTTGAACTTGTCGATGACGGGCTTCAGGGCATCGGCCTTGATCGGATGGACGGGCTTGCCGTCCGCGACCGGGATGTGGGCCTTCATCATTTCCCATACGGCGTTGGAAACGGTGATGCCGTTGCCGTTGAGATCCATGGAAAAGGGCGTGACGAGTTCGGCCTTGGTGCCGTAGCCGATGGTCGCGGCAAGTGGCTGGCCGGCCAGCATGTGGGCGCCGTCGAGCTGACCGGTGATGACGCCGTCGAGCAGGACCTTCCAATTGGCCTGCGGCTCGAGCGTCACATAGAGGCCTTCATCCTCGAAGTAGCCGAGCTCCTTGGCGACGGCGAGCGGCGCCATGTCGGTCAGCTTGATGAAGCCGAACTTGAGCTCGTCCTTCTCGACGGCAAGCATTTCGGCACGGGCCGGAATTGGAAACAGCGTCTTTGCGGCGACGAACAGCCCCGCCGTCAGCGCACTGCTGGCAAGAAAATCGCGGCGCGTGAAATCCTTGAGGAGCGTGTCAGTTCCGATCCGTTTCGTCATCGTCGTCTCCGGTTGGGGCGCCGCTTGGGATCAGCGCCGTCGATTGCGTGTTCGGGTCAAAAACAAAAAAGCCGCCGTCCAGGCCCTCGCGTCCGTACATCCGGGATCGCGTGTCGACCTGAGCGGCAGCTTTGCCTGTGGGCGCCCATCGTTGGACGCCTGTTCCGTTGCCCGTGAAGGGTTCGTTTATTTCAAAGCAGGAACCGTGCCAGTTTTTCCCTCAGCAGGAATTTCTAATGAAATCAGCTGGATCGCCGACTCATGGTTCGGCCGCGCCGGCAACGGATAAGGTCAAACATTGACCAATCCGGTCGATGGATCGCATAAATTTTGTGCAATGCACAAGAATGGCGCGCAAATGCTCAGGGGTGCGACTGGCTCGCAATATAGGTGTCGATCTCATCGGGATCGAAGATCTGGCCGTCGAAGAAGCCGTCCGGGCCGAGCACCAGGCTTGCGCCCGCCGAGCCCACCGGAGTCGCCACCTTCAGCGCGCCTTCGACCTTGGCATTGGCGCCGGGCAGCGCGACGCCGAGCGGCTTCAGCGCCGAGCGGTAGAGGTCGGGCCGGTAGCAATCGCGGGCGATGGCAAGGTTTTCCGGCGTGTGTGCGACGTGGCCCCAGCGGACCATCTGCGTGTAGAACCACAGCGAATGGCTCTTCCAGGGAAAGTTGGCGGCCTTGCCGAAAGGCAGGAAGAAATCCTCGACGGTCCGTTGTGCTCCGCCGCCGAGCTGCAAATGCCCGGTCAGGATCGGCATCTCAATGGCCGCCTTCTGGCCGAGGAAGCCGGGCTGTGCCATCAGCGCCGCCAGTTCGCCATGATTTGCCGCGTCCTGGCACCAGCGGGCGGAGTGGTGCAGCGCCCTCAGCAGCGCCGCCAGCGCGTCCGGCTGCTCTTGCGCCCAGGCCTTGCGCGCGCCGATGACTTTCTCCGGGCTGTTGCGCCAGAGCAGCGCCTTGACTGTGACGATATGGCCGGTGCCGGCTGCCACCGCGGCGCTGTTCCAGGGTTCGCCGACGCAATAGCCGTCGATGCGGCCGGCGGCCAGCGCATCGGTCATGAAGGGCGGCGGCACGATGACGATCTCGATCTCGAGGTCCGGGTCGACACCGCAGGCGGCGAGCCAATAGCGCAGTTCGTAATTGTGCCCGGAATGCGGATGCACGACGGCAAAGCGCAGCGGCTCGCGGCCGGCGGCCGCCCGCTCGCGGATGAACGCACCGAGAGCCGCGCCGGCACGCGCCGGATCGAGATCCGATACGGCGCCGTGCGCCGCCATGCCGGCCCAGACAGCGTTGGAGATGGTGACGCAGTTGCCGCCGAGCCCCAGCGAAAAGGGCACGATGGTCTCGGAGGCGAGGGGGGTGAGACCAAGATTGCAGGCAAGCGGCATCGGGCCGAGCATGTGCGCGAGGTCGAAATGGCCGATGGCGATGCGGTCGCGGATGTTGGCCCAGGAGGTCTCGCGGTGCAGGATGAGATCGATGCCTTCGCGCGCGGCAAAGCCCAGTTCGCCGGCCGCGACCAGGACTGCACTGTCGAACAGCGGCATGAAGCCAGCGGTGATCTGGTGCTCGGCGCCCATGTCTATTCGTCCTCCGCCGGTCCGAGAAGCCCGGCGGCAGTCACCAGGCTCTGGGCGATATCGCTGATCTTGCGGTTCTGGTTCATCGCCGTCTTGCGCAGCAGCGTGTAGGCGGCTTCTTCGGTCAGGCCGCGCGACTTCATCAGGATGCCCTTGGCGCGGTCGATCACCTTGCGGCTCTCGAGTTCGCTGCGCGCCTCTTCCAGTTCGCGCGCCATGCGCGAGAAAGCGTTGAAGCGGCTCACCGCCATGTCGAGGATCGGCTTGACGCGCTCCTGCCTCAACCCGTCGACGACATAGGCCGAGACGCCGGCATCGACAGCGGCCTCGATCGAGGCCTGGTCCGAGCGGTCGACGAACATGGCGATCGGCCGCTTTACCGCACGCGACAGCTGGAACATGTTTTCCAGCATGTCGCGGTTGGGGTTTTCCAGGTCGATGACGATGACGTCAGGCTCGATCTCGGCGATGCGCCGCGCAATGCCGCTGACGTCATGGATGACGGTGACCCGCTGATGGCCGGCCTCGCGCAAGCCGGCCTCGATTATCGAAGCGCGGATGCGGTTTTCATCGATCACCAGGACGGCGAGTGAAGTTCGGATCATGGCCGCATTGTGGGCATGCTCGGGAATTTGTGCAATGCGGCATACCCACCGGCCTTGGAAGGTCGGTGGCTAAGCCCAGAATGCTTGGTGGCGAAAAGTATCTGCCTGGCAGGAGACGCCGATCAGCCGCAGACGCGAACGTCTTCGACCACCCTGTGACGGTGGCGCCAATGCACGACCGTCTCGATATGACAGCGGTGATGACGATGGTGGCGCCGGTATTCGCCGTCGTATTGAACGCTCTGGTCGCCATCATACTGGTTGTCATAGCGGCGCACATGATGACGGCGAACGACGACTCCGGAATCGTCATCCGAGGAATATTGGCTGCCGTCGTCGGACTGGATAGTCACACTGGCAGCTTGTGTTGGCGCAATCGCTGCCGCTGTCGCGGCAAGCGCCAGCACCGAAGCCAAAATCAACTTCTTCATTCCATCCTCCTGAATGTTCAACGCACATAAACTCGCGGAAGAACCGGGTGTTCCGCTCAGATCCACACGCTTTGCTACGCCGGCGACATCAAGGCGTTATCGGCCACATACTACAAGTGGACGAAGGCGGTCAGCGGCAGATGGTCGGAGGCCACGCGCGACAGCGGCGTGTCATGCGCTTCGACGGTCGCGATCATGCCGTGGCGGTTGGCCATGATCCTATCGAGCGCCAGAAGCGGCAGGTTGGACGGGAAGGTGGGGACTGCCGGCGGCTGCGGGCCGAAGGTCGCGTGCAGCGTGTTCAGCGCGGAGCGGTTTCCGAGCCGCCATTCGTTCAGATCGCCGAGCAGGAGCGTCGGCTTCTCGTCGGGGCTGTTCATGAGATCGAGCACGACCTGGGCCTGCTGTGAGCGGGAGCGGCGCAGCAATCCCAGATGGGCCGCGATGATGCGCAGGGATTGATTTCCATCGAGATCGATCTCCGCCACCACGGCGCCGCGCGGTTCGAGACCCGGAAGCCTGATCTGATGCACGTCGCGAACGACGCCCCTTTTGAACAGCAGGACATTGCCGTGCCAGCCATGGCCTTTGCCCGTTGCCGAAATGGGCACCGGCACGAGGCCGGTTTCCAGTTCGAGACGGTGCAGGTCGAGAAGCCCGACACGGTCGCCGAAACGATTGTCGGCCTCCTGCAGGGCGATGACGTCGGGGGCGATCTCGCGGATGACGCGGCTGGTGCGGTCGGGATCGAACTTGCGGTCGACGCCGATGCATTTGTGGACGTTGTAGGAGGCGACCAGCGTCCCGGTGACGCCACCCTTCTTCGGCGACAAGGCGTTGGCCTTGCGCATCCGCCTGTCGCGAATGGACAGGAGCACGCTGGCCGGCAGACTGCGCCCGTTCATTCGCATAGCGCGCCCATCATCCTTGCTGTTCTCACCATGCACCTAGAAATAGAGTCTTTCGGCCGATGTTCCATGGTTGGCGACACGCTATCGGGCAAACACGTCGTTTTGTTAAAGACAGGCTTTTTCTCGGAGATAATGGTTTTTCTAGAGATAGGGCGATCCTAGCCAAAGGATGCGGTCGAACAGGCGGATGATGAACGGCCGGGCGCGCAAGGAGGCCAGCGTGACAGGGACGGCCGTTTCGATCGCCGATTCGATCCGGGTCTCGATCTCGGTGGCAAAACCTGCGTCGAGGATCTCCAGGTCGATCTCGAAGTTGAGCCGCAGCGAGCGGGCGTCGAGGTTGGAGGACCCGACATAGGCCCACACGCCGTCGATCGAAAGCAGCTTGGAATGGTCGAAGGGTCCTTCCGTGCGCCATATGCGGCAATAATTCTTCAGGATCTGGTCGAATTGGGCGGTCATGGCGCGGTCGACAAGGAAGAGGTTGTTAACCGCCGGCACCACGACATCGATCTCGACACCGCGCCTCGCCGCGGTGACCAAGGCACTGATCAGTTCCCGGTCCGGCAGGAAATAGGGCGACATCAGCCGGATCGACTTGCGCGCGACCGAGAAGGCGCCGATCACCAGTTTGTGGTTGGTTTCGTTGCTGGCATCCGGCCCCGATGCGACCGCACGCACCAGCATCGGCTGGCCGGCGGGCGGTGAAACCGGCGTGATCCGCCAGGCATCGCCCTTCAGCGCCTCCTTGGTGGCGAAGCGCCAGTCTTCCGCGGCGACCGAGAAGAGATCGGCGACAACAGGTCCGGTGACCTGGAAATGCGTGTCCCTGGCGCTGTTCGACCCGGCGAACTCCGCCGAAAAACCCTTGCGGATGTTCATGCCGCCGGTAAAGGCAACCGTGCCGTCCACCACCAGGATCTTGCGGTGGGTCCGCAGGTTGGCATAGGGCAGGCGCAGGCCCATGACGATGTTGCCGTTGAAGACATCCGCCGTGATGTTGGCGCTGCGCAGATGCCCCAGGATGCTCGGGACGGAGTAGCGGGCGCCGACGGCATCGATCAGCACACGGACGGTGACGCCGCGCCGGACAGCGCCGGCCAGCGCTTCGACGAAAAGCAGGCCGACGGCGTCATTGTCGAAAATATAGGTCTCGAGCAGGACGCTGCGCTCGGCCCCGTCGATGGCCGCGCACATGGCGGGGTAGGCCTCGCCGCCGCTCTCCAGCACCTCGATTGCATTTCCCGGGTTGAGTGCGCGCCGCGCCACCCTGTCGCCCAGCGTCCGGAGGCCGGTGAAGCGCTGTCCGTAGCGCTCGATGATCAACGCCTCTTCGGCGGCGACGTCGCGTTCATGCTTGGCCGACACCAGCCCATCGGCCAGCGGGCGCTGTGCGCTGATCGTGGCGCGGCGGATGCGGTTGATGCCGGCCACCGCATAGATCAGCACGCCGAGGATCGGCGACAGCACCATGACGCCGACCCAGCCGGTGGCGGCGCGGACGTCCTCCTTGGTCATGACGGCATGGGCAATGCCGATGGTCGCCATCACCACCGAGATGAACGCCAGTATTCGGGGCCAGTGAATCGCCAGGGTTTCGAACATTGCCGGGACTATCCAGCGAGCGCCCGCAGAAGGCAATGCAGCCGGCGATGTCCACACCGCCCATTGGCCGCGCGGCGCTGCCGGTTGCGTCTACGGATGCGAGAACGGCTGGCGCACGGTTATTTGAGCAAGCAAACCAGGACGCTGAAAGCGGCGTCCACCCCTGACCCCAGGAAAGCATAGAACCGGTGTGATCCGGCGTCGTCCCGTGCTGCTTTGGTCCTCCAGGGCTTCCTGTACTTTGGAACCGCATCCGTTGTATATCAAAGGGAATGAAATTGCCGATGTAACACTTCGGCTGAAGGCGAAGGGGGGCGCCGGATGATGACGTTCAACTTCGAAGGGCCGGGCGACGGCGATATGTCGGCCGACTGCCAGGACCAGTTGCTGCCTCTCATCAATGAAATCGTCCAGGCGGCGGTGGCTGCCGGCTGGAACCGGGACGACGTTCTTCTGGCTTTCGTGGAACTCGCCTGGGATCTGTACGAGAACCGGCGCGGTGATCTGTAGCCGCGGGCCGTCAATCACCGGCTCTGTGCGTGGCCTTCAGCCTCCATCAGTGGTTGACGAGAATACAGAATCGCATGACCGGTCGTGTCGGGCCGGTCGGCAAAATTCCGGGATGGCGAAGACCTCGCACGAAGCGAAATGAAACGCTCGTCATCGCCGACCATTCTTTCTTTCCTCTCTCGAATAAAGATTTTTCTTTGCGCGTGGGAGTTCTTCCCAAGCCAAGGTGGCTGCGTTACGCTGTGGTCGGGTCGGGAAAGGGGATTTAAGGCGGCGAGACGGCTGAGGCAGTGCGAATGAAATATGCGGACGAGGCTCGGGAAAGCGGCGTTTCCCGGGGCATCGATCGGGAGCGGACAACTCGATACATCCTGGACGTCATTCCTGAAAGTGCCGGTCCGCGAAGGGCCACCGCACAAGGATGCGTGATCCTTTCCGTTCGCGGGTTCGCGGACATTCCTGGCTGGGAAACATCCCGTAGCGATGGTGCTTGCACCCATGCGGCCTGCACCGTCGGGAGGGATCTACCTATGAGCGCGACTGACGATGCGGGCCCGCTGCCATCAATCACGAATTGTTTTTGGGGGGAACGGGGACGAAGGCCTCGGGTTGAACTTCATCCGGGACATATCAGGAGGCCGAAGAATGCCGGGCGATGATGATTTCCCCGGGTCGGTTGCCCGAATCAATTCGGCCCGGCAGCCGGAGTTCAATGCAAAAGGCGGGCTTTCTCCTCGCGGCGCACGCCAAGTGCAGGAGTTCCTGCGCGAGAACTTCACCCGCAAGCTGACGCTTGCCGAGATGGCTGCGGTGTGCGCACTTTCGCCCTCTCACTTCGTGCGGGCGTTTGCCAGGACGTTCGGGGTGCCGCCGCATCAATATGTTCTCGACCTGCGGCTGGACCTTGCCGAAAGACTGCTTGCCGACAGCCGCATGACGATCGCCGACATCGCTCATTCCTGCGGATTTTCAAGCCAGAGCCATTTTACCACGGTTATGAAGAAATACCGGCAAGTGACGCCGTTGCAGGCGCGCGTTGGCGAGCTTAACGCCAAGGTTAGATGAGGATCGACTTGAGACGTTGTTTGATTCCCTGGTTTTAAAGCTCTAGCTAAAGTAACGAGCCGTTAACCTCTGCCCGGTTGCTCGGAGCTTTTCTCGCAAGACAGCAATATCATGAAATACCGCAAGCGGGAATCGTGTCTTCCTGTCATCGATTGGAATTGTCAGACGATTCCATCCGGCCAGCGGAGAGGGCACCATGACCGACAATCGGATTTCGAGCGGCTCGCTTGTCGTGCAGCGCCGCGCGGCGCATTTCGCCAGGCATTGGATCGCGGGGGCCGATCTGGGCTGGCGCTCGGTTCGCCGGCGCCTGATGGCCGTGCTGCGCATGGCCCATTGCGTGCTCGGGATGGGGCGTAAGCGCCTGGGGCTGGGGACTCTTGGCGCCGGCGGCAGCGTACGTTCAGCCTCGATCTCCGGCGTCAGCCTAGCGAGCTTGATCGGCGGCCTGGCGGCGATCTCCACGCTCGGCCTCGCCACGCCAGCGGTGGCGCAGTATGCCGCTGGCGGCGGTTCGGCGACAGCCAGCGGCTCTATCGCTATCGGCACGACTGCGACGGCCTCTCAGCTCAATGCCGTTGCGATCGGGACCCGCTCTGTCGGGTCAACGCAATACGCAGTGGCAATCGGCCAGGATGCGCAGGCTACAGGCACCGGCGGCGCAGTGGCGGTCGGCGGCGGCGCGATCTCAAACAACATCAATACGGTAGCAATCGGCGTTCAGGCCAAGGCTACTGGGGCCGGGGCCAGCGCGTTGGGCACCAGCGCCAACGCTTCGGGAGGGAATTCCACCGCAGTTGGTGTCGGCGCCACGGCCAGCAACAACTATGCGTTCGCCGCCGGCTACGGATCCGTAGCCAGCGCCCAATACGCGTCCACCATAGGTTATCAGGCCAATGCCGGTGGCCTGCGCGGTATCGCGTTTGGATATCAAGCAACGCAGAGCGGAATCGATTCGCTTGCCCAAGGTACCAACGCCAACGCAAGCAACCAGAATGCTATCGCGATCGGCTTCCAGTCGGTCGCGTCGGACATCAACTCCATCAATATTGGTGCGCGTACTGTCGCGGGATCCGGTGCCCTTGCGCAGGGCGCCATCGCCCTTGGGACGGATGTGACGGCATCTCAGCAAAAAACCGTCGCCATAGGTGTCCTGACCAAGGCAACGGGAACGGGCGCCACGGCGATGGGCAACACGGCCAGTGCCTGGGGCAACCAGTCCATTGCATTAGGCGTTGGTGCGCAAGCAGGCGTTCAGGCCAACGCGGCTCTGGCCAACAGCATCGCCATCGGCACCAGTGCCAAGGCCGATTCCGCCAACGCAGTGGCCATGGGCACCAATGCGGTGGCAACCGGCGGCCAGGCGGTCTCCATCGGCGCGAACAACACGGCCTATGGCAACGGCGCGGTCTCGATCGGCGATCCGAGCTACGCCAGCGGCACCGGCGCCTTCACCGGCGGCGCCAACAACATCGCCAACAGCGACGGCACGGCGAGCGCCACCGCCGCCAACCAGGCCGCTGGCGCCGTCGCCATCGGCAACAACAACAAGGCGATCGGGCAAGGCTCCGTGGCGCTCGGCAACGGCTCCACGGCAGGTGCTGCCGGTCTTGCGGGCAATGTCGCGCTCGGCAATGGCGCGACGGCGGCGGCGAGTTCCGGCGACGTGGCGCTTGGCTCGGGCTCGGTGACTGCCGTGGCAGTCAGCACGCCGAGCGCCACCATCAACGGCACAACCTACGCCTTCCAGGGCACCACGCCGGCCTCGACGGTCAGCGTCGGGGCGCCCGGCGCGGAACGCACCATCACCAACGTCGCCGCCGGTCGCATCAGCGCCTCCTCGACGGATGCGATCAACGGCTCGCAGCTCGCCGCCACCAACCAAGCGGTCGACGCCATTGGCGCCGTCGTCAACAACCTCAACACCGGCGTTGGCATCAAGTATTTCCATGCCAACTCGACGGCGGCGGACTCGTCGGCGACAGGTACGGACTCGGTCGCGATCGGGCCCGTCTCGACCGCCACCGGGACGAACGCCATCGCTGCGGGTACCAATTCGAGCGCCTCGGATGCCAACGCCTCGGCCGTCGGCAGCGGCGCCGTCGCATCGGCCCTCGACGCGACGGCGGTGGGCTACATATCCAAGGCGTCGGGCCAATACAGCACCGCCATCGGCGCCAATGCCAATGCGACAGCCACGTCCAGCACGGCGATCGGCCAGAACTCGCTTGCATCAGGCGTTCAATCGACCGCTCTCGGGCTGGGAGCGAATGCCGGCGCGCAGAATGCGATCGCGCTGGGCGCACTCGCCAACGCCGGCAACGCAGGCGACGTGGCGCTGGGCTCCGGTTCGACGACCGTGGCGGCGGTCGGTACGCCCAGTGCTGTGATCAACGGCACCACTTATGCCTTCCAGGGCATCAATCCGACCTCGACGGTCAGCATCGGCGCGCCCGGCGCCGAACGCACGCTCACCAACCTGGCGGCGGGGCGGATCAGCGCGCTCTCGACCGACGCGATCAACGGCTCTCAGCTCTTCGCCACCAACCAGGCGGTGGACGCCATCGGCGCCGCCATTAACAGCATCAATGTCGGCGGCGGCATCAAATATTTCCATGCCAACTCCACGCTGGCGGATTCGCAGGCGGTGGGCACCGATTCCGTCGCGGTCGGCCCGAATGCCGTGGCCAACAATGCCGGCGACGTCGCGATCGGCCTCAATTCGGCATCGGGCCCAACCACGGCCGTCGGCGGCACGACGATCGGCGGCGTCAACTACACCTTCGCCGGCGGCACGCCGGCCGGGGCCTTCTCCGTCGGCTCGGCCGGCGCCGAGCGCCAGATCCAGAATGTCGCGGCCGGCCAGTTGAACGGCGGTTCCACCGACGCCGTCAATGGTTCGCAACTCTTCGCCACCAACCAGCAGGTGACGCAGAACACCACCGACATCGCCTCCATCGGCGGCAACATCACTGGTCTCGGCAACACGATCAACAACGTCGCCGGCGACACCTCGACCACCTATACCGACGCCAATGGCGTGGGCATCCGCTATGCCCGCACCAACGAGACCGGACTGGCGCAGACCGATTCCTTCGCCCAGGGCGTCGGCTCGACTGCCGTCGGCTACCAGGCGACCGCGACCGGCCTCAGCGCACTGGCGCTCGGCCGCGGCAGCGCGGCCAGCATCGACGGCAGCGTGGCGCTCGGCTCCGGTTCGGTCTCCGATCGCGCGATCGCTCCCGATTCCGGGCAGATCGCCGCCGGTCCGTCGAACTTCATCCAGTACAACACCACCGACAAGACGCTGCTCGGCGCCGTTTCGGTCGGTACCGCCACCGCCTACCGGCAGATCACCAACGTCGCCGACGGCACGCAGGACCAGGACGCCGTGACCGTGCGCCAGCTGGCTGGGGCGATCGCTGCGGTCTCCACCACCCCGACGAAATATTTCCATGCCAATTCGACCGCCGGCGACTCGCTGGCGGTCGGTGCGGAATCGGTCGCTGTCGGCCCGACCACGGTCGTCAACGGCGACAATGGCGTCGGCATCGGCAACGGCGCCATCGTCGATCAGACGGCCCCCGGCGGCACGGCCATCGGCCAGAACGCCCATGTGATGCTGGCAGACGGCATCGCGCTCGGCACCGACTCGACCGCTGCCGGCGTCCAGTCGGTGGCGCTCGGCGCCGGCGCCCAGAGCACCTTCGCCAACAGCGTCGCACTGGGCGCCTCGTCGATCACCTCGGTTGGCGCGCAGGCCGGCTACACCGCCTTTGGCCTGACCGCTGCGCAGACTTCCGCCGGCGAAGTGTCGTTCGGCGCCGCAGGCGCCGAACGCAAGCTCACCAATGTCGCGGCGGGCTCGGCCGACACCGACGGCGTCAACGTCTCGCAGTTGCGAGGCGTCTCGCAAAACGTGTCGAACCTGTTCGGCGGCGGCACCACGGTCAATCCCGACGGTTCGATCACCGGCCCGACCTACACCATACAGGGCAACAACTATTCGACCGTCTATGATGGCTTCACCGCTGTCGACAATGCGCTGACCAACATCAACAATGGCGGCGGCATCAAATATTTCCACGCGAATTCGACGCTGGCCGACTCGGTCGCAGGCGGTGCCAATGCCGTGGCGATCGGGCCGGAGAGCGTGGCGAGCGGCACCGACAGCCTGGCCGCGGGCCATGGCTCGACAGCCACCGGGCAAGGCGCCGTCGCGCTTGGCCAGGGCGCACAGGCCAACAACGCCAGCGATGTCGCGCTCGGTTCGGGCTCGGTGTCGCAGGCCGCGGTTGGCACGTCCGACACGGTCATCAACGGCAAGACCTACGCCTTTGCCGGGACGACCCCGACCGGAACCGTCAGCGTCGGCGACGCCGGCTCCGAGCGGACGATCACCAATGTCGCCGCCGGACGCGTTTCTTCCGACAGCACCGATGCGATCAACGGGTCGCAGCTCTACGCCACCAACACGGCGATCGAGGATCTGACCAAAACGATCGGCGGCATCGGCGGTACCGTCCAAAACACCGTGCAATACGACACCGTCAACAATCCGGACGGATCGACGACCAAGACCAACAAGATAACGCTGCAGGGCGGCGACCCGAATGCGCCTGTCGTCATCTCCAATGTCGGCCCCGGCGTTGCCGGCACCGACGCGGTCAACGTCAACCAGCTGAACCTGAACCTGGCTCAGAGCAAGACCTATACCGACCAGGTGGCGGTCACGACGCTGCAGCAGGCCAACAATTATACCGACCAGAAGCTGGGCCAGCTCAATTCCGACATCAGCGGCATCAGGGACGAAGCACGGCAGGCGGCGGCAATCGGACTGGCGGCGGCCTCGCTGCGCTATGACGACCGTCCCGGCAAGCTGAGCGTGGCGGCCGGCGGTGGCTTCTGGCGGGATTCGACCGCCTTTGCCTTCGGCGCCGGCTACACCAGCGAGGACGGCCGCATCCGTGGCAATGTGTCCGGCACGGCGGCAGGCGGAAATGTCGGTGTCGGCGCCGGCCTGAGCTTCACCTTGAACTGAGGCGGGCAACAGGGCGGCAATGAACAGGCGAACCGGCCATGACAGGCTAGACGCGAATCCGGGGAAACCATCTGGTTTTCCCGGATTTGCCATGGCATGCCTGACCTGCCTGGCGCTTGCCGGCGGGCTGGCGCCGGCTGCCGGGCAGGTGGCTTCGCCCTACAGGGTCAAGCCCTCCGACGTGGTCGTGCCTCCCGATGCGAAGCTCGGACAATACCAGCGCACCATCCGTCCCTTCGAGAACTGGACGCTGATCTGCGACGAGAACCTCAAGGCGCGCAAGAAGGTCTGCAACGTCTCGCAGGTGATCGAGGACGGCGCCGGCAAGATGGCGTTCAGCTGGTCGCTCGCAGCCACCCAGGATGGCAAGCCCTACATGATCCTGCGCACCGCGCCGAACGCCAGGAGCGACGGGCTGGTATCGCTGAAGTTCGATGGGCGCGCCGAGCCGATCGACGTGCATCTGAATGGCTGCAACGAAATGGTCTGCGTCGGCATGCTGCCGGTCGGACCCCTGATGCGCCAGGAGATCGCGCAGAAGGCAACGCCGGCGATTTCCTACCCGACCGTCGATGGCCAGACCATTACCGTCACCGCAACGCTCAAGGGGCTGTCCGAGGCCCTTGCGCCAGTCAAATAACAGAGGCAGCACCGTGAGCCAGCAAGACCCATTCATCTCCGCGACGCGCAGCAATCCGACCGTTGAGCCGGACCGCAGAAGGATCGTCGAGCCGGACCGCAAGAGCAGTGTCGAGCCGCCGCGGCGGTGGCCGCGCATCGTCGGATTGTCGCTGCTGGGGCTGGTCATGATGGGCATTGGCTTTGCCGGCGCGAACTATGCCGCGATCGCCGGTCTGGTCGGCAGCCCGACGGCCGCACAGGCCGAGGCGGCCGCCGCTCCCGCACTGCCGGACTCGCCCTTCCTCCAGCACGTCAAGCAGGCCGGCGTACAGGCCTGCTCGACCGTCTTTCCGGTGCTCGGACAGCTTTTGACGACCGGCACGAAATACAGTGTCAAATCCCTGTGGAACGACCAGGCCGCCGACAAGCACGCCGTCCAGGCCTTCGTCGGCATGGACTATGCCACGGACCGTTACAGCGGGCCGGCGGCCGGCGTGGTCTTCGCGTCGCCCACCGCTTCGGGCTGCGAGGGCGCGATGGTGCGGGTGGCGCCGTTCGCCAGTCCGTGCGCGGACATTCCGTCCGTTCTTCCGCAAGGCAGCAAGATCACCGACCATCTCGGACAGGTCGAGGTGTACGAGCTTGGCGGCAACACGGGCGAAGCGCTTCTGCTGCCGACGGGCAATACATGCGTGGTGATTTCCATCGCATCGGCGGCCAAGTGAGGATGTCAGGCGAACGGGCGAGACGCCCTGGAAAGGATTGCGGACCATGAAATCGCGACGTTTGACAGTCTTGTGCATGGCCTTGCTGTGGAGCGGGCAGGTGGTCTCGGCCGACTTGGTGGAGCCGTCCGAGCCGCCACAGGAGGAGAAAGGCATCTGGGCGGCAATCGCCTACTCCCAGACCGATACCAGGTACGGCTTCTTCTGGGGCGCCGACAAGCGGCAGGAAGCGAAGGACATAGCGCAGAAATATTGCGAGAATGCCGGTGGAAAAGCCTGCAACGTCGTTGCCGTGTTCCGCAATCACCGCCATTGGACGGACGACGACGAGACTGGATTTCCCTACAAGCATTGCGGCGCGCTCGCCGTCGCCGACAAGGTGGAGCACCGGTTCACCCCATGGGGCGTGAACTCGGCCGAGACCCGCCGGGAGGCGGAGGATCTCGCCCTGCAGGCCTGCGAGGCAGGGGGGATCCAATGCAAGATCCGCGAATGGGTCTGTACGTGACGGTAATCACGGGCTCTCGAAGCCGATACTTTGGGCATTTGCCCGGCACCGAAAAGAAGGCCGCATTCATTGGTTCGTAGACATTTTTGCCTGAAGGCAATCGCCATCTGCGCGGCTGCCTTCGCTGCTTCGCTGCCGGCTGCTTTCGCGCAACAGCAGCAGGCGGCGTCGCTTCCGAACGGCGCATCGTCCCTCCAGGAAACCTATCAGGACTGGCAACTGGCCTGCGGCATGCAGGACAATGCCCGGGTCTGCACGGTCACGCAGGACCAGACGCAGAAAAACGGCCAGAGGCTTCTGGCCGTGGAGCTGCGCGTGGCGCAGAAGGGCGGATTGACCGGAACCTTGCTGCTGCCCTTCGGCATCCTGTTCGAGCCCGGCGTGGCGGCGCAGATCGACGATCAGCAGCCCGTCGGACCGTTGAAGTTCAGGACCTGCCTGCCGAATGGCTGCGTGGCGCTGCTTCCGATCGACCGAGCGCTGGCGCAGAGGCTCAAGGCAGGCACCGAGCTCAAGCTCAACGTCACCACCGCGGCCGAGACCCCGCTGAGTTTTCCGGTATCGCTGAAAGGTCTTGGCGCCGCCCTTGATCGCATGGCCGCGCTGAGCGCACGTTGAGGAGCAAGGCCCGGGCAGGCCCTGGCTGGAAATCGCAGACGGTGCGGTCGGGCGAAAGCCGTCTGCCAGCTCTGACATCCACATGCGGAACCGGCGGTGCAAGCTTCAAGGTATTTCCCTCGTTGGCTTGCCGGGTTGCTAGACTAGTATGGTGCCGGCAGGTGCTTGCCAGGGCGGCTCGATGAATCTTCTCGTGGCTGGGTTCCTTCGCCCGCTTTCCAGCCTGCCCATGACCGTTGCAGCAAGCACCTCCCACCCGATCGGCCATTCAAAGGGCCCATTGCAGCGCGAGGCCGACCACGGACAGTCCCATTGCGATCGTCGCGAGCCATCCGAGGAGGCGCAGCCAACCCTCAACGGGGAATTCGCCCATGATGTCGCAACGTCCGGTCATCAGCATCATGACGACCATGACTGGGACGGCGCATACGCCGTTGATGACGGCGCTCCAGTAAAGCGCCTTGATCGGATCGATCGGCGTGAGCATGATACCCATTCCCAGCACCACCGCGGTGGCCAAGGTCGCATAAAATGCTATCGCGTGCTTCGGCTTGCGCTCCAGTCCCACTGGCCAACGGCGCGCTTCGCCCACGGCGAATGCGGCCGAGCCCGCGAGAACCGGCACCGCCAGAAGGCCCGTGCCGATAATCCCCATTGCAAAGATCACAAATGCGAATTTGCCCGCGACCGGCTCCAAGGCCTTGGCCGCATCGGTGGAGGAATTGATGTCGGTCACTCCGGCCCTGTGCAGGGTGGCGGCCGTTGTAACGATGATTGCAATGGCTATCAGGTTCGAAAAAGCCATGCCTGCCAAGGTGTCGGCGCGAATGCGCTGGAAGGCACAGGTCGCTTGCCATGGTGCCCGCTTGAGCGGCTTGGCCTTCGGGTCGATCGTCTCCTCTTCGACCTCTTGCGACGCTTGCCAGAAGAATAGGTAAGGAGAAATCGTGGTGCCGAGTATGGCCAGAAATGTCGTGAAGAACGCTCGGTTCCATTCCACGTGGGGAAGAACTACCCCCTTGAGGGCCTCGTCCCATGGGATATCAGCCAGAAACGCAGCTACCACATAGGCAAAGAGGCTCAGCGTTGTCCATTTCAGGACCGTGACGTATCGGCTGTAGTCGAGAAAGACGATCGCCAAAACGCATGCCACGCCGAACGCGACGACGTAAAGCGAGCTTGGGCCGTCCACCAGCAGTCGCAGCGCGTCAGCCATCGCGCTCAGGTCCGCCCCGATGTTGATCACGTTGGCGACGAACAAAAGCAAGGCTACAAAATACATCAGGGGAGACGGGTAGTGTCGGGCCAGATTGCCGGAAATACCTCGACCTGTCGTCCGGCCTATCCGCGCCGCTATCTCCTGGATCGCGACCATGAGCGGAAAAGTGAATACCATGGTCCAGCCGACGTTGAACCCCAGCTGGGCGCCCGCTTGGCTGTACGTGCCGATGCCCGAAGGGTCGTCGTCCGAAGCGCCTGTGATGAAACCAGGTCCGATTGTGCGCAGGAATCGCTGGAATGGCCCTCTTGCCCGAATGTCACTCTGCTTCCCGGAGACTTCGGCGCTCATGTTGCCCATGCAGGTGCTCCAGAAACGCGGTCCCTTCGATATCCGCTCGAAGCAAAATTCAGCGATCGCCGTTCGGTTCCTTTAGCTATTGCTGAAACATCGTTGGTATCTTGCTTTCGGAGGCGCCTTGCCATCGGAATGCCGCGCATTGGGCGGCACCGTTCGCACGGCCTGACGGCCGGGCGAGCAATCGAGCCAGCCGGCTCAGGCCAAATCGCTTCTGGCGACGGCTTTGTGGACCGGTAGCGGGAGTGCGCTACCGCCTTTCCCCACATTCAGAAACCCCGCGATATTTCTTGCGGTGCTGGGCATGACAGCACCGTTTTCAGGGATTTGCCTCAACCTCATTCGAATGAGCTGCTACAATGCCATGAGCGCGCAGTGCCGGGTGGAACCATTTCCTCTCGAGTGACCTCTAGGAGTGTAGCGGCGCGCCTCGTGCATGGCCGTCAACGACAAACACCGCGCTCGCTTCGCTGACGATGGACACGTGTTCCCTGGCGGCTTTGCCAGCAGCAGCGCCATCGCCACGCAGGATCGCGGTGACGATGGCGTCATGCTCCTGCCAGGACTTCGCCAGGCGTCCGGCCAGCCTGAACTGGGCGCGGCGAAAGGGGGCCAGCCGGCTGCGCGTCGTCGCGGTCAATTCGTGGATGTGCGTGCTGTGGGCACCGCGATAGAGCCGGCTGTGGAACTCGGTGTTGAAGTACTCATAGTCCTCCTCGGCACCCAGCCGTACCAGCCGCGCCGAGGCCTGATGCTCGACCTCGAGCGCGCGGCGCTCGCTGCCGGTCATCCGCTCGGCGCAGAAGCGCGCGCATATGCCTTCCAACTCGGCCATGCTTTCGAACATCGAGGCGAGGTGCTCCTGCGTGACGACGGCGACGATGGCGCCCCTGTTGGGCCGCCGCTCGACCAGGCCCATGGCGCTGAGTTGGCCAAGCGCCTCGCGCACCGGCGTGCGTGACACCTCGAAACGAGCGGCAAGCGAGATCTCGTCGAGTTTTTCGCCGGGACGCAGCACGCCGGTAACGATGCGGTCGCCGATCGCCCTCACCATCTGATCGACGGTCGTGCCCGCCCGGATCAAGCTGCGCTTTCCCGACAAAACTGCTTCGCCTCCCGTGCTTCGGTGTTCCAGGTCCCTGAAACCCTGCGGCCGAACGGCACGATCCCGACTCGGCCGCACCCTCTATGCCTATGTTTTAATCTGCTTGTCAAACTGGCTGTTTTCAAGGCAAAAAGTGCATGCAATTGCCTTTCGCTTGTGCATGGCGCCTCACAATGGTGATTGATTTTATTGATGAAATTTCGAAACTCGAATTGGCACAGCGATTGCATGCACTTTCTTGAGAAGGCGTTAACCGACCCGGAAAGGGTCCTATAGGGGAGCATAAGAGATGACCGACAGATTCGTGCTTAGCCGTCGCCAGTTGCTCAAGACCTCCGCCGCCGGAGCCGCATTAGGGCTTGCCTCCGCAGCCTTTCCCGTCAGCAAGGCGTTCGCCGCCGCTGCCGTGGTCGGCTTCATCTATGTCGGTCCGAAGGACGATTACGGCTACAACCAGGCGCATGCCGAGGGTGCCGCAGCGCTGAAGGGAATGGAGGGTATCACCGTCGTCGAGGAGGAGAACGTGCCGGAGACGGTCGATGTCCAGAAGACGATGGAATCGATGATCAACCTCGACGGCGCCTCGCTGATCTTCCCGACCTCGTTCGGCTATTTCGATCCCCACATGCTGGCCATGTGCGCGAAATTCCCCGACGTGCAGTTCCGCCATTGCGGCGGCATGTGGGACAAGGCCAAGCATCCGATGAATGCCGGTTCCTATTTCGGCTATATCGGCATGGGCCAATATCTCAACGGCGTGGTCGCAGGCCACACCTCGAAGACCAAGAAGCTCGGCTTCGTCGCGGCCAAGCCGATCCCGCAGGTGCTGCTCAACATCAACTCCTTCCTGCTCGGCGCACGCTCGGTCGATCCGTCCATCACCTGCCAGGTCATCTTCACCGGCGAGTGGTCGCTGGCGGTCAAGGAAGCGGAAGCCACCAATGCGCTGGTCGACCAGGGCGCCGACGTCATCACCTGCCATGTCGACAGCCCGAAAGTGGTGGTCGAGACGGCCGCCGGGCGCGGCGCCTTCGTCTGCGGCTATCATGCCAACCAGAGCCCGCTGGCGCCCGAGAAATACCTGACCGGCGCCGAGTGGAACTGGGCCAAGGTCTACAAGATGTTCGTCGACGATCTGGTGGCCGGCACGCCGCTGCCCAACTTCACGCGCGGCGGACTGGCCGACGGTTTCGTCAAGATGAGCCCGCTCGGCCCCGCCGTCGGCGAGCTGGCGCGCAAGCAGTTCGACGCCACGCTGGCCGAAATGATGAAGGGCGGCTTCGCCGTCATCAAGGGACCGCTGAAGAGCAACAAGGGCGCTGTCGTCGCCACCGCGGGCCAGGCGTTCCCGGAGACCGCCATCGAACTCGAAAGCATGGACTATCTGGTCGAGGGCGTCGTCGGCTCGACCGCCTGAGCTGAGGGGAACGGGGCGATGACGGATACGGTGACAGGAGCCGGCATGCCGGCACTATTCGGCGCCAGGGGCTATCCGGCGGCGCTGGAATGGATGGCGCGGCGGGCGGAGGCATTCGTCATTCCGTTCGCGGCGCTGATCGTCGGCATGGCGCTATTCAGCCTGTTCATCGCCTTGGTCGGCAAGTCGCCGGTCCTGCTCTACGAGACCATGTGGCGGGGCGGCTTCGGCTCGTGGTTCTCGGTGCAGAACTCGCTGTCGCGGGCCGCACCCTTGTTGCTGGCGGCGCTATGCGTGGCGTTGCCGGCACGGCTCGGCCTTGTCGTCATCGGCGGCGAGGGTGCCATCGTGCTCGGCGGCGTCGCCGCCGCAGCCATCGGCGTGGCGCTAAGCGGCGCGCCTTCCTCAATCGTCATTCTTGCCATGGGCGTGGCGGGCATGGCCGCCGGCGGCATCTGGATCGGTGCCGTCGGCGCGCTACGCCACTACAGGGCCGTCAACGAGACCATCTCCAGCCTGCTGATGGCCTACATCGCCATCGCGCTGATGAACCAGCTGGTGGAAGGGCCGCTGCGCGATCCGGCCTCGCTCAACAAGCCGTCGACGCAACCGCTGGCGGATATCTACCGCATCGGCAACATTCCGGGCATGGACGTGCATTGGGGACTGATTGTCGGCGTCGTCGCGTGCATCCTCTCCTGGGTGCTCATCGAAAAGACCCGCTGGGGCTTTGCCGCGCGCATCGCCGGCGGCAATGTGCGGGCAGCACAGGTGCAGGGGTTGGCCGTCGGGCCGCTCATCGTCGGCTTCACGGCGCTGGCAGGCGGCTTTGCCGGGCTCGCCGGCATGCTGGAGGTCGCCGCAGTGCAAGGCAGCGCCAACGCCTCGCTCGCGGCCGGCTATGGCTACACCGGCATCCTCGTCGCCTTCCTTGCTCGCCACAATCCGCTGGCCATCATCCCGGTCGCCATCCTGCTTGGCGGCATCGATGCCTCGGGCGGGCTGATCCAGCGCCGCATGGACCTGCCTGACGCCACCGTGCTGGTGCTGCAAGGCATGATCTTCATCGTCATCCTGTTCAGCGAAACCTTCTACGGCCGCTTCAAGGCCTTCAATCCCGATCTCTGGGCGAGGCCCGATCTCCCGAGGGGGACTGCCTGATGGACGCGACCGGCATCGGACTCTGGGGCGTGCCGCTCGCCATCCTCGGCGGCGCCATCCGCGTGTCGACGCCCTTCATTTTCGTCTCGCTGGGCGAGGCGATCACCGAGCGTTCCGGCCGCATCAATCTCGGGCTCGAAGGCACGCTCGTCTTCGGCGCCATGACCGCCTATGCGGTCGCGGTGATGACCAACTCGCCCTGGCTCGGCCTGATCGCCGCCGCCGGCGCCGGCCTGTGCTTCGGCCTGTTCCATGGCTGGATCTGCAAATTTCCGAAGGTCAACGACATCGCCATCGGCATTGCACTGATGCTGTTCGGCTCGGGTCTCGCCTTCTTCTTCGGCAAACCGTTCATCAAGCCGAAGGCGCCCAACCTGCCCGCCATTCCCTTCGGCGGCTGGTCCGACATCCCGCAGGTGCAGGCAGCGCTCGACGTCAACGTGCTGTTCCTGATCGGGGCCGTGCTCTCGATTATTCTGTGGTGGGCTTTCCGCAACACGCGCGCCGGGCTGATCGTGCGCGTCGTGGGCGACAGTTCGGACGCGGCCCGCGCCATGGGCCTCAACCCCGACACTGTGCGCCTGCTCGCCACCGGGGTCGGCGGCGCCCTGGCCGGCATCGGCGGCGCCTATCTCTCGCTCTATTATCCCGGTAGCTGGACCGAGCGCATTTCCTCGGGCCAGGGCCTGATGGCGGTGGCGCTGGTCATCTTCGCGCGCTGGAACCCGCTCGGCTGTTTTGCCGCCGCCCTTCTGTTCGGCGGGGCAGGCGCGCTCGGCCCGGCGCTGCAATCTGTCGGCGTGACGCAGGGCTACTATCTGTTCTATGCCGCCCCCTATATCCTCACCCTCATCATCATGATCGCCACCTCGTCGCCGACACGCTCGCTCGCCGGCGCGCCAGGCGAATTGTCGATCACCAAATGACTGGAGTTTTGCCCGTGAACGCCAGAGCCGAAATCACCCAGCACACGATCGACGCAGAGCCTTATCCGTGGCCCTACAATGGCGATCTGCGACCCGACAACACGGCGCTGATCGTCATCGACATGCAGACCGATTTCTGCGGGCCGGGCGGCTATGTCGACCATATGGGCTACGATTTGTCGCTGGTGCGGGCGCCGATCGAGCCGATCAAGTCGGTGCTCTCGGTGATGCGGGCCAAGGGCTACACCATCATCCACACGCGCGAGGGGCATCGGCCCGATCTCGCCGACCTGCCGGCCAACAAGCGCTGGCGCTCGCGCCGCATCAATGCCGGCATCGGCGACCCAGGTCCGTGCGGGCGCATCTTGGTGCGCGGCGAGCCGGGCTGGGACATCATCCCCGACCTCTATCCGATCGAAGGCGAGCCGATCATCGACAAGCCGGGCAAGGGCTCGTTCTGCGCCACCGATCTGGAACTGATCCTCAACCAGCGCGGTATCGAGAACATCGTGCTCACCGGCATCACCACGGATGTCTGCGTGCACACCACCATGCGTGAGGCCAACGACCGCGGCTATGAATGCATGATGCTGGCGGATTGCTGCGGGGCGACCGACCACGGCAACCATCTTGCGGCGATCAAGATGATCAAGATGCAGGGCGGCGTCTTCGGCACGGTGTCGAATTCGAAGGCGCTCGTCGCGCAACTGCCGTGAGGAGGGCGCTATGAGTGGCAGCGTCAGAAAGGCCGTCGGCGTCGAAACCATCGGCATGACCATGCGCTTCGGCGGCTTCATGGCGCTGGATGCCGTGTCGGTGAACGTGCCGGCAGGTTCCTTCCACGCGCTGCTCGGCGAGAACGGCGCCGGCAAGTCGACGCTGGTCAAATGCATGATGGGTTTTTATCACCCGGCCTCCGGCGACATGCTGGTCGATGGCCGGGAGGTCAAGATTGCCAGCCCCAGGGATGCCTCGGCGCTCGGGCTCGGCATGGTCTACCAGCACTTCACGCTGGTGCCGTCGCTGACCGGAGCGGAGAACCTCGTCATCTCGCGCGAAAAGGTGCCCGGCATTGTCGACTGGCGCAAGGAGCGGGGCGATCTTGCCATGTTCATGGAGCGCATGCCGTTCAAGCTGCCGCTCGACGTCAAGGTGGCGGAGCTTGCGGCCGGCGAGAAGCAGAAGCTCGAAATCATCAAACAGCTCTATCTCGGCCGCTCCTTCCTGGTGCTGGACGAACCGACTTCGGTGCTGACGCCCGGCGAGGCGCAGGAGGTGCTGGGGCTGGTGCGCGACATGACCAAGGCCGGCGACCTCACCGTGCTGATGATCTCGCACAAATTCCATGAGGTCACTGCCTTCGCCGACGATGTCAGCGTGCTGCGCAAGGGCAAGCTTACCGGGGCCGGCCGCGTCGCCGACCTCGGCCGCAAGGCGATGGCGGCGATGATGATCGGCGACCAGCCGATCGCCACGCTTGACAGCCGCGCGACGCCGAAACGCGATGCCGAGATCGTGCTCAAGGTCAAATCGCTGAAGGCGCCGGATCGAACCGGGCTGAAGTCGATCAGCATCGAGGACCTCGGCGTGCGCTCGGGCGAGATCGTCGGCATCGCCGGCATTTCCGGCAACGGCCAGAAGGAATTCCTGGAAGTGCTGGCCGGCCAGCGTCCGCGTGACGCCGGCGAGGTGTTGGTGCGCGGTGCCGCCTATGCGGCGACGCGCGCCGAGGCGCGGGCGCTCAATGTGCGTCTCATTCCCGAGGAGCCGCTCAAGAATGCCTGCGCGCCGAAAATGACGGTGGCCGAAAACATCTCCTTCCGCACCTTCGACATGGACGGCAATGGCAGGCCGGTGAACTGGATCAGCACCAGCGCCATCTGCGCCTTCAGCGCCCGCCTGGTCGAGCAGTTCAAGGTCAAGACCGCTTCGCTGTCCTCGCCCATCGCCGCGTTGTCGGGCGGCAATGTGCAGCGCGCGGTGCTGGCGCGCGAACTGACCGGCGAGGTCGACCTGCTGATCGTCTCCAACCCCTGCTTCGGCCTCGACTTCTCGGCGGTGGCCGAAATCCGCGCCCGCATCATGAAGGCGCGCAATGCGGGTGCGGCCGTGCTGTTGATGTCGGAAGACCTCGACGAACTGCTGGAATTGTCCGACCGCATTTTCGTCATGTCGGATGGCGCGCTGGTCTATGAGACGCCGACCGCCGGCGCGAGCGTACAGACCATCGGCGAGCATATGGCGGGACATCACTGATGGCGCAAATCGACGCGCAGCCGTTCGCCTTTGCGTTCAAGCCCGACACGATGGCGCTGGTCGTCATCGACATGCAGCGCGATTTCGCCGAGCCCGGCGGCTTCGGCGCCAGCCTCGGCAACGACGTCAGCCTCATCCAGGCTATCGTGCCGACGGTGAAGAAGCTGATCGAGGGGTTCCGCGCCGCCGGCCTGCCTGTGATCCATACGATGGAGTGCCACCGCGCCGATCTCTCCGACCTGCCGCCCGCCAAGCGCAACCGCGGCAATCCGTCGATCCGCATCGGCGATGTCGGGCCGATGGGCCGCGTGCTGATATCGGGCGAGCCGGGCACCGCGATCATCGCCGAACTTACGCCGCTGCCCGGCGAGATCGTCGTCGAGAAGCCGGGCAAGGGCGCCTTCTATGCGACGGGCTTCGGTGACGAGCTGAAGCGGCTTGGCGCTCGGCAACTGGTTTTCGCCGGCGTCACCACCGAGGTTTGCGTGCAGACGACGATGCGCGAGGCCAATGATCGCGGCTATGAGTGCCTGCTCGCCGAAGATGCGACGGAAAGCTATTTTCCGGAGTTCAAGGCGGCGGCCATCGCCATGATCCGCGCCCAGGGCGCGATCGTCGGCTGGACGGCGATGACCGACCAGGTGCTGCAGGGAATCGCGAATGGCTAATCTGAGTTTTGCCGGCCTCGTCGGTGGCGGCTGGCGCGAGCTGGCGTTCGAGCCTTTTCGCGACGGCATCACCGTGCATTGGCTGCTCAAGGGCGGACCGGTCGAGCCGTCGGTGGCGATCCTCGACTATCGGGCCGGAGCCGGCGTGCCGCGCCACCGCCATGTCGGCCTGGAAACCATTGTCGTGCTCGAGGGCACACAGAGCGACGAGAACGGCGATTATCCCCGGGGCAGCGTCATCCTGAACCCGGTCGGGACCGAGCATTCGGTGTGGACGAAGGACGGCTGCGTCGTGCTGATCCAGTGGGACCTGCCGGTAATTATTCTGGGGGAGGCCACATGAGCGAGATCCGCTTCGATATCATCAGTCTGCACGCGGCCTATGCCAGCGGCGTGACTGTCGCGGATATGATCGATGCCGTGCATGCCCGCATCGTGGCGGCTGACGATCCCGGCATCTTCATCCATCTCGCCAGCAAGGCGGACATGCTGGCGCAGGCGCAAACGCTCGGACCGTTCGATCCGGTGGCCAAGCCGCTGTGGGGCGTGCCGTTCGCGGTCAAGGACAATATCGATGTCGCCGGCATGCCGACCACAGCAGCCTGCGCCGAATATGCCTATGTGCCGGAGACGGACGCTACTGTCGTGGCGCGGCTGAAGGCGGCTGGCGCGCTGGTCGTCGGCAAGACCAATCTCGATCAGTTCGCCACCGGACTGGTCGGCGTTCGCACGCCTTACCCGATCCCAAGGAACGCCGTCGATGCCAGCCTGGTGCCTGGCGGCTCGTCCTCAGGGTCAGCGGTGGCGACGGCGCGTGGCACCGTCTCCTTCGCGCTCGGCACCGACACGGCCGGGTCCGGCCGCATCCCCGCCGGCCTCAACAACATCGTCGGGCTTAAGCCGACAGTCGGCGCGCTCTCCGCCGCCGGCGTGGTGCCAGCCTGCCGCACACTTGACTGCATCTCCGTGTTCGCACTCACCGTCGACGACGCCTATGCGGTGTTCGCCGTCGCGGCGGCCGAGGACCCGGCCGACGACTATTCGCGCGCGATCAAGGTGCCGGCGCTTGCCGCCCGGCCGCCCGTGCTGAGCGTCGGGGTGCCGGCGAAGAACGACCTGAAGTTCTTCGGCGACGCTTCGATGCAGGCCGGCTTCGAGACAGCACTTAGCCTTCTAGAAACGCTTGGCTGCCGGCTGGTCGAAATTCCGTTCGGGGATTTCTATGCCACCGCCAATCTTCTCTACGAAGGCGCCTGGGTCGCCGAGCGCTATGCGGCGATCCGCGACTTCATGGATGCCAACGAGGCCGCCATGCATCCGGTGACGCGCAAGATCATCGGTGGCGCCAGAAGTCTTTCGGCGGCGGACGCCTTTCGCGGCCTCTATGCCTTGCAGGCCTACAGGGCGAAGCTCGCCCCGGTCGTCGCCTCGGTCGACCTCTTCTGCGTGCCGACCGCGCCTACGCATTACACTACAGCCGCGGTGCTTGCCGATCCGGTCGCGACCAACAGCCGGCTTGGCACCTACACCAACTTCGTCAACCTGCTCGATATGTGCGGCATCGCCGTCCCGACCGGCAGGCGCGGCGACGGCCTGCCGATGAGCGTCACCTTGCTGGCGCCGGCCGGCCGCGATGCGCTGGCGGCGATGCTCGCCCGCGACCTGCATGCGCAGAGCGGCCTGCCGCTCGGCGCAACGGGTTGGCCGCAGCCCGGCCCGCGGCCGGCCGCCGTGCCGCCCTGCGACGGCATGATCGACCTGGTGGTCGTCGGCGCGCATCTGTCGGGCATGCCGCTCAACGGCCAGCTCAACCAGCTCGGGGCGCAATTCCTGCGAGCGACCAGGACCGCCGCCGCTTACAAGCTCTATGCGTTGGCCGGCCAGTCCGTGCCCAAGCCCGGCCTGATCCGCGTTGCCGATGGCGGCATGCATATCGACGTCGAGGTCTGGCGGCTTGGGCCGGAAGCCTTCGGCCGTTTCGTCGCCGCTATTCCGGCTCCGCTCGGCATCGGCACGGTCGAACTTGACGACGGCACCCCTGCCAAGGGTTTTCTGGTCGAAAGCGCGGGATTGGACGGTGCCTCCGACATCTCCTCATTCGGCGGCTGGCGCCGCTTTGTCACACACGGCAAAGACATGGCCGATCAAAGTGAAAAGCGGCAGAACTGGCCCGCTGGCGTCCCGATCTGATTGTCGCGCAAGGCTGGCCTTGTCGGACTTGCCTGTCGCAGGCCGGTGGGGGGCGTCCTTCTCGACAAACAGTTGCACAACGCTTCCTATCTCATGAACCCGCGATGATCAGATGCGCGGGCGTTCAGGAAGAAACGTGTTCCTCGTCATCGCCTCTGAAGTTACTTACGCGCGGTGTGCTGCATTGAAATTGTCGGCCAATTTCAACCGCAAGTGCTACCATCGAGAAAGAATTCTTTCTATATTTCAATATCTTAATGGATTTTGGTAGCGGCAGACCGCTACATCGCAAGACCGACTATTGAGCGGGCGCTCTTTTGCTATCGTCGGCAAGCATGACAGCAAGTCGGGATTGGGCGTCACGAGGTCGAAAATCACGACTCGTCGCGAATGACGGATGGGAAGAATACACAAATAATATCAGTAAGTTATCAGTGTTCGTGCGCAAAAATTGCGCACGAAAGTTCTGCTTCTCTTCTTTTTTCGTTCCCACGAGAGAGCCGCCGACCGCCCTTTTTGGGCGCTCTTCTGCCGAAGGCGGCAAGCGTGCACAGAGTTCCCGGATCCGCCGCCTTTCGACTATGGAATCTTTATATCTTTGGCCTGCCGCACGAATGGAATCTTTATGCGTATCGGCCTAGCTTTGGGCATGCGGCAACGCCGGCGGGAGTGAACCGATGGCCGATGTCAATCCGAGGCTGCAACAGGACATTACTGCGTCGCCGGGTGCCGATTCGCTTTTCGGCTTGGCCGATGCTCCCGCCGCGGTACGCTATCTTGCTTCGTTTGCAATGACCGCCTTCGCGACGGTGGTGGCTGCCGGTGTCGACAGCCAGGTGGCGATCCCGAACATCTCGCTCATATTTGTGGTGCCGGTGATCATAGGGGCCGTCGGCCTAGGTTTGGCCCCCTCGCTCTTTTCGGCGATACTTGGTGCACTCGCCTACAATTTCTTCCTCACCGAGCCTCGCTACACGCTGATCGTCGATGACCCGGCAAACGTCTGGGCCATTGGACTGCTTTTCGTCGTCGGACTTATCGGCAGTGGCGTGGCCTTTACCTCCCGGCGCCGCGCAATCGAAGCGGCGCTCCTGAGGAGGCAGGCAACGATGCTGCAAAATTATAGTCGCGACGTCGCGGGGATCGACAACGCTAAGGCGATCGTCTCGATCACTTGCCACATGCTTGCAGCGCTCTTCCAAGTTCCTGTCGTCATTCTCGTTTTGGACGGCAAAAGGGTTTCCGTCGAGAAAGTCGGCAATGTAGAGCCCCAGGAAGCCGAGATAGAGGCGGCGCAATCGTCATTGGCAACAGGACTTGTCGTGAGCGCCGGAGTCTATCCGGCGTTGACCTCGCGCTTTGACTTCTGGCCCGTAAAAACAACGGCAGGGGGCCCGCGCGCGGCCATTGGGCTCGCATTCGACCCCGATGAACGTCCTGCGACGCCTTCGACGTCGGTCGATATCGTGAGTCGCTTCCTGGCCCTGGCCCTTGATCGTCAATATTTCCGGCATGCTCGAACGTAAACACCCGGGAAGGCGAAAGTCAGCAAACGGCGCGAGGACAGTGACAACCGAAACGTTTGCTCTAGCCGGAGGAGCAGTTTCATGAGCAATGCCGATGCAGGCGACGGCGGGGCTGCAGCAGCACAGTCCGCTGCGCATGTCCACTCCCACCAGAGCGTGCGAATACTGGTTCTGGGCGCTCTCGGCGTCGTCTATGGCGATATCGGAACAAGCCCTCTCTATGCGTTTCGCGAAGCCCTGTTTGTTGCGGCATCGGACGGATCGGCGACACGTGAGGATGTGCTTGGCATTCTTTCGTTGATCATTTGGGCGCTGACCCTCATCGTAACGGTTAAATACGTCACATTTGTTCTCCGAGCGGACAACAAGGGCGAAGGCGGCACGCTCTCCCTGATGTCCCTGGCCGGCAGTAGTCTTCCGGCTCGCTCGGCTGCCATTTTGGTATTGGGCGTGCTTGGCGCGGCGTTGTTTACGGGCGACTCTATGATCACGCCAGCGATCTCGGTGCTCGCTGCAGTGGAAGGTCTTGAGACGGTCACGCCAGCCCTTGAGCCATACGTCTTGCCAGTCACGCTTGTCATTCTTGCAGGGCTCTTCGCGGTCCAACGATTCGGGACCGGCGCCATTGGAGGCGTTTTCGGGCCGATTACATTCGCATGGTTTCTCGCGCTGGGGGTTTCCGGAGTAAGCCACATCGTCACCAATCCCGGAGTGTTGTGGGCCGTCAATCCCTACTACGCCGTCCACTATCTCGTGGCCAATTCAGCACTTGCGCTCGGTACAATCGGCGCTGTTTTTCTAGCTGTGACCGGCGCTGAGGCGCTTTACGTCGATCTTGGCCACTTTGGCCGCAGACCGATTGTGATGGCTTGGCTGTGGATCGTGTTCCCGTGCCTTCTGCTCAACTACATTGGGCAGGGCGCCTTTGTTTTGAACCGCACCGAATTGCCGGAGAATGTTTTCTTCGACATGCAGCCTCGCTGGGCACTGGTGCCGATGGTCGTCTTGGCCACCGCCGCGACGATCATCGCCAGTCAGGCTGTGATTTCCGGGGCGTTTTCGCTGGTGCGTCAAGCCGTTCAGCTGAATCTTCTGCCGCGATTCAGCATCCTGCACACATCCGAGACGCAAGTTGGCCAAATCTATCTTCCGAGGGTCAATTTGCTGCTCGGCATTGGCGTCATGATGCTGGTGCTCGGGTTCCAGAAGTCGGGCAACCTCGCATCGGCCTACGGCATCTCCGTCACCGGTCAGATGGTGGTCACGGACCTGCTTCTCTTCATCGTCATGCGCCGAATCTGGAACTGGTCAGTTACCGGCGCCCTTGCAGCGTCGGCACTGTTTCTGATCGTGGACTTGGTATTCCTCGGCTCGAACATCATTAAGGTGATCGAAGGAGGCTGGGTTACGCTGACCATTGCGTTGGTGATGTGCCTCATTATCTGGACTTGGGTGCGCGGCGGCCGCTACCTGTTCGACAAGACGCGCCGCAATGAGATCCCGCTCGATTTCCTTGCCGGCAATCTGTTGAAGAAGAAGCCCCATCTGGTTTCGGGCACGGCGGTGTTCCTGACCAGCGATCCGCTGAGTGCGCCGACCGCGCTGATGCACAGTCTCAAGCACTACAAGGTGTTGCACGAGCAGAACGTCATCCTTTCGGTGGTGACGGCGCCACAGCCGGTAGTGCCCGACAGCGAGCGGGTGAAGATGGAGACGGTCAACGAGCTGTTCATGCGAGTGACGCTGACCTTCGGCTACATGGAGCAGCCGAATATCCCCCGTGCGCTCGCGATCTGCCGCAAGCAGGGCTGGAAGTTTGACATCATGTCGACATCCTTCTTCCTGTCGCGGCGCTCGCTCAAGGCCTCGCCCAATTCTGGCATGCCGGTGTGGCAGGACAAGCTGTTCATCGGGCTGGCCCGGACGGCGGCCGATGCGACGGAGTATTTCCAGATACCGACCGGGCGAGTCGTTGAGATAGGTACCCAGGTGGTGATCTGATCCGACTGGGTTGCCCCCCGTCGAATGTGTTTCTGGGCTCTTGAAGGCGCGTACTCCCCTTGCACGCGCCGGATTGCGGTCACGCTGAGCAAAAAACAAAGCTTCGGTTTCCGCCGGCTGCCAACACCGCGCCCATTGGCACAAGTCGACGACCTCGATGAGCCGCCCTCGACCTTGGCTCTCCACCCAGCGACCCTGCAGCGTTACACAGAAACCGTCGATGCTCTTTCAAAGATGTTGGCTGACCGCGCAACTGCAGCCGATGACCGTGGCACGCTCACCCAAAATTTTCGGGCTTGTTCACAGTGTCACGATGCATCCCAAGCCTGCCCAAGAGGGCTTCGAGATCGAGATCAAGGGCAAGCTTGCCGCCCTTATTGGAGGGGCAGCATTTCCGAACGCGCGCTACGCCGCAGAGCGGGCCGCATCAGGCGCCCACCGCAACCCAAACATTACGTACGATGTGGGTTTGAAGTGGTAGCGGGAGAGCGCTACCGCCTTTCCCCCCACTCAGAGACCATGCGATGTTTTCTACAGTGTCGGGGGTGATGGGCCTGGCTCGGTGCTGCAAAGACCCGTAGGGAAGGGGAGAGTCTGACCCCAAAGCTATCCATGACGCGAACGGCAGCTTTGCGCCTCATGTCGGCCGTTTTCCGGCGTGTTGGACTTTGTCCAAGAGCGGACGTCCGTGGAAAGCTATGCGTCGATGCCAGAAATGTCGTGCCCCATCTCGCCCCTGATGAGGATAGGCTCAGCGTTTTTGTCGGAACCTCCATATGAAGCTCCTAACGCTGTGCTGTAATCTTTGCTCTAAATATTCTCCCGCGTGTATATCTCGAACGGCAAGATGGCGGTCAAATTGCCACCATCGTTCGGGGCGGCAACGGCGCGGACCATACCGGTCAGCGCTTCGAGCGCGATTCGGGCGAGCGGGTGCGAGATGATGAAGGTCAGCGTGCCGTCAAGCAGCGCCGGGCGGGTCGACTCCATCAACTCATAGCCGACGACGACGATGCTGCCGGCGCGGCCGGTGGAGCGCAGGGCCGCGATAGTGCCGGTGATGCCACCACCGGCGACATAGAGGCCGGACAGATCCGGATTTTCGTTCAGTAGCTTCTCGGTCATCTCCTGTGCGATGGCGCTCGATTCGAAGGTCAGCAGCGGCTCCAGCAGCGTGAAATCAGGGGCGTGCTCGCGGAAATAGGAGCGGAAGCCGCTCTCGTTCATTTCCTGGCAGCGATAGCGGTGATTGCCGACAAGGATGCCGAGCTTGCCGGGCGCCCTGCAGACATGCTCGAACACCCAGGCTGCGGTGCGGCCGACCTTCCAGCCGTCCAGCCCGACGTAATGAACCTGACCCGTCGCCGATATCTGCGAGATCAGCGCAAACACCGGCACGTTGCGGGCCTGCAGCGCATCGACCGCCTGGGTGACAAGCGGATGGACGGCGGCGACGACGCCGACGGCGTCGCATTCGGCGCCGAGCGCCAGCAGGCGCGCTCCGACATTCTGCGGCGACAGGTCGTCGAGAAACTCGATTCGCAGCTCTATCTCGCAGTCGGGCATGGTCGGCGCCACCGCGCGCAGCGCCTCGGCGATGTTGCGGTAGAAGGCGCGGCTGGGCTGGTGCAGCAGGAAGCCAAAGCGGTAGTGCGGCCGGGCGGCCGCTATGCGGCTGCGCAGCGCGCCCATGCCGTAGAAGCCGATCTGCTCCGCCGCCAGCCTGACGCGCTCGCGCGTGCCTTGGCGGACGGCGCCGGTGCCGCTCAGCACCCGGTTGACGGTGGCCACCGAAACATTCGCCTCGGCGGCTACATCCCTGATCGTCGGCCGCTTGTTCTGATCCATTTCGTCTCATCCGCCTGTAGTAATTGATATGAAGATATCATTTATCGTGCCAGATTGATATGAATGACACAATCAGTTTGGAACAAAAATTCTATTCTTGATTCATTTTGGATCAAGATGTTTATCTCGTCAAAAGCAAGCAAGGCGGACGCACCGCCAGCCCAGGGATAGCAGCAGCACAGCGCAGACGGGTTTCGCCCATCGCTCTCAGGCGGTGTGAGGCAGCGTGCGCGTGCGGCCCGTCCCAAGGCGTTGCAGGTGCGGCATTGCGGGTGGAGGATTGCATGGACGATCTCCAATACGGCGTGCGCGACAAGCGCGGCGACTGGAAGCCGAACGGACGCATCGAGGGAGCGCCGTTGTGGAACTGGCCGCCCAGGCTGCCGAAGATTCTGGCGTGGCTGCCCGGCTATATCTGGCCGTGGAATGCTTTCCACATGGGCACGGCGCTGCTCTACTGGTTCTATATCGTCCCGAGCGTCGAGACGATGAAGACGATCAGCTGGGGCTGGGCGCTGTGGCTCTATGCCGTAAACGCAGCCGCGATCCTCGTCTTCTACGGCATCTTCGAGCTGCGCTACTACATCAAGCGAACCCAGGCGACGCGGTTCAAGTACAACCACAAATTCCCTGCCGACGCGCCCTCCGACGTGTTCTGGTTCCAGAGCCAGAACCTCGACAACTTCCTGCGCTCGTTCTTCATCACCATTCCGCTATGGACGGTGGTCGAAGTCGTCTTCCTGTGGTGCTTTGCCAATGGCTACGTGCCGTGGGTTGGCTGGCAAGATCACCCGGTCTACCTCGCCGCACTTGTGCTGGTCGCGCCGGCCGTCCACGAGGTGCATTTCTTCTTCATCCACCGCCTGATCCACTGGGCCCCGCTCTATCGCTGGATCCATTCGGTCCACCACAACTCGATCAACCCGTCGCCCTGGTCGTCGCTGTCGATGCATCCGGTGGAAGGGTTTCTCTATCACGCGGTGGCCTTCTGGCACCTGATTATCCCGTCCAATCCGATCGTCGCGCTGTTCCAGCTGCATATCGCCGGCTTCGGTGCGGTCAACGGCCATCTCGGCTTCGATAAGCTGGAGGTGACCGAGGACACGGCGGTCGAGAGCCACGCTTACGCACACTACCTGCATCACAAATATTTCGAGGTGAACTACGGCGGCGACGGGCTGATCCCGCTCGATCGATGGTTCGGCACCTGGCACGACGGCACCAAGCAAGGCGACGCCATGATGGACGCCCGCTTCCAGAAAAAGAAGGAACGTATGAACGCCAAGGCCGCGGCGAACCATTGATCAAGCGACGCAACGCGCAACGGGAGAGGTGCGCGCCTGCGGATGAATTCGATTTTTTCTAAACCGTCTGACGACGGCAACCGGGAGGAAATGAAATGAAAACGATCACGAAACTGTTGACGGCGATCATGCTTGCGGGCGTGGCGGCGATATCGTCCACGGCAGCCATGGCCGATGGCGCGAAGATATTCGTCATCGGCGGTAAGGCGGACGACCCGTTCTGGTCGAAGGTCAAGAAGGGCGCCGACGACGCCGGCAAGGTCGCCGAACTGACCGGCGGCTCGGTGACCTGGCTCGGTCCGCAGAACTACGACAATCTCGGTCCGGACGCGGCCAAGCTGATCCGCACCGCGCTCAGCCAGAAGCCGAGCGCCATTGTCGGCCCTGACTGGGTGCCGGAGGCCATGGACGATGCTTTCAAGGAAGTCGTTGCGGCAGGCGTGCCGCTCATCATCTACAATTCCGGCGGCATGGACGCGGCCAAGCGGCTCGGTGCCATGAACTATGTCGGCAATGAAGAATACGCCGCTGGCCTGGGCGGCGGCACCTATTACGGCAGCCATGGTTCCAAGAACGTGCTGTGCGTCAACACTTTGCCGGGCGCCACCAACACCGAAGACCGCTGCAAGGGCATTGCCGACGCCATCGCCAAGAGCGGCGGCAAATCGAGCCAGTTGCCGCTGCCGTCGTCGAGCTTCGGCAACCCGACAGCAGTCGCAGAGGCGATCAAGGCCGCCGTGCTGAAGGACAACACCATCGACGGTGTCATCACCATCAGCGCCGGCGACGCCAACAGTGCCGCCAACGCCATCAGCCAGGCCAATGCCGGCGAAAAGGTCAAGCTGGCTTCGTTCGACATGGATGAGACCGGCCTGCAGCGCATCAAGGCTGGCACGCAGATGTTCGCTGTCGACCAGCAGCCTTATCTGCAGGGCTTTCTCGCGGTGTCGCTGCTGAACGGCTTCGTCAATTATGGGCTCGACCTGCCGACCAAGCCGGTGCTGACCGGGCCGGGGATCGTGGACGCCGCCAATGTCGATGCGACGATGGCTGGTGCCGCGGCCGGCGCTCGCTAGCTTCTGCAGACAGAATGTCCGGCCCATCCGCGGGCCGGACATCATCTGCCACGCGCCGCCGACTACTGGCAGCGCCAGGCTCCCATTGTTCAAGCCAGGGACATTTCGATGACATCCCAAGCCCATGACCAACTCGCCGTGGTAGCGACTGCGCCCCCGCAATCTTCGATGCCCTCGATCGGCAGTCTCGTGCGCCGCCCCGAGGTCGGCTCGCTGATCGGCATGATTGCCGTTCTGGTGTTCTTCTCGATCTTCGGCGGTGCCAATTTCATGTCGGCCGGAGGTGCCGCGAGCTGGCTCAACGTCGCCTCGGAACTCGGCATCATCGCGCTTCCCATCGGGTTGCTGATGATCGCCGGGCACCTCGATCTCTCCGTCGGCTCGATGGTCCCCGCCAGTTCGATGACCATTGCCATCCTGTCGGGCCACTACGACCTGCCGATCATCGTCGGCATCCTCGCCGCGCTTGGCCTTGGGCTCGCCGTCGGCTTCATCAACGGCGTGCTGGTGATCCGCACCAAGGTGCCGTCCTTCGTCGTTACGCTCGCCACGCTGTTCGCATTGGCTGGCCTGACGCTCGGCCTCTCGGTCATCCTGTCCGGCAGCACCAGCGTCGCGCTGAAGAGCGGGCCGACCGCCAAGCTGCTGTTCGGCGACTATCTCGGCGGCAAGTTCGAGGTGACGCTGTTCTGGTGGATCGCCGCCATCCTCATCGTCGGCTTCATCCTGAACTTCTCGCGCTTCGGCAACTGGATCCTGGCCATGGGCGGCGACGCGGTGAGCGCCCGCAATGCCGGCATCCCGACCGACCGGGTGACCATCGCGCTCTTCATGAGCAGCGGCCTGTGCGCCTCCTTCGTCGGCATGTCGCAGGCCATCCTCTACAACAGTGCCCAGGTGGCCGCCGGCCAGTCCTTCATCTTCAACTCGATCATCGCGGTGGTCATCGGTGGCGTGCTGCTCACCGGCGGCTACGGATCGGTGGTCGGCATCGTTTTGGGCACACTGACCTTCGCCATCGTTAATCAGGGCATTTTCTACACCGGCTTCGACGCCAACTGGGCAAGCCTGATCATCGGCGTCCTGCTGCTGGCGGCCGTGCTGATGAACAACACTTTCCGCACCATGGCGTTGACCTACGCGCCGCGCACCAAACCGAGGGCACGCTGATGACCACGCCCCTGCTCAGGCTGACTGGGATCAACAAGTCGTTCGGCCCGATCGACGTGCTCCATGACATTTCGCTCGAGGTCAACAGAGGCGAGGTGCTGTGCCTGCTCGGCGACAATGGTGCCGGCAAGTCGACGCTGATCAAGATCCTCTCCGGTGTCCACAAGCCCACGTCGGGTACGATGGAGATGGACGGCAAATCCGTGGCCTTCGATAGCCCCCGCGACGCCGGTGACCATGGCATCGCCACCGTCCACCAGTTCGGCGGGACATTCCCGCTGATGAGCATCGGCCGCTCCTTCTTCGTCGGCGCCGAGCCGACGCGGCGCTGGGGGCCGCTGACCATCTACGACCGGAAACGGGCCAACGAGATCGCCGTCACCGAGATGCGCCAGCTCGGCATCACCCGCATCGACGACGGCGACCGCCTCGTCGGCGGACTGTCCGGTGGCGAACGCCAGGCGCTGGCCATCGCGCGCGCCGTCCACTTCGGCGCCAGCGTGCTGATCCTCGACGAGCCGACCGCGGCACTCGGTGTCAAGGAGGCGGCGCACGTGCTGCGCATCGTCCTGCAAGCGCGCCGCAAGGGCATCGCGGTCATCTTCATCACCCACAATGTCGTCCACGCGCTGACCGTCGGCGACCACTTCGCCGTCCTCATCAGAGGTTCCAAGGCCGCCGACTTCCGCAAGGGTGAGAAAAGCCGCGAGGCCATTACCGACCTGATGGCCGGCGGCGAGCAGATGGCTGAACTCGAAGCCGAGATCGAGAGGTTCTCCGCAGCTGATGTCGGGTAAGCGCCGCGCGGCACGAGCAATGCGTGACCAGTGAAGACGCCCCTCCTTCCTCCCGGGCATCTTCCTGTGCGGCCGGCGGAATTCTGCCGGCCGCATTTTCGACCAACCAAAGAACAGACGGCAGAGTGACAATGGCAAAATGGATTGATGCGTGCGCGACCGATGACATCGATGAAGAGGACGTCATCCGCTTCGATCACGAGGCCCGGACATTCGCCATCTACCGCAGCCCCGACGATGCATTCTTCTGCACCGACGGGCTGTGCACGCATGAGAAGGTGCATCTCAGCGACGGGCTGGTTATGGAGCACAGGATCGAATGCCCGAAGCACAGCGGCGTGTTCGATTACCGGACCGGCGAAGCGCTACGCGCACCGGTCTGCGTGAACCTGAAAACCTACGCCACGAAGGTCGAGGATGGCCGCGTGTACATCGAGGTCTGACATGTCCGATACTTTTACACTGGCGGCTTGTGTCGAAATGCTGTGGCGCGACAAGCCGATGGAATGGCGCGTGCGGCGCCTCACCGAAATGGGTTTTCAGGTCGGCCTCTGGAACTGGCCCGAGCACGATCTCGCAATGCTGGAAAGATCCGGCGCGACTTTCTCGATCATGAACGGTTATCTGCGCGGCCGGCTGGCCGATGACGAAGGTGCTGCCGAACTGTTGAAGACGGCGAAGGAGACCGCGGCGGTCGGCAAACGCCTCGGCGTCGCGCGGCTCAATCTGCACGGCACCGGGCTGGGTGATGGCGGTCTGCCAGTCACGCCGTGCGAGATCGTCACCGGCGCCATGTGGCTCAAGGCGCGCGACACGCTGAACCGCATTGCCGACCTTGCCGAGACGGAAGGCGTGACCTTCACGCTGGAGAATCTGAACCTGCCGGTCGACCATCCCGGCGTGCCGTTCGGGCGCGCTGAGGACACACTGGCGCTGGTCTCGAGCGTCAACCGTTCGGGGCTCCGCCTCAATCTCGACCTCTATCACGCGCAAATCGGCGAAGGGAACCTGATCGAGCTGTGCCGCGCCTGCCTACCTTGGATCGGCGAGGTCCAGGTGGCCGATGTGCCCGGACGCATGGAGCCCGGCACCGGCGAGATCAATTACCGGGGTATCGCCCGTGCGCTGAAGGACATGGGCTATCGCGGACCGGTGGGCATGGAGGCATTCGCCTCCGGCAATCCCGAGGCGGCGCTGCAAGCCTTCCGCGAAGCTTTCACGATCTGAGGGAACAAAATGGTCACCAAGAGCACCCGGCCCACCGTCGCCGACATCCGCGCCATGAAGGGCCGCGGACAAAAGATTTCCATGCTGTATGTCACCTCGCTCGACGAGGCGGCAGCGGCGGATGCGGCCGGCGTCGACATGCTTTCGATCGAGGGCCGATTCTTCTCGCCTGAGATGCGCGAGGCGGCGGGCCGCTGCTTCGTACAGGTCGGGCTGCCTTACGGGCCATCCGGCAATCTGGTCACGGCGGAGGACTATCTGAAAACCGCCTACCACTTTATGCGCATCGGCGGCGACTGCTTCTACTGTGCCGCCTCGCTCGATATCCAGAAGACGCTCTGCGACAACGCCGTGCCTGTCGTTGCCCATGTTGGCCTGATCCCCTCGCAATGCACTTGGACCGGCGGTTTCAAGGCTGTCGGCAGGACGGCCGAGAGCGCGCGTGCGGTGTGGGACCACGTCAAACGCCTTGAAGCCATTCGCTGCTTCGGCGCCGAACTGGAAGTGGTGCCAGACCGCATTGCCGAACTGATTACGAAGAGCACACCGATGATCATGCTTGGGATGGGCGCCGGACCGCATGCCGACGCGCAGTATCTGTTCAGCGAGGACGTGCTCGGCCACACATCAGGCCACAAGCCGCGCCATGCAAAGACCTACCGCAACTTCGCCGCCGAGTATGAGCGGCTGCAGCACGAGCGCATCGCCGCCTATCGCGAGTTCATCTCCGACGTCCAGACCGGCGCCTATCCCGAGCCACAGCACGTGGTTCAGATCACTGATGACGAGTTCTCCACCTTCAGGACCGCTCTCAGGCTTTAGGAAGCCAAGATACTCAACAGGCCGCGAGATTCTCTTGAAGGTCAGCTATCTCCGCTACGGACACAAAGGCGGACAATCTGGTGTACGGATCAAAGCTCGTTTCAAACGGTCTGTCGTATATCGAAGTTCTAGCATGCCGTCCTTCAGGCTCTGCGTCCTCGTTCAAAATTGTAGGACTGCCCTAAAAGCAAGGGCAAGCCCGACTTGGATGGCTGGGCTCTCCAAATCGGTCTGAACAGCGAGTCCGCAATGCTCGGTTTGCACTCGATCCCTTCCGTTCCCGGCGATGGTGGTCGTCCGATAGGATTAATTGCGCTCTCGCTAACATAAGATATACCAATCCTTGCGGGAGGCCCCCCGACCGCGATGGCCGGTGCGGTCCACGTCCCCAAAACCCCAAAACCGCCCCGGCCATTCCAGCGTTGTGTCCCATCCGGGGATTAAGCGTTTCGCCCCAGCCGTGCACTGGGACGGCAATGCCCTCCTCGCTCAGGACCGCATTTCGATGCCAAGTCGCTCCTACACCCAGATGTCAACTGTCGATATAGCTGCATTCGAAACCCGCATATTCCGTCATGCCTCGTAGGTCGAGCACGCGAACACGGCCTTGCCGGAATTCGAGAAATTTACGCTCACGCAGTTCGCGCAGCATCCTGTTGACATGAATCGGAGTGAGGCCAAGGGCGTCCGCGAGATCGTACTGGGTCAACGGGCATTCATAGCTATCGCGGGTAACGGAGCCTATGAGTTCCAGGCGCGTTCTCAATTCGAGGAACAGATGTGCGGTCCGCGCCAAGGCACTGCGTCGACCAACATTGGTGAGATGTTCAGCGATGACGGCACCGTTGTGCCCAAGAGCCTCGACGATCAGGGAGAAAAGATGGGGGGATTTCATGGCTGTGAGCGTAAATGTCTTGGTTGAGGCTACCAAGACGTTCAGGTCGGTTTGAGCAACAAACGTTTCAAGCGCGCCACCCCCGTTCGACCGGGACATGACGAGATCGCCTCTCAGGGCAAAATCCAGGATCTGTCGCTGCCCCCCTGCAAGTTCGTGCGACAGGCAACCCCACCCCGACTCGACGATGAATACGCGGTCATTGTCCTCACCCTGGCTGAAAATGACCGTCCCAGGTGGATAACGCTTCGGTGTGAACCCCAGCGTCTTCATGAGCGCCGCATCTTCGTCGGCAAGCCTGATATACGATGACCGCTTTTCGTTCCCGCCCAAAGACTGTGAAGCGTACAACATTTATAACCCCGCCCGATGTCTTCACATTCTATCCCCTCGGATCGAATGTACATCAAAATTTGGCGTGATGGGTACCTGTGCGACGTCGCCACAGCTACGCAGCATGGGAAAGCAAAGAGTCGTACGGTCGCAACCGCCGCAGCTAGCTTTTATTTCTTGTGAAATTTTCTTGCATGGACTCGACTATTTCCGCGGCGATGAAGCTGCTGCGATTGTCCACTTGGCCGGCGGCATTTCGCAAGGTCCTTGATGCGTCCTTGAGCAACCCTCTTATCTGTCTTGCCGACAACAATTCCGATGCCTCAAGTTCAAGCAGCACCGATTCACTCACGTGCAACGCGGCAAGGGCAACAGCTCGAGGCCTGGTGGCAAGCAGTTTCAAGAGATCACTGGTGGGCCTAGTACGCGATTTCTTTTTTGCCATAATATGCTTCTCAACTGTCCGGACAAGACGGGTGTTTAGACACACAATCACCTTGCTTTCAGCGATTTAGTCGCTATCCGCGGCGGCAACGAAATTGGAAAGCTCAATCTCGGCGTCCCTCTAGACCTATTTTTAAGCATGCTATCCCGGTTCCGAGCGACGACACAGAGGCAAGCATACCGAATTAGCCGTAGCTTGCCCTTCCACCTTGGGACACCACGATGCCGCCATCACCGCAGACGTCGCATTGGAGAACGGTCGACAAGTCTTCTCTCGTAGAAACCCATGGTCACTTACCCAGCTGACGGGTCGCCGCTTGCCGACCGCGACGGGTCTCGTCACCTTTGATCGGACGGGCACGTCCATCGCTCGCCTGCCACGCTGTCGAATGCTTCCGCAACCCCAGCCGGATGAATAGTGTGGTGAAGTTTAGCCCAAAGCCCGCGCGGGGACAGTCTTGCCCAGGTCCAAAGCTGGTATCGGGAAAGGTTCGACCTGACCTTCGGTCTTGTCCAAATACTGCATCAACGCGGTCACCAAGTGGTAGAAGATGCTGGCGGGAACCTCCGTGGCCTGTGACCTTCCGCGCTCGTCAATCCTGTCGATCCACAAGCCAAGGGGGGCGGGATCGATATGCCATCGAAAGAGACGGGCGACACGGGCTTCTATCTCTGGTTTCAAATCAGGCCCGCCTATGCCGTCCAGGGCGATGGCTGCCTTGATGGCCTCGCATTGCGGCCAGCTGCGGGAGAGCCGGTCGATGGGCATTCCCTGCCGCGACACAGCCGCGTAAGCCAGACCCGTCGCCCGATTCAATCCGCTGGCGATCGCCGACGAATAGAGCTTCCGTGCATAACTGGCCAAGTCCTTTTGTCCGCTTTTTTTAGCGAAATCGATGAGGAGCGAGGCCCATTCGAAATGGTGGCCGGGTTCGGTCGACAGGCCTTTTTCGCCAGGCAGAGGTAGCCAGTCGACGTCGAAATTTTCTCCTACCGTCCAGCTTTCCTGATCGAAGAAATGGCATCTGAAGAGATCAACCACGCGAGCCGCCCGGCGCAGATAGGTGCGGTCGCCAGTGACGGCATGCCATGCAAGGAAAGCCTCCAGCATGTGCATGTGCGGGTTCGAAAACCGCATCCCGTTGGAGCCGGAGGTTTCCAGAAAGCCGTTCAGACGGTCGTCTTCGAGATGGGCGTCGAGGAAATGAAATGTCTCTTGTGCCAGTCGCAAGGCGTCCTGATGGCCGCATCGATGAGCATGGCAAAGTGCCAGGAGTACGCAGGAATGATCGTACGCGTCCTCCGCAGGGTCAGCCACGCTGCCATTGACATTAAGGGTGCGCACCCAGCCGCCACGGGTTGTGCGGCCATGTTTGGCAATGAAGTCTATGCCATGGGCGATCAGCTTGTCGGCCGGTCCGGCCCAGCCGCGTTCCTTGGCTACGGCGAAGGCGTAGATCTGGCGAGCCATGGTGCGCATGCGCTTGGACTTGCCCAGCGGCCTTGTGTCGAAACCGAGAGCCTCGTGAAAGCCGCCGTATACATCATCGACCCCTGCGGTGGACCAAAGCGGCAGGGTTTCATTGAAGAGCCAATGTTCGACGCGCTTGCGCCACGAACCGCTGATGATGACTCGGTCTTCCGATGGCGTGTACTTCGTCTCAAGCCGCCCACTTTTTTCCAACTGCTCGACGACCTTCTTCACGTTCTGGCTGTGGCTGACAGGGGCGACGAACACCGCGTCCGGTGTCGCCACTACCGCCACCCCCTTCATTCCGATGACGGTCAGCAGCCTGCCTTGGCTTCTAAGGTAGGAGCTGTCGCAGTCCATGGCGACGATGTCGCCCATGACGACATTGCCGTTGCCGTCCGTCGGGCTGGCTTCGAGCAGCGATTGCCACGATCCAAGGTCGTCCCAGCGGAAGGAAGCCGTAACCATGGCAATATCGCGTGCATGCTCCATGACGGCATAGTCGATCGAGGTGGAGGGGACGGCCGAGTACAAGCCCTGGGGGAGACAGATACCTGAGAGGTCCGTGCGTGCAGTCTTGTGGGCCCGGTCTGCAGTTTCCCAGATGTCCGGTTGGAAATCGAGAAATGCCCGCCGCATGGTGTCGGCACGAAACAGGAAAATGCCGGCGTTCCAGTAGAATCGTCCTGACGCCAGGTATTCGAGCGCTGTCTCGGCATTCGGCTTTTCGACGAAGCACGAAACCGCAGCCACGCGATCGTCATTTGCGGCAACCTCGATGTAGCCGTATCCAGTTTCCGGATGCGTCGGCTTGATGCCGAAGACGACGATGCTCCCTGCAACGGCGGCAGGAACGCCCGACTCGACGGTCTCCCAGAATTGCGCGTCAGTCGAGATCTGATGGTCGGAGGGAACCACGAGCACAAGCGCATCGCTGCCATGTTCCGAGATCGTCTGCAGGGTGGCTATGGCGACGGCCGCAGCGGTATTGCGACCGACAGGCTCGAAGATCGGTTTACCGCCGTTCAGGCCGAGCGAAGCAATGTCTGAGATAACGCGATCGGCATGTCGTTCGGAAGCGATCAGGTAGATCGGTGTCTGACTGTCGGGCCGCGCCTTGAGCCGTCGGACGGTCTTTGCGAGCATTGAGCCGTCGCCCGAAAGGTCGTGGAATTGCTTGGGATTGTCTTCGCGCGAAAGCGGCCACAGGCGCGAGCCCACGCCCCCGCTCATGACAAAACAAACCAGCTGGGATGCCATACTCGAGCCCCTTCTCAAGAAATCTCTGGCTGCAGGCTCCGACCTACGGATCTTGGCGCAGCGGCAGGTCGAGAGCACTGAACATCCGCCGGCGCCTTTTGGACGGAGCAGCGCACCAGAGCCGGACGTTCGGCTTGTCCGATGACGCCGTCACCGTGGCCACCGGCAAGGAGATGGCAGCGGCGGCGGGAAGCAGGCAGACAGCGAAGATGCCTTGCCGACGTCCTGGACGCAAGCCGCCCAGGATCAGCCCGGCGATTGGGCGCCATCTTGGCGGCGATGAGATGGTTGCCGAAGTCGCGTCTACTGCCGTCCATCGCGGCGGCCAGCCCGACACCGCCGCGTGACGCAATTGACTTTGTTAAGGACACGTTCCGCTCCGAAATCGCACTCCGACATGAAGGAGGGTCTTAGCATGCCGTAGGGCGCCGGCCTCGTCAGGAATTCGGGCAGTCCTGACGCCCAGACACGCACCCCTCATCCAATAGGAGATGCCAGTCGACCGCCGAAAGGATGCCTCGTCCAGGCGAGAGTGTTTTGTATTCTGGAACATGCGTTCCATTCGGGCGCTCACGTCAAGGATTGAGCCGCATAATGCCGTTTCCCGCATTGAGGTCCCCACCGCGCGAAGATGTCGATGAAAGGCGCCTTGGCCGGCTGGTCCGCCTTCTTCAGGCCATGCAAGTCGAAATCGAGAGGGAAACGCAACTCCATCTATCAGAAGCGGACTGCGCCGCGTTTTCGGTGCAGGCGCTCGACAACGGCGAAGACCTCGAAATCATTTCCGCGAGGATCGACACGCTCACAAATAAGGTGATGTTGAATCACACACGGCAGGCCTCGCTGCAGCGGCAGCTGTCATTTTTGCGCAGGACTCAAGCGGAATTGCAGCGCCTTCTTCCCTCCCATAGGACGTAGTCGCATACGCCAATTGGCGGCGTTTACCTTCCGCACCGCCGGGTTAGTCTTTCGCGGCAACCTGGGATCGCGGGGCCGCAGCTTTCCATGCAGACATCGGCCGGACACCATGCTTCGCCTGCGTCAGGATGGCGCGTGTGCCGGAGTTTCCCGCACGCCTGCAGGAGAAGTTGAATGGACCGCATGTTGCCTCATCAATGGCCTGCGACAACGAACAAGCAGGGTGGCATCAGCCAGGAGTTTATTGGCTTCGCTGATATAACCGGATTTTCTCGGCGTTACCTCGGAACGATCATTGCCTGCCTTGGAGCTGCGCTCTTGGTAGCGTGGTTCTACAACTCGACCACCGACCCGGTCTTTACCGCCAGTGCGCAGATCCTGATCGAGCCGAAAGTGCCCCAACATCTACAGGAGGGCGGAGAAGTAAACCTGTCATTGGACACTGCGCAGGTGGAGAGCCAGATCGCGGTGATGCAGTCGGAAAAGATCGCTGCGATGGTCATCGAGCAGCTGAAACTCGTCGAAGATCCTAAGTTCAATCGTCCACACGCGCCGATTTTGCCGGAGGCATTCAGAAAGATAAAAATGGTCCTGGCTGATGCTTTGGGCGCCCAGAAAAGCGCCAGGCTGACGTCGCTGTGGGAGTATTTCGGCTTGGGCATGCCAGAACCCCCCACATCACTGACCGACTATCAAAAATTCCGGCACACAATGTCGAGTTTCCGCGACGGCCTCGATATACGCAGGGTCGGTGTTTCCTACGCGATTGACATTTCCTTCACGTCCGTCGATCCCGAGGGCGCATCCAATATTGCCAACGCCACGGCCGACGCCTTCGTGCATGAACAGATCGAAACCAAAGCCGACGCGGCAAGGGAAGGCGGCGCGTGGCTCGAGAAGCGTCTTCAGCAGCTTCGCGCGCAAATGAACGCGGCCATGGCGAAGGCTCAGGAATTCCGTTCTCGGCACGACTACAGCGTCGGCAACGAGTCGCAAAATGAAGACGCCAATACCGCGGATGGCGTCAACGCCGTGCCGACGCTCGAAGAGCTCGAGGTGACTGCCGAAACCTATCAGAAGATGTACGAAAGCTTCCTCCAGGCCTACACCAACTCGGTGAGCCAGCAATCGTATCCGGTGGCCGACGCGAGGGTGATCACGGCCGCGACAGCGCCGCTTTATCCGAGCGCTCCAAGGCCGAAACTGATCCTTGCCTTCGCCGCGATTGCGGGGCTCATTGTCGGCATCGGGATTTCGTTTGTGAGGCACACGCTCGACTGGACTGTCAGGTCGCCGCGGCACATCAGGGAGAACCTGGGTATCGAGTGCGTCGGAGAGTTGCCTTTGACGAGCAAGCGAATGGAATCCGGCCACGTTGACGAGGTCAAGAGACATCCTTACTCGCGATACAGCCAGTGCCTCAGGAAGGCACGGGCCGAGATCAGCCTTGCGGAAACCAACCATCAGGTCAAATTCCTCGGGTTGACCGCCGTGTCCAACGGCAGTCCCAAGAGTTCCGTGGCCAGCAATCTCGCCACGCTTTACTCGATGTCCGGTCTGAAGACGCTGGTGATAGACGCCGATGTCCGGCGATCGGTGACCACCATGCGGCTGCTCGGCCGTTCGGTTGCCTACGACAGACTGTGCCAGGACCCGATCCGGCTCAGCATCGTGCGCGCACCAGGCCGGTCGTTCGACCTGCTTCGCAGTTCCGTGGTGGAGGGCACCGACCTGTTGATGCCCCGCAATATGGAGGCGTTCCTCTCGGAGGTTACCGCTTTTGCTCTCGCCGATCACGAACTTGGCGCCTACGACGTTGTCATCGTAGACCTGCCCACACTGGCCTCGGGAGCCGACGAACTGATTGTCGGGTCCGTTCTGGACGGTGTCGTCATCGTTGCAGAATGGGGCAAGACGCATTCCGAAACGCTGCGGGACCTTGTCCGAGCGTTGCAGGCCAGCAGGGCGCATGTGCTTGGAGTCCTTCTGGCGAACGCTCGGGCGATGACATCCAAACATCGCACGACATGAAAAGGGTAGATGCGAAGTCGTCGAAAGCCTGGAAGACGTTCAGGATCATCCCTTGGCATTAGGGGTTGGTGTGGGGCGCGTACCGCTACCTCCTTTGCCTTTCTTGCCGACCCTCCCCGAGATTGGGAAAGTGTCAAAGTCAAACAACTCGAAACAATGATCGTCATGACAAACGCCTTCGAGAAGCAGTCACATCTCGCACCCCCGATTTGGGACCAGCCATCCGTTCCGGTGGCAGTCGACAACCGACCGGTCCTGCATGTTGTTTCCGCTCCCGACCACGACAGTGGCGGGGTGTTGTTGATCGACTCGTCGCCCACCATCAGGGCAGGCTCGATGAATCCTCCCGTGGGAGGTCTTCTGAAGCGAATTCTGGATTTGATCATAGCAGTCACGGCGCTTGTCATGGCAGCGCCGGTAATGATTGCTGTTGCCCTGCTCATCAGGACCACGACAGGGGGCTCGGCGGTGTTCCCGCACAGCCGGATCGGCTTCGGCGGAAGACCGTTCAACTGCTATAAGTTCCGTTCGATGGTCGGCAATTCGGAAGCCGTTTTGAAAGCCTGCCTCGAATCCAATCCCGACATCAAAATGGAGTGGGAAAAGACCCACAAGATCAGGAACGACCCGCGCGTGACGTTCCTCGGGCGAATGCTCCGAAGGTCAAGCCTCGATGAACTCCCCCAACTCTATAACATTATCCGCGGCGACATGAGTTGCGTGGGGCCGAGGCCCGTCGTGAAGGAAGAACTCGAGCTTTACGGCGACCACGTGGGGGACTATCTCCGCGCCAGGCCGGGACTGACCGGTCTTTGGCAGGTGAGCGGAAGAAGCAGCGTGGACTATGCCACACGCGTGGCGCTGGACAGCCAGTATGTTCGGAACTGGTCTGTCTGGTCCGACATCGTGATCCTGTTCAGGACCGTCTTCGCGGTGATGCGCTTCGACAGGACCTCCTAACGTCCTCACGCGTCACTCTGTGGTTCGCCTCCAGCGGACGGACAGAAACACGCCGATGATGTACGCGCCTGCCAACACGAATGCCAGGATAAGGAATTTGAGGACGCTCACATGGCCGGGAAATCCAAAGCCGTTCCAGGCCAAGCTTCCAATGGCAAGCAGGGCGGTCGCCGCGAGCAGGGCGGGAACCTTGAACCGCAGGCCTATCAGAGCGCCCGCAGCCGCCAGGGCGATTAGTGTCATGAGCACCGACATCTCCAGTGGCAGGACGGATCAACTCACTGCGGCACAAGGTTCCGTCCGGGGCCTGAGGGCCCATGTTGCTCACTGATATGCGGCCTCAAAGAGCAAGGCAAGTGCTCCGAGCATTGCGTAGACGGTCGGGTTGAGCGTCGAACCCTGCTTCATCTTCCTGATCTTTCCTGAATGGTTCGGCTAGCCGCGGTTTTCCGCGCCCGAGCCAAGTCGATCATGCGTAGGCGATCGAGAGCGTCACAGGATCTGACGCGGTGGGGATCGATCAGCCAACTACCTCAGTTGCCCTGGCGGATCGCGGGCTTGTTCAATTGATGCCCTGAAGCGGGACCGTCTCGGCCTGAAGGCTCCCGCCTGCAGGTATGCTAGCCAAACCTGAGTCCGGCGCCGGGATCTCGACCTTCACTGTGTCGCCGGGGTTGACTGCTGTGGTTTCCTCGGCGGGCCGGGGCCTGAGGGCCCATGTTGCTCACTGATATGCGGCCTCAAAGAGCAAGGCAAGTGCTCCGAGCATTGCGTAGACGGTCGGGTTGAGCGTCGAACCCTGCTTCATCTTCCTGATCTTTCCTGAATGGTTCGGCTAGCCGCGGTTTTCCGCGCCCGAGCCAAGTCGATCATGCGTAGGCGATCGAGAGCGTCACAGGATCTGACGCGGTGGGGATCGATCAGCCAACTACCTCAGTTGCCCTGGCGGATCGCGGGCTTGTTCAATTGATGCCCTGAACCGGGACCGTCTCGGCCTGAAGGCTCCCGCCTGCAGGTATGCTAGCCAAACCTGAGTCCGGCGCCGGGATCTCGACCTTCACTGTGTCGCCGGGGTTGACTGCTGTGGTTTCCTCGGCGGGAAGTTCGGCTGTGCTGCTATCCGTCGTCCTGACGATCTTGAAGATTGGCTTGGCACTTTCGGCGCGTTGCCTCAGAGCGAGCAGGGCAGGGACTGCAATCTCGGTTTCGTGCAGCAACTGCACCGCGGTATCGGCCTTGCTGGTGACTTCGTTAAGCTGCAGCTGGGTTTCGCGCAAGCTTTCAGCGACTTCGCTGGCGTGCCGGTTGCTGATGTCGAGAATCTCGATGTCCGTCTTGCTGATCTCCTGCCTCACGCGCAAGAGTGAGGTCTCGGCAGCGAGCCTGTCCCCTTGCATCTGCGCGACCGTCCCCTCAAGCGATAGCTCGCGTGGTGCAACGGCCAGTCCCTTCTCGACAAGCGTCGAAACACTCGCGAGTTCCTTCTGGACAAGCTCAATCTGTTTGTCGTGGAACGTCAGTTGCTGTCCCAGCGAGTCCAGTTCCTTTTCCAGGAATTCCCTGAGTTCATGGAGCGAACGCAGTTGTGTCGTCAGCGCGTCCTTGCGGATCGCAAAGATCTTGCGCTCCTGGTCCATTGTCGATGCAACGGTTTGGTTGGAGACCCTGTCGTTCAATTCGGCAGGAAAAGAGATCTCCTCGCTGCCGGCCAGTTCGGCTTCAAGGCGCGCCTTGCGGGCAAGAAGGCTGACATTGTTCAGCGCTAGTAATCCCACGTCGCCCTGGCCTGAGATGACTTCCCGCCCGAGCCGCGATATGTCGTCCTGGCGTATCGGCAAGCCGCCCGCGATCCCCACCGCCTGCAGCACGGTCAGTCCGGGCCGATAAGGAAACTCACCGGGCTGCTTGACGTTGCCGACGATGTAGAAAGGTCTGTACTGCACGATTTCTACAGCGACATCGGGCTGGCGGCCGAGCCCCATGTTCCGCATCAAGCGATCGCCGATGGCCCTGGCGAGGTCGCCGGGAGCGGTGCCCTGCGCGCGTATCTGGCCGACAAACGGAAGGAAGAGCGTGCCGTCGGCACCGACGACGAAAGCGTCGTTGAGAGCCGTCCATTCAAAAATCACATCACGTGACGCGCGCCATTCATAAACCTTGAGCCTGACCTTATCTTGGGGCCCGAGGAGATACTCGGCAGCCACCGATGGCAAGGCGCCGGCGACCACCGCGGCGAGTGAGGCAGACGCGATCGTCAAGACCCATTTGCGCATTGTCTTCCCCTTCGTCAGATTTTCAAGATGTACTCGGGTTCGATTCGTCCAATCGCGACGTGCAGGATGGCGAGCAGGTTGCCCCTGAGCCTGCCCCTACGGTCGACATAGGGCTCGGGCCAAAGGCTCTTTGCCAGATTGGCCGCAATATTCCTGAGCATCAGGGGAAGCGCGAAAGAAGCCGGCACGGACCCCTTCCTGATCAGATAGATCGCATTCGCAACCTGGGAGTAGCCGAATCGCTCTCCGCTGACGCGACCTGTCTTGATGCCCAGATGGACCCCCCTGATCGAGGTTACGCAGACCACGCGACCTTTCGATCTCAGTTGGCTGGTGAAGTCGATGTCCTCCTGCCAGCCATAGAGGACGAGGCGCTCGTCGAAACGCAAATCGCCTACAAGCGAGGAACGGACGGACATGTTACATCCGTATGCGCCCACATGGTCGATTGCCGAAGGTCCGGCACTGCTGGTGCCCTCTGCTGCCTGCAGCGCGGCTTCGGCATCTTCCCAGGTCAGGCCAGCATTGGCAGCCCCGTCCTTGATGACCCTGCCCATCACCACCGCCCATTCGTGATTGGTGATGAAGGCTTCTTCGATTTGTTTCAGGTATTCGGCCGATGGGACGAAATCGTCGTCGAAGAACGTGATGATGTCGAAACGCGCGAGCGACGGCGCAAGAGCCGTGTTCCGCTGCGCGGTCAGCCCCCTCGGTCCGAAAACACACGATACAGGAAAGGGGCAACTGGCTGGTAATTCAATATGCGTGGCGTCGGGCGCGGACAATATGACTTCGTCGGGAAGTCTGTTCTGGCTGCCCAAATAGCCGAGCAGGCGCGCGACCTGTGCGCTGCGGCCTAGGGTTGGGATAATCACTGCCAGTCTCATGCCAGGTCCATGTTTCGGTGCCCGTCGACCCTAGAACGGCGAACACACCTGGACAGCCTGCATAAAAGGTTAGGGACGAGTCCGGGTTACCTCGCAGCACAGGCTTTTGGCGTATTCCGGGCGGACGCGCCCCAACCAAAAGTACTAGGCCGTCCAGCGCCCGCAGCGTCCTGTAACCGATCGGACGACTTGCAGGAGCCATGGCATGGAAGAGAGACTGCCGGGATTGCGATTGCTGGCTGCGGCAAGGGGGAACCATGCTCCACGAACGTTCTTCCGACCTGGCAATCGCCGCCAAGCTCACGGTGCCAATCGAGAAACTGCCGGCCGCGCCGGGGATTGTCGACAGATATGCAAGAATAGCGGTCGTTCACGACTGGTGCCCGAACTTCCGGGGAGGGGAGCGGGTTCTTGCGCAAATCTGCAAGCAGTTTCCGAATGCCGAAGTCTTCACGCTTTTCGATTTTCTGCCAGCCGACGTCAAAGAGCAATATTTCCGGGATGTGGAATTCCATACGTCGGCAGCCAACCGGATTCCCATGGTGCGGAAATTCTACCGGTCTCTTTTCTTCTTTTGCCCTTTCCTGATCGAGCAGTTCGACGTGACAGGTTACGACGCGGTGATCTCCTCTTCGGCCGCGTTTTCGCGTGGCGTGATCACCAGGCCGGATCAACCGCATTTATGTTATGTGCACAGCCCCGTCCGCTATGCATGGGATGAGCAGTTCTCCTATCTTCAGCAGGGAAGGCTGGGCTTTGGTCCCAAGGGAATGCTCTATCGGTACATGCTGCACCGGCTGAGGACGTGGGATACCAGGACCGCGCATGGTCCGGACCTGATGTTGGCGAACTCGAACTATGTCCGTTCCCGCATCCAGCACATTTACGGGCGCGACGCGCGCGTCGTTTTCCCGCCGGTTTGCGTAGGAGAACTGCCGTGTGTGGAAGACAAGGATGACTACTACGTCTCGGCATCCTTCCTAGCCCCATACAAGCGAACCGACCTGGTGATCAGGGCCTTCAACGATATGCCATCGCGGCGGCTGGTCATCGTTGGCGAAGGACAGCAATCCGCCAGCTTGCGATCGCTGGCTGGGCCTAACATCACGTTTTCGGGTTTTCTACCCCGCAAGGAGTATGTCGAGACGCTGGCACGGGCAAAGGCCATGGTCTTTGCGGGCTGCGAGGACTTCGGCATCGCGTTGGCCGAGGCGCAAGCCTGTGGGACCCCGCTGATCGCGTTCGGCCGAGGCGGCGCGGTTGACATCGTGCGGCGCCTGGGGTCATCCGCCGAGCCGACGGGGGTGCTGTTCAAGGCGCAGACTATCGAGTCTCTCAAGGCAGCGGTCGTACGGTTCGAAGAAAACAGCCACGCTATCACCCCCCGTGCGTGCACCACCAATGCAGCACGCTTTTCCGAAGAGCACTTCGATCGCGCGATTCTGGAATCGATCGGGGCCGTCCAGTCACTTCACGACGTCATATGAGTTCGCGCATCCTGACGCGATTGGTTTGCGCGTCGCGGCCATCGGCGGCCGCCATGGCCTTGAGATAAAGCAACGCCGTCGCCCTCCAGCTGTATGCTGAGGCTCTTGCTTTTCCCTTTGCCACCATCTCCGTTCGCAACGCCTGAGAACGATGAAGTCGCATGAAGCTGTCGAACCATGCCTCCGGATTGTCGGGAGAGGCGTATAGTGCCGCGCTCGTGCAGACCTCAGGCAGGCTTGCGCGGTCTGAAACCACCACGGGGCAGCCGACAGCCATCGCCTCGAGGGCCGGCAGGCCGAAGCCTTCGGTAAGCGAGGGGAAAGCCAGGCACAGCGAGTCCGCAAGCAGAGCGGCCAACTCGCCATCGGAAACGCGGCCGAGCCAGTGGATGTTTCGCGCTTGTGTGCGCGCGGATCCTGACTTGTAGACGCGCGATTCCGACATGCCGACGATCGCTAGCCTGAGCCCGACTGCTCCGAGGCGGTCAGCCATGTTCAAGATGAGGTCTACGTTCTTGTGGGGTGCGGCACTTCCGATCATGACTATGGTGTCCCGCGAGGCCGCCAATTGGATTGGCGCCGAGTGTTCAGGCTTCCAACGCAAGACATGCTCATGGCCGTTAGAGGCCACGAAGGCCCTGTGCGCCGGGATCACGCCTTGGCGGATGAGTTCACCGAGCGAGAAAGCGGAGACAGTCGAAATACCCCATGCCGTCTTGCCGAGGCAAGGCAACAGCGTTCTGTAAAGGCATCTAAAGGCGAGGGAATAGCTCTGCGGCGCGTTCCAGACATTTGCGTCATGAATACAAACGATATGTTTGTGGGAAAGCAGAGGCCCCGTGTTGCAGAGGCTGAGCAGACCGCCGCCGTCGAGAGCGACGGGAAGTCGCGCTTGCTCCCAAACATGCCCGCGCGCGCCGCCGATCTCGCGGCGTTCGATGGACATGAGGGGGATGTCCCCAGATCCGGGCGGACAGAGCAGGCGGACCTGGAGATCGCTAGCAAGTGGCACCCGCTCCTCAATCAACGCGTCCAGCGAACGGACGATTTCATAGGCATAGCGTTGCACGCCGGTTGTCGGCTGGGAAAGAAAACGCCCATTGATTGTCCAACGTCGTGGCATGCCCTTATCCCCGAGACCTTCACTGTGGAGCGGCCATAGGGGCGCGGTCACTACGGCCATTCGGTCGCCTGTTTGCGCGGGGGGCTCATCCGGCCGGGCGAGGGCGGCGTTGTACCTACCTCGAACGTTGGAGGGCCGTGCGCGACCGAGAATGCTAATCTGACCACAGGTGCAGCCGGACCGGAGAGGGTTATGGGTAATTCCGAATTCGATGCGACGCAGTCGCCGTCATCAAGGCGGTTGAATGGCCGCGACAGCGGCACACAGCTGGCGGGATCCCTTGTCGAAGACGCCAACTACCTGATCGGTATACCCGAGCTCAGGTCAGCGGATCAAGGGGCGGCGAGGCGGCGCTGGACGATAAACGGAGACTTCACGACGCTTCGCCGTAATGGAGTAGCCCGTTATGCTCGCGAAGTGACCATGGCACTCGACGCCCTCATTTCGGAAGGGCATCCGCTTGGTCGCGATCTGGAAATGGATCTCGTGATCCCACGCCCGCTAACCGAACCCTTGCCCCTCAAGGCCATCACCGTACGGATCATTCCGGAATTCAACAGACCACGACTTCCTCAACTTTGGGTTCAGGCGCAGTTGCCCTGGCATGTGCCCGGGGGATTGCTGAGTTTCTGCAACCTCGCTCCCGTCATGCTGAGCCGTCAAATCGCTTGCATTCACGACATGCACACCAGGCTGATGCCGTTGAGCTATCCGAGGGGCTTCCGGTGGGCGCACCGCCTCATCCTGCCAGCGCTCGGCAGGCGGGCTGCTCGTATCACGACGGTCTCGCAGTTGGCGCGAAGTCACCTGATCAAATTCGGAATAGCGCCGGAGGAAAATATTGTCGTCACCTACAACGGCAGCGACCATGCCAAGAGATGGGATGCCCGGAAATCGTCCCTGGCCGTGGATCGGCGTAGGCCATATGTCCTCTGCCTTGGCCGGGGGGACCAAGAATACAAGAACCTTGAGCTTCTCGCCCGGCTGGCCCCGCTCCTCGATGAGATGGGTCTGGATTTGTGGATGCCTGGTGACGTCGACGAAGCCACGGTCCTGCGATACGTTGCGAAACTGCCCGACAACATCGTCTTCCTTGGCCGCATCGACGACGACGACTTCAAGAAGGCGCTCGAGGGCGCTTTGTGCTTCCTGTTCCCCTCACGCATCGAGGGTTTCGGGCTTCCGGCGGTCGAAGCGATGGCGTCTGGCTGTCCCGTCATTGCATCGAGCTCGCCGTGCCTCCCGGAAATCTGTGGGGACTCTGCTCTTTACGTCGATCCTGACGACGTCCATGCGTGGGCCGAAAAGGTCCGCCACCTTTTGGTCACCCCGGCCTTGCGCGAGTGGCTGGTGACCAAGGGCAACGCCAGGGCAAGCAGTTATTCCTGGCGGTGGATCGCGTGGAAATACCTGGAACTGATGGTCCAGGTCGACGCCGATTTCGGGGAGCGGTCCCGTGGCAGGAGACCCTCCGAGGGGATCGACCTTGCCGAGTTTTCGAAGCCGGCGCAGGGCCGCGGTGATCGGAGGCATCGTGTCGCGCCGGGTGCCAACCCGCGCTCCATGGCCTAACGGAAATGATTGACCCCATATTCCTCAAATTGCTTAGAAATGCGCCATTTGGGTCAATTCTCAGGTCCACTCGCCTCCGATAAATTGAGGTCGAAGCCGATCGAGGGCAAACAGGGCACCGCAGCGGCTTCATTGGATAGGGCGATGGTCTTTTTAACGCTCGGCACGGTTGGCCTGGCATCGATAACGTCCAGGGTCAACGCGGAATACTCTCCGGCCGCGACCCGGACTGCTCAGGCTAGGAAGTTCTGGCACAATCCCCAGCTTTTGAGGCTGGTATCCGCCTATGCCATCGCCTACATCCACATGGCCAGGGTGGTGGGCGCCGCCCACATCGGTCCGGCTGTCTTGGAGATTTTCCGTTTCGGAACGGACTTGTTCGTGGTCCTGGCTGGTTTTCTTACCGCGCACGTGCTCGGGAACAATGGCACGTCCGCAGGCGCTTATTTGCGCACGAGGCTCATTCGCATCGTGCCTTTATACTGGGGCTTCACGGTTCTCGCATTTCTTGTCGAAAATTACGCGATGAATAACCATTCGACGCCGTTGTCTGCACTCTTCATGTCGCTTGCCTTCGTCCCCCACGGTTCCTACCCGATCCTGTATCCGACCTGGACCTTGCTGGTTATCGTCGAGTTCAGCTTGATTGTCGCGGCTTTTCAAATTGTCAGCGTTAAAAACGGTGTCTTCTATTCTGCCGCCTTCGCCGTATTTCTTGCAGCCGCAGGCAAGCTATCGAGAATTGATAACCAAATTGTCGTATTTTACACCAATCCCATACTGATCGATTTTGCCCTCGGCATTCTCATCTTCAAGTTTGTCAGCTCTGGGCCGTTCCTTTTCAAAATGCCGCAGCGTCGCATCGTTGCTCTCGCAGCGGCAGCCGTCACCTTCGGAGCCGTGGCTGCGGTCTTGCGTCCGTTCTTCTGGCCGGCGCTGCCTCGCGTCCTCGCCCTCGGCGTGCCGATGTCGCTTCTGTTGCTGGGGGTTGTTACTCTGGAGCAGCTTGGCATCTACAATGATTCGAAGCTTTTGAACTTTCTCGCCAAATGCACCTACTCGATCTACCTGACACACTGGTTCGTGGATCTCATATCCGAGAAGCTCGTTGTCGAAAGCGGAAATTCGGCATGGTTGGCCACGGTGCTGTTGTTCGTGACCCCCATGGCCGTAACCTGCGTTTCGGTGTTCGTTTATCTTTATGCCGAATTGCCTATGACCCGATATCTGTCCGATTGGTTCGCCGCACCGGGAACATCACCTTCAGCGGCAACGCCTAGATCGACGACGGGGCATCAAGGTGGCGCGCAGCCCCGATCTGAGCATCGGAGTCGTTTGTCATGAGAAAAATCCTGGGCCGAACGCCTCCTCTTAACCGAAGCCATCGACAGAAGCTGGGGTCGACTTCATGACCGGCAGCTCCGGCAGTGTCGCTTTTGAGGTAGGGTCAATTCAATATCGCGGTCCGAACACGAAAAAGACAACGTTATGAGACACCGCTCGGCACCAGCTCTGCCTCTCGTTGCCGTGGTAACGCCGGTATACAATGGAGGTGCGTATCTCGAAGCTACGATGAGATCCGTCCAGCGGCAGACCTATGATAACATTGTACACGTTCTCGTTGACAATTGCAGCTCGGACAACACGTCACAAATCATCGATCGCTTTCGGTCGGAGCGTTTTGAGCTGATTACTCTTCGCAATGACAGCGTCCTTCCGCTGCGAGAAAACTGGACTAAGGCGCTTTGCGCAGTTCCCACCGAGGCCTTTTATGTGAAGGTGCTCTGCGCAGACGACCTGATGCGCAGCGATTGCATCTCGCGCTTCGTTGAGATTGCTCAATCCGACGAAAAAATTGAGGTCGTTCTTTGCGACGATGTTTTCATGGACAGGGTCCATCGCGCGAATTTGCCGTTGAAACAAGGCATTTTTGGAGGAATTGAGATCGCGGCCAAGATGCTAGATGAAAGCATTAATTGGCTGCCGTACCATCACCTGTTTGTTCGCTTTCCTGACAACGCGCAAAGCCCGGTTTTCTTCAACGATGCCCCGATCCATTTTGATTTTTCTGCAGTCGTTCGCAGTGCCCTGCGTGGCAAGCTCGCCTATTTGCACGCGCCACTCGTCTACACGCGTTGGCACGCGAATTCGCTCACCAGCCAGCAACTCGGCGCGAACCAGTTGAAAACCTTACTTGAGCGTTTTGACATTTTATGTGCGTTTGGGGCTCAGTGCTGGGACGAGCCGACTTTCCGACGTAAAAAGGAATGTATGCGTGCCAGGATGATGCGCTTGGCCCTAAAATGGACAATGATGGGAAGGCTGGACGCGGCTCAGGAACTCTTGAAGGGCCTGAAAGAGCGGCAAGTCGCTCCGACCGCTGCGGATTGGGCCAAATCGTTGGTCGAATGGGTACCCTATTCGAATTGGAAGCGAAGCTGGCATCTTTCAACGGGTCCTGAGATTGACGAAGCCAAGTTCTGCTCCGAGATTTTTTAAACCGGAGGTCCGCTGACCGAACCGTCAACAGGAGTTGCTGGGTGGGTGAAGCCGCGGCCGATTGCGCGATCGACAATTTTTTTGATAGGCAATAACCGGCGCCTCAGCTTAATCTCAGAGGATCTTGGACAACAACTCCTGCTCGTGCTCCTTTACACGAAGCAATACCTTATCCAGATGCTGCCGAACGATTGCGCGATAGCGCTCTTTGTTTTCTAACAATTCGGTGAGGTGCGTCTCCAGCAGCTCAAGGTTCAGATTTTCAACGGATTGACAGAACCCCCCAAGGCCGAAGTCAGTCATCACCGCATCGTTCTTTGCCTCGTATCCTATCGAGATCGTCGGCAGGGCAAGCTTCAAGGCGCAAACCACGTTGTGAAAACGTGTGGCGACAACGATGTCAGTGTCGCCAATTTGCCGCATGACGTCATGCAGGGAGTTGATTGGCTCCGCGACAAGCTGACGGGCCTGCCGAGTGGTTCGGGTGCCGTCGATCAGGTCATATCCGCTCGCCTTAGCAATTCGACCGACATCCCTCACTGCCCGCATATCCACGGTTTCGCCGATAATAAGGCGTACTCTGTAACCTCGATCTAGCAACGAGGTGACGAAGCGGCCCATCTTCTCGATGTAGGTTTGATAGATAGAGGTATCCGACCCTGAGCGCGCGCCGGCGCGCCAGCCATTGTAGTTCATAAGGCCAACCCCAACTGTCGTCAGTTTTCCTCCCGTGTCGTCTTGCACCGGCAATGGCGTAGGCAGCTTGAAAACAAGATCTGGATAGAGGTTATCTCTACTTGTATCGATGCCAAGGGAGGCTAAGAAGTCCTTGGAGATCTGATCGCGGAACGAACGGAAGTATGCCCAAGCTGCTGCAGACCGCAACATCCAGCGGCTGGTAGAGTTCAGGATTGGACCTGCGCCGGTTCCAATAAAGCAGAACTTCACCCCGGACAATCGCGCAGATGCAGCCCAGCGGAACAGACCGTAGGATGTTCCAAATGGACCTGAGCCGTAGTCGTTTAACGTTGACGTTCCTGGCACAATTATGATGTCGAATTGCCTGACATATTTGATTGCCCGGTACCAGTTCGCTAGTCTTCCAATTATTCTCAGGCTGACTTTATTGCAGAACCTCAGGAGCGTATTGGAAAACTCTGGAGCGCTGATTGGTGTTGTGACAATCTGATGCGCTTTACCAATTGCATCTGGATCAACACAAACGCATGCGATAGCCGCCTCCGGCCTAGCTTCCCGCAAGAAGAGCAAAAACGATTCCAACGACGCGTCATTCCCGAAATTACCTCCGCCAAACATTCCGAAAAGGCATATTCTCTGTGGGGCGCTGATGACCTGCGAGAATCCATTCCTGCGCGAGAGGACCATGGTGTGTGCTCTCTAGCGGTGCATGCATGCGAGCGGCAGCATGGTACCGCGGTCGTGCACGCTCTGATTGGAAGGGTCGACAGAGGTCAGGACGCGCGAATGGCAAATCCGGCGGCTTCGGAATGCCTCGCAGTCCAAGCCTTTCGGGAGGGCGTGGCCCCGCTTTTTTTCCCGCTTGTTTTCGTCCACGAACATTCGCGTCCTTCCAGGCGCGGTTTGGATAGCCGCTGGCTATCCGACTTTTTCGTCGGCTATCGTGTTCACTTGTGCTCGCCTCACTCGGCCGGGCGGAGCGAGGCGCCCCGGAACCCGGAGATGGACTTGAATATCTCGTCAACCAAAGGATGTCTGGTAAGGACCAATGCCGCTCCCCATCCACCCAACGCCAACACCCCTGCTGCGAGCGCCAGCCCATGCGAAAGGGCGAAGCCTGTGCCCGACAAGAAAGCCACGCACAGCGGACCAGTCGCGCTCGCTAGGGCCACGACCGCGCTTCTCCATAACTCTGTGGCGATGTCCTTCAGTTTCAATCCCAGCCTGCGCCGAACGAAGCTCAGGGCAACGTATGCCTGGAAAGGAACAGTCACCAGCATACACCAGGCGGCCGCCTGCAATCCGCCGAAGACGCCAGCCATTGACAAGAGAATGCCGGAAATCGGGAAGACGATCAGGGCTCGGATGAACAAGTCGCGGATCGCACCGACCGCAACCAATACCGGGTAATTGAGCTCAAAACTGAAGGAGAAGAGAAGAGCAATCGCGACGACCTGAACGAGCGGCGCAGCCTCGATCCATTGTCGACCGAGCACGATGTCCACCACGGGATAGGCCAGCACTGAGAGCACGAGAAGAGCGGGCCAGTACAACGCGGTGACAATAGAAAGGGCCGCGAGATAGGGGCGCTTCAAATCGCTGCCTCGTCTGACCTCTGCCGAAAAGGCGGGCAATACGACCGCCACGGCCCCTCCGAGGAGGAGTTTGTCGGGTATTTGGCTGATCAAGAGGGTCCTGCTGAACAAGGCCGCGGCATTCGGTGACACGAGTCGGCCCAACAAGAGCAGGGGCAGCGCGTCAAATATGCGGAAGAGTATGGCGATGGAGCCGTTGTATCCGCCGAACGAGATCATTGCGCGCCAATTGGCCAGAGTTGGCTTAAACATCCAGAAATGCGGGCACAGGGCGAGTGCGAGGCATGCGGCAAGCCCACTGCCGATTAGCCACGCCCAAGCGAAGCTCATATAGCTGAAGCCCGCGAACGCCAAAGCGATTGTTGCCACAGACCCTGTCGCCCCGTTGGTGATGCTAATGGCAGCTACCTTGCCGAAGGCCATTTCCCGGCGCAGGAGAGCATTGACCAGGACGACCAAGGCGTCGAGGAAGAGGCAGGCTGAAATAACTCGAAAATAGGGAAGGAGGTTCGGCTCCGCGTAGACTGAGGCCAGAACAGGGGACGCGGCTAAAAGAACGGTGACGGCAATTCCGGTAAGGACGAACATCACCGTAAAGGCCCCCCGGATATCCTCGCGGCTGAGTTCCCCGCGCTGGATCAGGAAGGTTGAACTGGAGAACTCCCTGACAGACAGGACTATCGCCAGGATTGCCATCCCGATCACCGACACGCCGATTTCCTGTGGTGTCAATATGCGCGAAACCACCGCGGTCGTAGCGAAATTCGATACGAGCAGGACATAACGTTCGCCCGTGCTCATCAGAAGTGCGCGTTTTACAGAAGGCATACATTTCCTTTCCCGGTAGCGGCGAGGGCCACCTTCGTCACGCCAAATAGTCCGACAAACCCGGTTAAAGGTCAGTACCTTCAAAGTAAGGAATGATCACAGACGAAAGGGGTAACGGGATGGCAGCCGGAGTTCTCGAGCGTTGTTCCAGATCAGCTAAGGGCTGGTCCCTTTGGGTAAAATAGGGGGTATGAGCTTCAGCACCGGCCTTGAGTTGGTGGCGACCTCCGAAAGGGGTATCGCAAACGCGTTGGTTACCCGTATGGGTAGATTGCTTCCGGCGGCCGCACTGCTGACTATCCATGTGCCCGACCGGGAGAACTGTCGCCATGTCCTTTCGTTTCGCAGTCGCTGCGGTTTGCCTGCTGGCGTTTGTCTCGTCTGCCTCCGCCAATTTCCTTTGGGGCATTAACGGCCATCCAATAGTTGCTTATCCGGGTATCCCGATCGAAAGGCAGCTCGACTTCATCAAGGATCTCGGCCTGAAGTCATACAGGGTCGATGTTACGGGCGAGGGCGACATGGATATGCTCGCCAATCTTGTCTCCGCCGGAAAGGTGAGAGGCATCGAGATCCTGCCTGTCCTCACGCCTGCCGGCATCGATATGGACAAGGATAGCCCGGAAGAACTTTACCGCAGGACCCGGAAACTTGCGATTGCACTTGGCTCAAGGTTCAAGGACGACATCCGTGTCTGGGAACTCGGCAACGAGATGGAGAACTACGCAATCATAAAGCCTTGTGAGAAGCGCGATGATGGCGCGCAATATCCATGTGGTTGGGGGCCTGCAGGTGGAACGGGAACGCTCGATTATTACGGCCCGCGCTGGGTGAAAGTGAGTGCTGTCCTCAAGGGCTTGTCCGAAGGGATGATTGCTGTCGATCCAACCATCAGAAAGGCGATCGGCACCGCCGGATGGGGCCACGTCGGCGCGTTCGCGCGGATGAAGCAGGACGGGATCGTTTGGGATATCTCAGTCTGGCATATGTACGGCGACGATCCGGAATGGGCTTTCCGGGAGATGTCGGGCTACGGCAAGCCGATATGGGTCACCGAATTCAACAATCCTTACGGAAGCCAGCGCGGCGAGAAGCAGCAGGCCGACGGCATCAAGCAGACAATGACGAGACTCCAAGACTTCACCAAGAAGTACAGGGTCGAGGCCGCGCACATCTACGAACTCTTTGATGAGGCCTACTGGGCCCCCAGCTTCGAAGCTAATATGGGATTGGTGAGGCTCGTCCCGGCCCCCGACGGTAAATGGAGGGTCGGCGAGCCTAAGCCTGCCTATAAGACGGTGCGTGACTTCACCCGCGGCCCGCAGCCGGCGCCCAGGCCGTACCGGGAATGCGATCCAGAGACCTTGGCTGCAAACAAGTCCCTCTATGTGAGGCAGGCAAGTTTCGTCTATTGCCTCATTCTAGGTCACGATGGCGACACGGCCAGCGTGGAGCGTTGGTCGGCAGCTCTTGGAAGCGGAAATAGCAAGCTTGCTGATATGATCGTGGAAATGATGGACACGGACGATTTCGAAAGCAGATATGCCACGATCGGCCTGACGGACCGCGTTTATATCGGTTTTCTCTACCTGCTGCTTCTTGACCGCCCCGCAGACAACTACGGCCTTGAAACCTATACGCGACAGCTGCGCGCGGGCACCATGACTCGCAAGGACGCAGCCTTCGGCATTGTCACCTCATCGGAGTTTAACTCCAGGCACGCCGCCACCCATGACGTCTCCGCGGCGCCGACACCTGGGTGAGCATGAAGGACGAGCCGGAGCGGGTGAGCACAATGCGATTGATGTCTGTTCTCATGACCTGCGTTTTTTTGGTGGCTATGGAGACCGGAAGCTTAGCCTGCGAACGCGACAAGGGGACGCGTTTCCCCTTGCGGATCGAATCTGGAAAGAGCTTTCCGGTCGACAAGGACGGGCATCCATTCTTGATGCATGGTGACTCGGCCTGGTCCCTCATTGCAGATCTGAAGGATGACGAGGCAGACCTCTATCTTGAGGACCGCAAGGCTCGTGGTTTCAATACGGTGCTGGTCAACCTCCTAGAGCACCGGTTTTCCCGAAACGCGCCCGCAAACGCATATGGCGAGAGGCCATTCGCTGGCAACGACGATTTCGCCGTTCCGAATGAGGCGTATTTTGCCCATGCGGACCGCGTCCTGCAGAAGGCTTGCGACCTCGGTTTCCTGGTGCTGCTTGCCCCGGCGTATCTTGGCTATGGCGGTGGTATTGACGGTTGGTATCAGCAAATGGCGGCTGCAGGGCCACGAAGGCTTGCTTCGTACGGCCATTTCGTCGGACATCGCTACCGGCATTTCGACAACATCATTTGGATCAACGGTGGTGACGACAATCCTGCGGACAAGGATCTAGTCAGGGCTATCGCCAAAGGCATCGTTGACGAGGATCCGGGCTCTCTTAGCACCATCCATGGCGCTCCCGAAACGGCACCGCTTGACTCATGGACTCACGAACCCTGGCTGAACGTGAACAACATCTACACGTACGGACCTGTCTACACGGCCGCGATCAGGGAGTACGACAGGGGTATGCCTTTCTTCCTGATTGAGAGCGCCTATGAGTTCGAAAGTGGTACCGACGAGTACCGGGTCCGCATTCAGGCTTACCAGGCGATCCTCTCGGGCGCATTCGGACACCTCTACGGCAACAACCCGATATGGCATTTCGGGGGGCCCGGTCTCCATCGGCAAACGATGGGGTGGAAAGACGCCCTCGGCAGTCCTGGCGCAAAAAGCATGGAAATGCTTATCGCCTTCGTCTCTTCGATAAAGTGGTGGCTGCTCGAACCCGACGCCAGGAACAGGTTCCTGGTCGGCGGCATGAACCAGGGCATGGAAAGGGCGGTCGCCGCGACCGCCCGGGACGGATCCTATGCTGTCGTCTACATGCCCGGCAATGACCGCATCATAGTGGACCTGGCGCGGCTTTCGGCGGCTTTTGTCCGCGCTCGCTGGCGCGATCCCACGAGCGGGGAAGTTACCGATGTTGAAGGTTCCCCATTCAAGGCGGAGCGCACGGTTTTCAAGCTGCCAGGGCTAAATAGCCGCGGATACCCGGACTGGATTCTGGAGCTCTTAGCTCAAGGCCCTGTAGCGCAAAGTCAATGAACGCGCAATTGCCTGCAGCCACGTAACGCAAGCCCAAGACGTGCGCCGATTCCACTGAAAGGATTAGACGAACACCACTGCAAAAGAGGTAAGCGCCGGCAACGCTTCCTCGAACGGGGCATCCTGGGTGTCCATTGGCGTTCTCCCCCATTCCTTCAAGTCCAAGTAGCCTCCTGGAGATCGATATCGGCTTGAGAAGAGGTGCGCGATGAAAGTCATGGTAACCGGCCATCAAGGCTATATCGGATCGGTGATGGTGCCGATGTTGCTTCGTGCTGGGCATTCGGTGACGGGCTATGACAGCGATCTTTACCGGCGCTGCACCTTTGCCGCTGGTGGAGAGCGGGCTTCAATTCCATCCATCCAAAAGGACGTCAGGGACGTGCATGCGCGCGACCTCGAAGGGTTCGATGCGGTCATCCACCTTGCGGCGCTTTCCAATGACCCACTGTCCGACCTTGATCCGGACATCACCTATGAAATCAACCATCAGGGCAGCGTCCGCTTTGCCAAGGCAGCCAAGGACGCCGGCGTGTCACGCTTCCTTTTCGCCTCATCGTGCAGCAATTACGGACAGGCGGGGGACGGGATGGTCGATGAAACGGGCGAACTGAATCCGGTCACGCCCTATGGCTGGTCGAAGGTCCTTTCAGAACGGGATATTTCCGAACTGGCCAGCAGCAGCTTTTCTCCCACTTATTTCCGCCCCGCCACGGCCTACGGCCTCTCGCCGCGGCTCCGCTTCGATATCGTGCTAAACAATCTGGTCGCGTGGGCGGTCACCAAAGGCGTCATCCTCCTGAAGTCCGATGGAACGCCGTGGCGGCCGATCGTCCATATCGAGGACATTTCCAGGGCGTTCATTGCCGGGCTAGAGGCGCCCCGCGGGGCCATTCACAACGAAGCCTTCAATGTCGGACGGACGGACCACAATTACAGGATCCGGGACATCGCCGAGATCGTCGCCGAGATCGTGCCCGATTGCCGGCTTGAATTGGCGCCCGACGCCGGACCCGACAAACGCTCCTATCGCGTCAACTTCGACAAGATCACGCTTGCCCTTCCTGCTTTCAGGCCGCAATGGGATGCGCGCAAGGGTGCCGAGCAACTCTACCAGGCGTACCGGAAGTCGAATGTCACGCTTGAGGAGTTCGAGGGGCCGCGCTTCCAGCGTATCGGCCATATCAGGCATCTATTGACCAACGGACTTCTGGACGAGCGGATGCGGGTCGCTGGAGCCTCCAAGACATTGGAGGCGGCGCTCGGATAGGCTGGATGGAACACGTGAACCCCGACGGGATCGGTCCGCCGCCGGCAACCGGAGTCGGTCACGAAATTTATGCCCTGGCCGAACGTCTGTTTCCTATCTGCAGGAGCATCACCGGAAGCGGCGTGCGAGAAACGCTGGATGTATTGTCGGGGCACATCGATTTGGAACGGCACGAAGTGCCCACCGGGACGCAGGTGTTCGACTGGACGGTTCCAAAGGAGTGGAACATACGCTCGGCAATCATCAAAGGCCCGGACGGACAGACGGTCGTCGATTTTGCGGACTCCAACCTGCATGTTGTCAACTACAGCTTGCCCTTCAAGGGGATCCTGACACTCGACGAATTGAAGCCGCATATTCATACCCTGCCCGAACAGCCGCAGGTGATCCCCTACCGCACCTGCTATTACACCCCGACCTGGGGCTTCTGCGCAGCCCACGACCGTGTGGCCAACATGCCCGACGGCCTCTACGGTGTGGAGATCGACGCCGAACTCGAGGACGGCAGTCTCACATACGGCGAATACCTGCACCGCGGGCAGACAGAGCGGGAATTCCTCCTTTCGGCGCACATTTGCCATCCCTCACTTGCCAACGACAACTGTTCGGGCTTGGCCCTGCTGGCAATGCTGGCGAGAAGCCTCAAGGCAAGGAAGACACGATACAGCTACCGCTTCCTGTTCGCCCCGGGCACGATCGGCGCGCTCGCGTGGTTGTCGCGCAACGAGGACCGTACATGTCTCATCGACCACGGCCTCGTGCTGTCATGCGTTGGTGACGCAGGAAGCCCGGCATACAAGCGCAGTCGCCGCGGCGACGCCTTCATTGACCGAGCCATGTCCCACGTGCTGGGGCGTCGACGCGGGGCAAAGCTGATGGATTTCTCCCCATACGGTTATGACGAGAGGCAATATTGTTCGCCGGGCTTCAATCTTCCGGTCGGCATGTTCCAGCGAAGCGTCCACGGCACATTTCCCGAATACCACACGTCGGCCGACAATCTCGACTTCATCAGGCCAGAGCATCTCGAGGATTCCTACCGCATCTTGATGGAGGTGATCGACATTGTCGAAGAGGACTGGAGGCCGTTGAACCGCTTGCCCAAGGGGGAGCCGCAGCTCGGCAAGCGCGGCCTTTATGCAGCGGTGGGAGGGCAGAAGTCGTCGGGCGCGACGTCGATGTCCCTGCTTTGGGTGCTGAACCTCGCCGACGGGCAGCATTCGCTCCTCTCCATGGCAGAGCGCTCGAACCTGCCCTTCAAGGAACTGGCCGCCGCTGCGAAACTGCTGTGGGAACATGATCTCCTGGCAGCCTTATGAGGCCGTTGCGGTTCGCCGTCTGACAAGGGGCCAGGCTTTGTCCCTTTCCGACATGGCCGTCGGCATCAGGGGCCAGCCGATCGAAAAGGTAGGGTCATTGTAGTGGACGCCGGTCGACGCGTTGGGCGTATAGAACTGTGATATGAGATACGAGACCTCGGTGCCGTCGGTAAGGGTCTGGAGGCCGTGGGCGAACCCGGCAGGGATATAGAGCTGCTTCATGTTTTCGGAAGTCAGCTCGAAACCAAGCCACTTGTAGCGTGTCGGCGAATTCGGTCGCAGGTCCACGACGACGTCAAAAATCGCGCCGCGGACACAGGAGACCAGCTTGACCTCTGCGTAAGGCTCCTCCTGGTAGTGCAGCCCCCTGAGAGTTCCCTTTTTGATCGAATGAGCCCGGCTGTGCTGGACAAAGCGCGTCGCCAGACCACAATCGGCCATCTCCTTCTCACAGAAAAGGCGGGTGAAAGAACCACGGTCGTCAACCATGGGAGTAGGCTCGATCAGCCAGACCCCTTGAAGCTCCGTTTCGGTAAACTGCATGCGTTGAATCCCCCGGCGCCGCGCGAGACTGCCGGCGTCAATTGTCAGCGTCGCCAGCCCACGCTGTAAGGGCTACCTAAGCCTTAGGTGGCCTCTCCGATAGCGGTAAGTGCCGACGACAGCTGACTACCCGTTCGGCGAGCCTGGCGTCGGCATCGCCGCCGCCGGCTCGCTATAAGGATTAATGCACCCGACGGATTGGCAAATCGAACCGGAGAGGGCTGGATCCTAACCTGCCGTCATCTGCCTACGGAGGCGCGGCAGGCATGGGTTCTGCGTAGCGCACTGCGTCTCCGTTAGGCAGCGAACAGGAGCGGGGAATGAACATTCAGGCTATCGAAACGGTTCGCGGTCACAGTGCGGCAAGCCGGAATGTCGGTTGCAGGCTCTGCGGGTCGCGCCTGCGCCACACATTGGTCGATCTAGGCATGTCTCCACCGTGCGAAAGCTTCCTGCAGGCCGAGCAGCTTGACCAAATGGAAGCCTACTATCCGCTCAACGTGCTTGTCTGCGACACTTGCTACCTGGTGCAGCTCAAGGAGTATCTGAGCCCCGAGACCATTTTCAGCGAATATGCCTATTTCTCTTCGTTCTCCACCAGCTGGGTGGCCCATTCGAAAGTGTATTGCGAGGCGATCACCAGACGGCTTGGGCTTGGCTGTGACAGTCTTGCGGTGGAGCTCGCAAGCAACGATGGTTACCTGCTGCAGCACTTTTTGCCACTGGGCGTTCCTGTACTGGGCGTCGAACCGGCAGCCAATGTTGCGCGCGCCGCGATCGAGAAAGGCGTGGCCACCCGGGTCGACTTCTTCGGGGTTCGGCTGGCAAATCAAATGGTGGGCGAAGGACATTGCGCCGACCTAATCATCGGCAACAACGTGCTGGCACAGGTGCCGGACCTCAATGACTTCGTCGCTGGGATGAAAATCCTACTCAAACCTCAGGGCGTGGTCACGCTCGAATTTCCACACATCGAGCGGCTGATGGCGGAGAACCAGTTCGACACGATTTATCATGAGCATTTCTCATATTTCTCGCTGCTGACGGTCGAGCTGATGGCGGCGCGCCACGGATTGCGGCTGATCGACGTCGAGGAGTTGCCCACCCATGGCGGCTCGCTGCGCGTCTATCTCGCCCATGAGGGCAGTCGCTGGGGCAAGGATGACAGAGTGGACAGACTTCTCGAGCGAGAAAAGCGCCACGGGCTAACGGAGATGGTCACCTATGCCTCCTTCGGTCACAGGGCGCAGCGTGCCAAGCGCGACCTCTTGGCGTTCCTTATCTCGGCCAAAAACGAAGGGAGGAAGATTTGTGGCTACGGCGCTCCAGGCAAGGGCAACACGCTGCTCAATTACTGCGCTATCGGCACCGACTTCCTTGACTTCACGGTCGACCGCAATCCTTACAAGCATGGTCGCTTCACCCCGGGGATGCATATCCCGATCAAATCCGTCGATGCCATCGACGAAGTCCGGCCAGATTACATCCTGATCCTCCCGTGGAACCTGAAGGACGAGATCATCGAACAGATGCGCCATGTCGCCGCCTGGGGTGCAAGGTTTGTGGTCCCAATTCCGTTTGTGGCGGTGATCGATCCATCGGAGTTAGGCAGATGAAAGTCGTCCTTTTCTGCGGCGGTCGCGGGACCCGGATCCGCGACTATTCCGACAGTATACCCAAGCCGATGATCCCGCTTGGCCACCAGCCGATCCTGCGCCACGTTATGCAGTGGTACAGCGACTATGGACATGACGAATTCGTCTTGTGCCTGGGCTACAAAGCCAATGTCATCAAGGATTTCTTCCTCAACACACGGCCGCAGACCTTTTCCGATTGCGTGGTCACGCAGGGAGGTCAAGACGTGAAACTGCTGGGAGATCAAGTCAAGGACTGGAGCATTACCCTGCTTGATACGGGGGTCTGGCGTAACATCGGCGAACGCCTCTGGGCGGCAAGGGACCAAGTCAAGAACGAGAAGATGTTCCTGGCCAACTACTCCGATGGTCTGACCAACGTCGATCTCGACGACGTGGTCGCGAAGTTCGAAGCCAGCGGTAAGATCGGCTGTTTTCTCGCGGTGCGCGCACCGCTGACATACCATTTGGCCGATATCGCGGAAGACGGTCGCGTGCGTGAGTTCCGTACAACCGATACCTCGGAGATCTGGATCAACGGCGGCTACTTCTTGTTCCGCCCGCAAATCTTCGACTATATGCGCGATGGCGAGGAGCTCGTTCTGGAGCCTTTCAGGCGACTGATCGACGACAACATGCTCATGGCGTACAAGCACGATGGCTTCTGGCGATCGATGGATACGCTGCGCGATTGGCAATCGCTCGAAGACATGGTCGAACGGGGCGATATGCCCTGGAATAGAAAAGTTACCGCCGAAAAAACCAGGCGCGGTTTGGTAATGGCTGGTTCATGAGAGGACTTGGTCTCGCACGTCGCGGGGAGGAACTCTCGATCCTCTGCCTCGGCGCCCATTCCGACGACATCGAGATCGGCGCCGGGGGCACTATCCTCGGTCTGATCGCGTCCGGGGTGAAACTGGACGTCCACTGGTGTGTGCTGAGCGCCGGCGGCCAGCGGTCGGTCGAGGCCAGCGCTTCGGCCGAAGCGTTCCTGAAAGGATCGAAGTCGTCCGTCATCGACATCGCGGATTTCGAAGACAGCTATTTCCCGGCCCATAGCCGGGCGATAAAGCAATGGTTGATAGATCTAAGATCCCGCGTCCATGCCGACCTGGTGCTGACACACGCGAGGTTCGATGCCCATCAAGATCATCGGGAGGTCAATCAACTGACCTGGAATGTCTTTCGCGATCATCTCGTGATCGAATACGAGATTCCCAAATGGGATGGCGATCTTGGCCAGCCAAATGCGTACGTGCCGCTCTCTGCCGCAGTGCTGGATCGCAAGATCGACCTCCTGCAAGAGCACTTCGGCACGCAGCGCTCCAAGGACTGGTTCGACCGTGACACATTCGCGGGGCTCGCGAGACTGCGCGGGATGGAGTGCAGGGCCCCCGAACATTTCGCCGAGGCGTTTACACTCAGAAAAGCCAGACTTCTTTAGCGGATTTTCCGCCACGATTTGCTTGTGGATTTGTCTGAACCAAGGGGCACATGGTTCCTCGAGAAGGGCTTCGGACCGCGCTGTGCCTTCAGGAAACATCCCGACCTTGTTGGCGATCTTCGGGACGAAAAAGAGAATAAAAAGCGGTGGTGCATGGGTTAGGTTAAAATCAGGGCGTCGGCCGGTGCGATGTGCTCACCTAGTGATAGCTGATCAAGAAGGTTGGACAGCTCCGTTACGAGACGCGCCATTTCGAACGGCTTTGAAATCATGATGCTGTTTGGAACGCCGTGTTTACCCCAATTCCTGGCGCTTTCGCCACTGACATAGATGACCGGCATCGCAGGAACGGCGTGGCGCAAATGCCTGGCGATTTCCCATCCCAGCTTTCCACTGCCTAGACGAACGTCGGTAACCAGTGGGCGGATCCTTGGTGGGTCTGCATCGAACATCTCAATAGCAAGCTCCGCATTTTTCGCACTGACGATCACGAAACCCGCATCCTCCAAGCCGGATACAATATCCATGCGGACCAGCACGTGATCTTCCACGACCAGAATTGCGCCGTCACCTAGGCCTAATTCTTTTGGGGTAGCACGCTCTGCCAGATCTGGGCTGACCAGCGTCATGAAGTCGACAAGAGCCGGTGGCTTTCTGAATTGCCGTTTGGTCTCACTGCTCGCTGCCCGAGGGTTCTGGGGACCGCCGGTATCTGGGCCTGCGCATCGCCATTGTTGAAGCGACGGAAGACGACCTGCGAGGGGCGGCCGACCAAAAATTGGCTTGCTCCCGAATCCAGGGCCTGTGCGTACACGGCCAGGGCACCATCGACGGCTTCGATGGTTTTCATGACGGCCGCGTCGTCGTGCGTGTAGCTGACGACGAGAGATGGCATGAGGACACCACGCTTGATCGTCTCCTGCAGGAACAGGGAACGGTATGTCTGCGAGGGCTTGCCGTCCTGGTCAAGCGTGGCGTAGGCGAGACAACTGGGACGGCCGACAACTTTGAAGTGCCGATCCACTCCATGGCGTCTGGAAACCTCTGTGATAGCTTCCTTCAATTTCGTTCCCTGACGGTGCAGGTGTTCGATGACGGATTGGTCCCGATAAACCCGCACGGTCGCGATGGCCGCGGCAAGCGCGTGGGTTTCCGCGCCATGCGTGGTCGACAGCAGAAACACGCGGGGGCGATCCGTATGCTCGAGCCCGCCGAGCCGCATATATTCGCGTTTGCCTGCCAGGGCGGAGACCGAAAATCCATTGCCAAGAGCCTTGCCGAATGTCGACAAGTCCGGTTCGATGCCATAGAGCCTTTGTGCTCCCGCTGCATGCCACCTGAACCCGGTGATCATTTCGTCGAGTATGAACAGCGCGCCGTTTTCGCGGCAAAGACGCTGGACATTATGCAGGAAGCCGTCCGCCGGATCGTCGCCTCGGGAAGGTTCCAAGATCAGGGCGGCCACCTTGCCCGGGTGCTTGTCGAACAAATCCTTCACGCTAGCGATGTCGTTGAACCGGAAAGTGAGGGTCAGGTTTCGAACCGCTTCTGGAATTCCTGCATTCATCGGTGTGGTCCCGATGAACCAATCGTCTGTGGAAAAGAAGGGATGGTCGGCGCAGCATGCGACGAGATCACGACCCGTATACGCGCGGGCAAGGCGGACAGCCCCTGAAGTCGCGTCGGATCCGTCCTTGCAGAATTTTACCATCTGGGCGCCGACGAGTTCAAGGAACGTTTCGGCGCAGTCAACTTCGATCCTTGCGGGGCGCGTGAAGTTGGCTCCGCCGGCGAGCGCCGCCTCCACCGCCCTGAGCACAGTTGGGTAGGCATGCCCCAGCCCGACGGAACGGTTGCCCATGCCGTATTCGATGTATTGGTTCCCATCGACATCCCAGACGTAGCACCCCAGACCACGTTCGATAAAGCCCGGCGCTAGAACGGGATACTGATCCGCGCCCTTCGCGTAGGTGTGGCTGCCGCCCGGGATCAGCTCACGGGCACGTTCTTGAAGGCGTCCCGATTTGCGAAAACAGAGGCTTTGCTCAGGCATGCGGACTGCTCCAGTTCGATGGAAAGTCTAGATGTCTGGCACTGGATTTTCGCGTTCTCCATAAGGTCACCCCTTTAGCACTTATGGTGGATGGAATATAGTGGATGGAAGACGCGGTCCTGCGGTCTGGTGCAGCAAACGCGCCAACTGCCTGTGCTAGCGAATGCGCTCGCGCAACGTTTCCTCATGCCGGGATCAGCTAATCCAACGCAGCTTGGTTGAAGTAGGGTCAATGCTAGGAACCTGGCAGAACAGTTCGCGTGTCCGAAACGCTCATGAGCATGGCGCCGCGGCTGCCGCGAACTACGATCACTGACCCGCGGACATCCCGGAAGTTCCAGTCGATGCTGCCAAATAGCCGTCCCCTACGTGATCACGCATTCACGGGAACGAACCTTATGGGTAAACAGCTAGGAGCGGCCGATTCCTCAGGATGTAGCCGCTCAGGATCAAGCCCGCCCGGGTCGCTACCGTGGCGGGCTTTTCGTGATTGCGATCACCTTTCGGCCGGAGCTCCTTCCGCGAAGAGATCATTGACCTTGTATGCGACTTCCGTGCGGTTGGTAGCCTTGAGCTTCTTCATGATGTTGCGGATGTGCACCTTCACCGTGCTTTCGCGCAGGTTCAGTTCAAAGGCGATGATCTTGTTGGCCTTGCCGCGTCGGAGCGCCTGCGCGACCTCAGCCTGCCTGAGCGTGAACATGCCGGTCAAGGGCGCGTCACGGCTGCCTGAATCTATAAGGTGCCGCATAGACAGAACGCTACTTGCCGGAACGAAGATGCCTCCGGCTGCCGCAAGATTGATTGCCTCGACACAGACGTCGATCCCCACAGAGGTTGGAATGTAGCCACGTGCGCCACATTCGAGAGCCGTCAGTATCTGTGCAAGGTCTTCTGTGTCCGCCAAAATCACCACGGGCACCGACTTGAATTCGGACGAAATTCGCCTGATCTGGTCCGCGATACCCTGGTCGGTGACTTTCCGGCCACCCAGGTTGAAGAGAATGGCTGCAAGCGTCATCCCCTCTTTCACGCGCCATTCTGCAATCGATCCCATGGCCTCGACGGCCATGCCGAGTTCGTGATCTTCCAAAGCCGATGCGAGACATTCGCGGTCGAGCGCCCTTCCGTCCAGGATGAGCAGACATTCCCTGCCTGCTGGTTGATGGACCATTCCCGTTCTGCCGGACGGGATTTCTGCCTGATCTGCCGAAGTGTTATGCAGTCCTAATATGGAACCCATACTTTTGCCCACCCTTTTCCACGCAATCCGCCTTGCGGCCAAATAGCTCCTCAACCTTCAGTTCCTTCAGAATTGAAAATTTAGTGCCCACCGTTTTGGGAGGTTCAGCTGGAATTGCCCAGCCTTGCACCCACTGCTGTTCCCTATTCCCAACCCCAACTAGAACAACCTGAGCTTATGGGCTATTTATCAGCCGGCGCTAACATAGATTAACATTTCGTTAAATTTTCGAATCTGCGAAAAACACTGATGGCGAACCCCGCCGCGGGCGCTAGGGTTTGGGTAAACATGTGCGCTGGCCAGTCGATCGTCCCTGTGGAGCGTCTGAATACCGCACGACGTATGCAACGCTCTGAACGTGAACTCATCCGGCGATGGCTGCCTCGGCGGTCCTCATCCAATAGGCGTAGCCGAGGGCCGCTTCCCTCTCCCGGCAAGTCAAAAGCCGCGTATCTCCAAAACCTCGGTTGACTGCACAGGCGCCGGCACTGTCATCTAAGCGCCTGCTTCGCGCAACGATCAACGAAAGGAAAGGACCGGGTAGGGAAGCTCCCTGGCGCTCCTTGGACGATGCGGCAAATGCCAGCTCGATTAATTGGGAATGGCAAGGCAAATCCGCCAGCATCCCGTGCGGACATGTGGCTCCGAAGCAGCACACGGCCCCGCCGCACTTACCCATACAGAGTTCCGCGATGTTAAGCTCGGGCTCAGGCAATCCCCTGGGGATCGCTCTCGGTCAGCCAATATGAGTCCAGAACGGGTCCGCCATTCTGGATCTCGGCTTCGAAGGCGTCGATCAGCCTTTTGGCGGCCTTGCTGGCGATATGGCTCTCAGGGTAGTTGGCCTTCACGGCCCGTGCACACTCGTAAACTTCCTTGAGTTGCCTAACCTGCTTGAGCCCTAACGCGCGATATACTCCCTGGTTGGTCATATCGCCTCTCCTCCTGTTGTGGAACTCTCCGCTCCCCGGCCTTCTATGCGTCTGCATTGACACAGGTTTTCTGCCTGAAAGCAAAAACTGCGTGCGACTGTAGTAAGATCGTCGGCTTCCCGGGTCGAGGCGTTCTTTAGGGGGCCTGCCGGAACCAAGGCTTAGCCATTCGCGGGAGGGTACGACCCGCTTCCCGCTCCTTCGCCGATCTGTTCTGTTCTCCCATCGTGATCAGGTGCATGTTTAGTGCGACTTTGAAGGGGCCATTCGACCATTCAGCCCTCAGCGCTTTTGGGCGCACCATCACCTTGATTATCAAGACCTCGCAAGGGACGTGGGGACGAGCATTCGCGCGACCTACCTTCGCCGGTGGAAGGCTACCCCCTTTGACTCACTTGCCCGGGGCATTCAGCTGTCGAAAGATCAGCGATCGGACAGCTCGTTGTATCCGCGTCACCGGGCCAACTAAGCGGGAACTCGTCGGCATGCAGGTGTCTCTGCCGGGACTGCTAATATGCGCGGCTATTTTGGTCACGTCCTACTATTCAAGGGGAATGCTGATCATCGGCTTGATCGCTTCCCAGGCTTTCGGCGCGACGGCCGTCATGACACTGACCTTTCTGGGCGGGTCATCTCCGTTGATCTATACCATGTTCGCGGCCTTGCTCGTCACGGCCGTCGCCGCAAGACGCCGTATATGGCTTGATCTTGGAATCGTGTTCGGAAGCATCCGGCCGGTCTGGATCCTGACAAGCCTAATGCTGTACGCAATCATCGGATCATGGTTGTTTCCGAGGTTCTTTGCCGGACAGACCGCCGTATTCGTGCAGTCCAAGACCCGCGGCATAGTCATAGAAGATTCTTTGGCGCCGGTTTCCGGCAACATTTCTCAGACCGCGTATTTCATTCTTGGTGGACTCACCGCTATAGCGCTTTGCGCGCTGCTGCTGCACTCAGACCGGATCGAGCAGGTCCGGCGCGGCTTCTTCTTGTGGTGCGGCCTCCACGCGGGGATGGGAGTCTTCGATTTCATCAGCAAGAACGTGGGCGCGGGAGACCTGCTGGCCCCGATTAGAACCGCCAACTACGCGATCATATCGAACGCGACGGAGGCAGGATTCGTGCGGATTACCGGACCTTTTTCGGAGGCCTCGTCATTCGCCAGCGTTTCCCTCGCCTGTCTGGCATTCTGCTACAGCTACTGGAGAAAGACGAAATCACCGCTGGCCAAATGGCTATCTGCCATCTTGCTCTTCCTGACCATTCTGTCGACTTCGTCGACAGCTTACGTAGGGCTGACACTGCTATGCATCCCGGTTGCTTTGTCGATGCTGGCCTCGGTCCTGAGGGGAAAAGTCGAGAGCGAAGAGATACTGATAATGGCTCTCATGGTGGTGGGCGGGGCCGCCATATTGGGCATAAGTCTTTACAAGGCCGAGGCGTTTGACCCGTTCGTCAGGCTGATCAACAGCACCATCATCAACAAAGCAGACTCCGGGTCGGGCCATGAACGCACGTATTGGAATGTGAAGAGCCTGCAGTCGTTTCTCGATACCAGCGGACTGGGCGTGGGGTTCGGCAGCTCAAGAGCATCAAGTTGGCCGATTGCTGTCCTGTCCCAGTTGGGCTTGTTCGGGTCGCTTATGATGGGTGTCCTCCTGTGTGTCCTGGCTAGGGGGGCGGTTCGGGAATGGGTGGATCCAGAAACAGATGCCGTCGTGGCGAGCGTCAGGAATGCGGCCCTTGCAAGCATAATTGCCATGTCGGTGTCGGGCGGCAGCGCTGATCCAGGCATCCTCTTTTTCATCGCACTTGCAGTCGTTTGCGCCACGAGAGCCAGCGCTCGGCGCACCATGGCCGCATTGGAACGATCTGCCCCGGCGTCCGGCCATGGCGGGGCCAACGTCGTGTACTCCGGTTCCGCCGCATTGGCTTCGCGACGGCAAAGGTTGCTAGCGATGAGTCAGGGCCCGGTCATGTTCAAAATGGACGGCGATGTCGAGTGACCGGCGATCCCCGGGCGCGAACGCCCTTGGCTGGGGCGCCGGTCGGCCCGGCAACGAGCAGGAGGGCTGCCGCCAGACCTTTCGGAGCGTGCAAGCTGTGCCGAAGAATTGAAGCAAGGTCGTGCCCGCAAACAACACGCACCATCCTGCTTACCGTTAGGGCCTTCTGTTGCCAAAAAGGATGCTTGGCCGCAGGGCGGCAAAGCTGCCAGGGAAGCGACCAATACGGGCATGTCCGTGAGTGGAAGGCCGAGCTATTAGCTAGGGCGGGAAACGGGCAGCGTCAGCGTCAACCGCGACATCGAAGTGATGAGCGCCCGACGCCACAAGCTTGTCTAAGCTCACCTGCGCATCGCACGGCTATATCGTTCCAGGGCAACCCGTTCGTGCGAAGTTGACCCGGGTTTTGGGAATTTTCAGAAGACTTTTATATTGCAATCAATATTTGCTTCCATGACGGGGCGACGGCTTTCGTCGGACACAATTACCGAAAGTTTGCTTTGCAACTCGCCCTGAACTTCGTCCTGCGCCATAGCGACTAGCATTCTGACTGCGTCTACCCGGGCCTCAAGCGCACCAACGTAGTGGGTGCCCTCCGTGTCGGGAAAATGGGATTTGCCGTCCCGGACATCGAAAAAAAACAGTGGCATTTTGCCTCCGCGCTTAACAACAAACCGATCGTCAGAGCAGAGGGTTTTGCATCTTGCTCAAGGCTGCTTAGGGCATTCTCCCGCAACATTCTAGCAACCGCAGATGGTCAACCGGAGACGGTTGTGGAGAACTCAAATCGCATCGATCACAAAATATTAAAGCATGATTGGCCGGCAGAAAACACCACGTAGCGCGACAGCTGTCGCGATCCCAAAAGCAGTGTCGGCCTGCCGCTGAGGGCGCCAAACTGTACAGCAGGCCATCGAAAACCCCCGACACACTTGCTCGATGGCTGACGCGACAGGCTCAACCAAACTGATAGATAGGCCCGAGGAATGGTTCCGGTAAGCTACCGCCTCGACAACCGCATTATGTCGTTTGCATCCGTTCGGAGTTTCCTGTCGTGCCTCTGAATTTCATTGCCGAAGCCCGGCCCAACACGTTCGCGTTTGAATCCTCTGCGCTGATCAAGGCATGCGGCTTTCGAGAATATGATGCGCGCTGGTGGTTTGGACAGGTCGCGCCCGAACTTAACCTGATCGGCGTTCAGGCGCTGGGTATGGGGCTGGGCACGATGATCCGCCGTCTCGGCGTTGGACCCGACATCGTCACCGGACATGATTTCCGTTCCTATTCGCTTGGCATCAAGCTGGCATTGGTTTCCGGACTGATGGCGGCCGGCGCACGGGTGAAGGACATCGGCCTGGCGCTGTCGCCGATGGCCTATTTCGCGCAGTTCGCACTGGAGACGCAGTCGGTGGCGATGGTCACTGCCTCGCACAACGAAAATGGCTGGACCGGCGTCAAGATGGGTGCGGCGCGGCCGCTGACCTTCGGGCCCGAGGAGATGAGCGCGCTGAAGGCGATCGTGCTGGCCGGCGATTTCGACCTTACAGGCGGCGGCTCTTATGATTTCGTTTCCAATTTTCGCGCCACCTATCTCGACGACCTGACCAGGGGCAAGCGCTTAACACGAAAGCTCAAAGTGGTTGCCGCTTGCGGCAATGGCACTGCCGGCGCCTTTGCCCCGGAAGCCTTGCAGCGCATAGGCTGCGAGGTGATCCCGCTCGATGTCGAACTCGACCACACCTTCCCGCGCTACAATCCCAATCCGGAGGACATGCAGATGCTGCATGCCATCAGGGACAAGGTGCTGGAGACAGGGGCCGATGTCGGGCTGGGTTTCGATGGCGACGGCGACCGCTGCGGCGTCGTCGACAATGAAGGCAACGAGATCTTTGCCGACAAGGTCGGCGTCATGCTCGCGCGGGATATTTCGCGGCTCCATCCGGGTTCGACCTTTGTCGTCGACGTCAAGTCGACCGGACTGTTCAACACCGACGCGGTGCTGCGCGCCAATGGCGCGGCTACCGACTACTGGAAGACCGGCCATTCCTACATCAAGCGCCGCGTTGCCGAACTCGGCGCGGTCGCCGGCTTCGAAAAGTCAGGTCATTTCTTCTTCAACCCTCCGATCGGGCGCGGTTATGACGACGGGTTGGTCACGGCAATCGCCATCTGCCAGATGCTGGACCGCAACCCGGCCAGTTCGATGGCCGATCTCTACCGTGCGCTGCCGCTGACCTTCGGCACGCCCACCATGTCTCCGCACTGCGCGGACGAGGTGAAGTACGGCGTCGTCGAACGGGTGGTTTCCGATTTTCAGGCGATGCAGCGGGACGGTGGCAGTTTCGCCGGCCAGAAGATCGCGGACCTCGTCACCGTCAATGGCGTGCGCGTCGTTGCCGAGGACGGCACCTGGGGTCTGGTGCGCGCCTCGTCGAACAAGCCGGAACTGGTCGTGGTCGTCGAAAGCCCGGTCTCGTCCGAGCGTCGCCGGCAGATGTTCGATGCCGTCGACGCCGTGCTGCGCCGCAGTCCGGAAGTCGGCGCTTATAACCAGACTTTTTGAGCGGCTCAAGCCGCGAGAATAGCGGCTTGGTGCAACTGATTCATTGCAAAGTGGGACGACGGGCTCTTGCATCCTCACGCTCCAAGGCAGGCTCTGCCCGGGTTCGCAGCGTCAAAGGTGTGCCGTTATGGGTCACCCGCATATGGTCCCTTAATTGCATCTCCCATCCGGCGTCAGAGGTGAACCTTTGGCGAGCGCTGGGATAACCATCATGATAGGAAACACACTGCGGCTCGGCTGCAACAGGTGCAAACTTGCTCTTGTCGGCGATGAGACACGACCATCGAATCTTTTGAGATGCCCTGGTTGTGGGGCTGCAGACACGTGCGAGAATGTGATGCTGGAGATCGACGAAAGGCGAGCCGAAGCACTTTCGCGCGCTCTTTGCCGTCCTGAACTGCGGGATGGAAGAACGGGTCGGACAAAAGTCTACCGTTTCGCGCTTTTGCTTGGGCGGCTCGTGCGTGCGGAAGCCAAAGATCGGCAGTAGCATCGCGCTGGCGATCGACCCTTGCGTAGCCGACGCCAAGATCAGGCCCTTCTGGTGACCTGGTCGGGGGCCGTAACGGGAACCTGTACTCCTCGACTGTCTACAAGGTCCTTCCCCAGCCGAACGATTTCCGGACAGTATGCAACCTGCAAGGTACATATTTGAAAAGCCGCTCTGGCGTGCTGTACCGAGCAATGAATGTACCGGCCCCAACCGCGATCTATTGCAGCTGCCTGCAAGTACGCGCGGCTCCTGAATTCGCCGGAAGATCTTAGTCCGTAAGACCTACTTGAATACTTGCCAGACCATGATGCATCCTTGAGGCCACAGATGGTCCTTGGCCGCCCGCCTCAGGTGCTCAGCTGGTGGCAGTCGGACTACCGGTCGCGGTTAACGGAGCTCAGCAATGACGCCCAAGCGATTCACTCGCCCTATTAAAGTGATTGTGGAACTTGGCTTTGCGCATGAGGTGTCATCTGTCATGGACGCCTATCAGCTTCTTGACGAATGGGTCGGGGTCCGCAGCCCAACGCATGCGGCCACACTTGCGCTTTTTCGGTCTGCGCTTGCAGATGACAAGGACGCTGAAACGGCTCGCCTTGCCTTTGAGGCATTTGCTCGATCGCGGGGAATTCTGGGCCAGGACGCAATCGAGTCCTTTGGTGGTGCTGCAGAAGATTGGATGACAGCCTATGACAGGCGGTCCGATGCCGTGGTTGACGGCTAAAGCAATTCCAGGAAAAGTGCGAAGCGGTTTTCCGTCCGGAATTGCGTGAAAACAAAGAGTTAAAGCAGTTGGGCGAGTCCACTGAGCCGCTCTAGGCTATGACCAGAGCGCCTCCACAGCGCCGGCAATCTCATCTGCGTCTGGCCCCAAGCGCACGCGAAAGACATGTGTCAATCGGTCGATCCGCTGTTCAAAAGCGTGCCGGAGGCCTGCGAGAAAGATAAACGGTTCTACGCCTATCTCGCCCTCATCGACGCGATCCGCATCGGTAATCAGCGTGAATGGGAGACAGCCCACAAGCTGACCGAGCGGCTCTGCCGCAGGCAGCAGCGCCTGGTCGAGAGCGTCGGCTTTCCTTGTGCGACCGTCCGCCTGCCAGAGGGTGAGGACGTGACGATCCACTCGATCGAAGCGCTCAATGAAGTGCTTGGCAAGGGGCCGGATATGGCGGCTCTACGCAAGAAGGCCGAAGCTGATTTCGCATTAGGCACGCTGGGATGCGGCCGCCGAGGAGGCCGGTTATCCGCTCGCTAGTTGCGAGGATCGAGATCATACCGACGGAGGACAGGGGGCAGATTGAGCTCAAGGTCCACGGTGCGCTGGCGGAGCTCCTCAACCTGGCAAACCGCAAACCAGGAGAGGCGCCTAACGCTGTATTGATGGTAGCGGGAGACCGCTACATCGCCAGACCCACTATTGAGGGGGCGTATTTTTCCTATCGCCGCCATGCCGCGTGATTGTCGGCAGCAGCGTCGAGTTCGCCTGGGTTTGCTGAAAGTTTTCGAACTTTTGGGTCGTTCTCAGTCCGAACTGCGTGCGCTTGCTTTAGGTAATTTTGACAACCCATCGCGGCTTGGAATTGTCGGCATCGGCCAAGAAGGTCCACGTGCAAATTCCTGACGTGGAATTAACGGTCATATGAGGGTCTGTCCGATTGGCGGTCGTGTCCCATCAAGTGGTGTAGCTGGCGGTTACGAAGCCGCTCGCGAGCGCGCCGTTAGTAGCGCTGTAGCGAG
>NZ_JAIUGW010000071.1:0-1330 GCF_020164795.1 Mesorhizobium sp. ES1-3
TGTCCAGCGGATAGATGGGTAACAGAATGAACCGGATACATAGGTAACAGTTTTCTCCCCCTAAGATGCGGTTGCCGCAGCGCCAAGCGGTCCGGTTGGCGCGGCGCTGCGGCGAACCAGTTTCATGTGCTTGTCGTCGATGAAGCCGAGCGGATGGGCGTAGAAACGCATGGCCCACTTGCCGTTCTCGGTCTCCTCAATGGCGATCGGTTCGCCGGCCAACGTGGCCGAGACATAGATCTCTGTGCCTCGCCATTTGACGGCGCCATTCTGGCGCACGCCGCGCACCGCTGCCTCGGCCGGATAGTCGGGTTCAGGAGCTGTCTTCGGCATCGGCCGGGTCGAGGGACGGTAGTGCTGCGCCGGGGTGTCCATGCTAAGCGCCTCGTGCGGACGCTCCTCATTGTAGCTGCGCCGAAAGTCCTCGAAAGCCTGGCTCTGGGCCGCCCTGTCGGCCGCCGGTTCCTTGGCCATCGGCAGCATGGTCAGGTGGAAACGCTCATGACGTCCGTTCTGCTGCGGCTTGCCTGGCTGGATGCGCTCCAGAGCGATGCCGAGCTTGATGAAGCGCACCGCAAGCGGCGTCAACCCTGTGACGCCGGCCGACGCAAATGGCGGGCCGTTGTCGCTTCGGATGCGATCCGGCAGACCGTTCTCCTCAAACAGCCGCTCAAACACCGGCCACGCCTCCTCGTCGGCCGTCGAGCCCGTCGCCTCGAGCCCCAGCAGATAGCGGCTCAATGCATCCATCACCGTCAACGGCTCGCAGCGCCATCCGTCACGGGTCCGGAACCACCCCTTGTGGTCTGCCGTCCACACCGCATTCGGCTCCGCAGGCTCCGGCCATGGCCCGTTGCCCTCAGCCCGCCAGCGCCTGCGCCGGCGTCCCACAAGACCGTGCCGCTTCAGGATCTCGCCTGCCGTCGAGACCGCCGGCCAGTCGCAGCAGGGCTCGCTGCGTCTCAGGCGCGCAATGATCTTCTTTGGACCCCACAGCGGATGCGCTTGCTTCTCCGCCAAAATCCGATCCACCAGCTCCGCTGCCGTTGCTCGGCCGTGCTCGAGCGGCGCCCGCGGCAGATCATGCAAACCTTCCGGGCCAAACTCCCGATAGCGACCAAGCCATTTGTAGCCGCTCTTGCGCGATATGCCGTAGGCCCCACAAAGCGCGCTCATCGTCTCCTCGCCGGCCAGGCAATCCACTACAAACCGAAGCCGCTCGTCCATGATGCCAGTCGCTCGCCAAACCATCGCCGGTCCTCCCGGCGGACAAGAAAACTGTCACCCATGCTATCGGTCCATTCTGTTACCTATCTATCCGGTTCGGACA
>NZ_JAIUGW010000072.1:0-1308 GCF_020164795.1 Mesorhizobium sp. ES1-3
TGATCGCCACTCATTTGCAGACGCCGAAGATTGCCGGCATCCTGACAACCCTTCGTCGTTAGGTTCCGGCGCGACCTTCAAGCGGTCTTGGGTTGTGCAACTGGCTTGGTTACGGCGCACCTCCCCAATTGTGGGATCGCGGCGCCTGACGCGATCCCACGCTCCAGCTACGGCGCCACCGCGATGTGACCCTTCATGTTCGGGTGGAAGCGGCAGAAATAGTCGACCGCTCCCGCGGCCTTCAACGTCAAGCTTGCGGACTTCTTCGGCGGGATCATCACGTCCCAACCGCCCTTGACGGTGGCCGTGTGGGCGAACATGTCCTTGTTCACCCATTCGATCGTGTCGCCTACCTTCGCCTCGATCGTCGCTGGCGAGAACACCAGCTTGTCGATGGTGACCTGAATGGTTTCGGCCTTCACCGGCGCTGCAATGAACGTCAGCGCCAGTGGAAACCAAAGATGCCGTTTCGGCACCATCAACGCCGGTCTCATTTCAGCATACTGGCGACATGTTCGGCATGCTGCTCATGGCCCTGGAATATCCTCAGGCCGGTCTCCAGCAGGCTCTTCAGTTCGGCATTGCTGGCTGAAGGAATGAGCAGCGTTTGGAGAGCGCCGTCGACCTGCTTGTGGTAGGCCACTTCATTGGCGACATAGGCTTTGTCGAAGGCCGCGCCCTTTAGGTCGGCGAGCTTGGCCCGCTCTTCCGTGGCGGCTTTGGTGAGCGCCTTGCTGGTGGCGTTGTCTTCCGGCGTCACCTTGAGCTTCTTGACGAGATCGAGCGCCTGCTTGTTCACCGCTTCGTGGTCGCGCACCATGTCCTTGGCGAAGGCGAGCACCTCTTTGTTCTTCGATTTCTTGAGCGCTTGCTTGGCCGCCTCGACATCGATCACGCCGGCAGTATAGGCGATGTGCGCGATCTGCGGGTCGGTTGGTTTGTCGGCGGCTTGCGCGAGCGGGGCTGTGCCGAGCAGCAGCAAGGCGGCCAGGACGGCAGTGTGACGAATAAGCATGACATCTCCTTCGCCCGCACGCGCAAATCGCATCGGGCATCGTTTTCAGTTGACGATCATTGGATGCTGGGTAACGGCAAATGTTCCCGACAAAATCAGCTGAATTCGACGAGGATCAGTCTCACAAGCCGAGCCGCACCATCACGGCAACGGTCAGCCGTTCGCAGCGCCGGCCGGCGAAGGGGAAGGCATCGAGGAGCACTGGCCCGATTTGGTCGTCCAGCGCCTTGCGCAGCAGGACGCGGGCGCGATGCAGGCGGGTCTTGATAGTTTCGGGGCGCACGCCGAGTAGT
>NZ_JAIUGW010000073.1:0-1091 GCF_020164795.1 Mesorhizobium sp. ES1-3
TGCAGGATTGGCCGTTCGTCCTCATCGAGCCGGGCGAAGGCTTTGGTCAGCATATTGTCCACCAGTTTGAAGCGTGGGCGGCGCGCCGTCTCGAAGGCGACGATCTCGCCATTGTAGAGGTCCATGATGGGAGACAGGTAGAGTTTGTCGCCGGCCACGCGGAACTCCGTCACGTCGGTCACCCATTTGCGGTTGGCGCGGTCGGCGTTGAACTTGCGCTGCAGGAGGTCGGGAGCGGTGCGCCCAACCCCGCCCCTGTAGGAACGATACTTCTTCGGCCTGACCAGCGACTTCAATCCCATCCCGGCCATCAGGCTCTGGACGGTCTTGTGGTTGACGCGTTGACCCGACTGGCGCAATTGCGCGGTCACCCGGCGATAGCCGTAGCGGCCCTTGTGGCTGTCGAAGATGGCCTTGATCGCCTCCTTCAGCGCCGCATGGCGGTCCGGGCGCGAGGTCGCCTTTTGCCTGTAATAGAACGTGCTGCGCGGCAGCTTTGCCAGTTCGAGTAGTCCCTCAAGCGGATGCAACGGCCTTAACGCCTGGACGGCTTGCGCTTTTTGGGCGCGTGTTCCTGCGTTAAGGCCTTCAGTTTTTTTAGGTAGGCGTTCTCCATGCGCAGATAGTTCAGTTCAGCCACGAGCTCCTCACGGCTCTTGGCCTCATCATTGCGCGCTTCAGGCGGCTCAAGCGGCGGTTCAGGCGCCGGTTTTGGCATCGATCGCGGTCTTCCTCTGCGGCGCGGGGCGAGCGCCTCTATCCCGCCCGCATGATAACGCTTCTCCCAGCCCGCCAGGCAACCCGCGTTGCGGATATTGAACAACGCCGCCGTCTGGCGGTACGACAGACCTTCTCCCCACATCCGCTCGAGCACCGACAGCTTGAATGCTGCGTCGTAATGATCGTATTTGCCCGACAGCCCCGCATCGCCATGCGCCTGGTACAAAGCAACCCACTTGCGAACCGTCGCCGCGTCAATGCCAGCAGCGGCGCCAGCGCTTGCGTAACTCTCGTCCCCGCTCAAGTAGCGCTCAACAATCGAGCGCTTCTCAAGCTCGCTGAATCTGGACATGCAAAACCCCCGAAGGTTG
>NZ_JAIUGW010000074.1:0-1064 GCF_020164795.1 Mesorhizobium sp. ES1-3
CCAACTTCATGGGCTTTGTCAAACTTGCCGCTATCGCTATCTGGCTCAGGTAGTTAAATCGTCACTACGCCCTAGGAATCGAGAATAGCAACGGCAACAATTATATACGATGGCGAAATCCGACTTGTGGCATCATTTCAAGATGCGAGTGTTGATCGCGCTGCCAATTGTCATAGGGGGTACGATTCTCAGGCGCTATAATTTTCGCGCTTTTGAGTTATTTATGTTCGGGGGCTCCGTGGTCTTGACGTTATTTGCCTGCTGGCTGGTCTGCAGTCTCTGGCCAACCAAGGCACAGCGCCTGAACGAGAATAAGGGTGCCGCCTACGCAGGAGTAGTTGCGGCCGGCTTGATACTATCGCTCTGTCTCTGTGGCACATACATCTTGCTGCCGGTCGTAACCGGTTAGTCATCTGCGACGCCCATCGGCGAGCCAGGCTCTTCGGCCAGACTGCCCATCTCTCCCTAGCCCAGCGGATACCGCGCCCGCATCCTTGTCGTCACTCCTGACGGCCGCACGCGACCCTTTCCGCAAGTCATCTCTGGCGCTAAGCTCGCAGCCCAGCGGGCTGGCAGCAAAGCCGTAGCACCCAGGCGCTTGCCATGGTCGACGCAGGCGGGGGGCGGATTGTCGGGGTGTGCTCGGCGCCCGCGCCAACCAGGGCGGCTCGTACCGCCGCGACAACACCATCGCACATTGGATGACGGCCGAAACTTCCGCGAAAGCGGAATAGGCAGGGGCTGCAAGGCCCGGCATCCTAGCGGGGTATGGTCGGCCAACCATGAGGCGGGCGGGCACGACGCGTTGCCGTCTGCTTCGAGAGGCCGTGCGTCCGCGGATCGAACCATCCGGTTTTCCTTATAGGACCAAGGTCTTGTGTGGTGTGCGCAAAGGTCCGAGAGGGCCTGTTCGGTTCCGGCAATGTCCATTGGACGTTCCGCTATTTCATCCAATCGAGATATAATCAAGCGGCCTCACCACCATGTCAGGGCTGCGAACTCGGGTTAACGCGCTTTGGGGATTGCGGCTGATCTGATTCCATGGGGGTCCCATGATTCGGAGC
>NZ_JAIUGW010000008.1:0-213668 GCF_020164795.1 Mesorhizobium sp. ES1-3
TCCAAAAATCAGCGTTGAATCTGATTTGCGCTTCCTTGGGAATCCCAACCCGTTAAATCGTCACTACGTCCTAGCTCTTCACCTCGAATTGCGGATCGACTGGAATCTGCATGGCCGTGACCAGATGGTTGGTCTGGCCAGCGAGACCGATGATCGACACCAGTTCGCCATGCTGCGCGTCGGTCATGCCCTTGGCCCGCGCCGCCGCCGTGTGCGAATGAACGCAGTAGGAACAGCCATTGGCCGTCGACACCGCGATGTAGATCATTTCCTTGGTCAGCGGGTCGATGGCGCTGTCGGCGACCATCACCACCTTCAACTGCCCCCAGATCCGCTTCAGCGTCACCGGATCATTGGCGAGCCCGCGCCAGAAATTGTTGACGAAATCCGATTTGCGCGTGGCGCGAATATCGTCGAACACCGCCTTCACCGCCGGGATTTTTTCCACCTCGGCATCGCTCAGGAGTCTTGTGGTGGCCATGGTGCGGTCCTTTCGTTTGGAATGGGTGGGTTGGGGATAACGAGTAAAGGCGGCCACTCACGTCGGATGATTCGGTTTTGGCGTGTCTCGGAAACCTTTAAAGGTGCGCCTCGGACCCAAGCTTCGTCATTCTAGGGCGAAGCAGGAGCGAAGCTCCGTCGCGGAGACCCTAGACTCCATGCCGCGACCTTGGCCAATGGGTGCGACGGTGCAAAATTCTCCACTGCTGTGTCGCTCTGACGTCGCGGCATGGATCCTGGGGTCTGCGCCGCGTCGCTTCGCTCCTTGCTTCGCCCCAGGATGACGAAGTGATCGTCGTGTCGGCTAATCTCCGAAGCCTGCAGCAAGGGTTGTCAGACATATCGGGTATTCCTCCAACACACCCTAATGCACCGCCGCATACATGATCTTCTCCTCCGTCGCCTCCGCCGGCGAAAACTCCTCGACGATACGCCCCTGCCGGCACACGAGAATGCGATCCGACAGGTTCATGATCTCCGGCAAATAGGACGAGATGACCACCACAGCCAGGCCCTCGTCGGCCAGCCGGTTGATGATCTGGTGGATCTCGGCGATGGCGCCGACATCGACGCCGCGCGTCGGTTCGTCGAAGATGACGATACGCGGCTGCTGCACCAGCCCCTTGCCGATCACCACCTTCTGCTGGTTGCCGCCGGACAGCTCGACGACGCGGGCATTGTCGTTGATCGCCTTGATATTCAGCGTCTTGGTCCATTCCGCCGAAAGCTGGCGCATCTCCTGCTGGTTGATCACCCAGGCCTGTTCGCGGCCCGCCGCCAGCAGCCCGCCGAACAGGTTTTCGGCAACGCCCATCGTCTCGAAGATGCCTTCGCTCTTGCGATCCTCGGTGACATAGACGATGCCGTCCGCCACCGCTTCGCTCGGCACGAGGTAGCGCACCGGCCTGTCGTCGAGTTCGATCGCCCCACCGCGCAGAAAATCGCGCTTGCAGATACCCGACACGATCTTGAAGGTTTCTGTGCGCCCCGAGCCGATCAGCCCGAACACGCCGGTGATCTGGCCTTCGAAGATCGAGAAGGAATTGTTGCGCACGACATTGCTCATCGAGATATCCTGCACCGACAGCACCTTCTTACCGGGCGTGCGCAGCCTGGCCTCGTCGCGCTGGCGGTAGATCTGTCCCGACAGCGTGCGCCCGACCATGGCGGCGACGATCTTGTCGCGGTCGAAGGCCGACGTGTCGTCGGTGATGACCAGTTCGCCGTCGCGCAGGATGGTGATGCGGTCGGCGATCATCAATGCCTCTTCCAACGCGTGGCTGATGAAGACGATCGAGACACCGTTCGCCTTCAGCCGCCGGATCAGCGCGAAGAAATGCCGCTTCTCCTCCGGCGTCAGCGTCGCTGTCGGTTCGTCGAAGATGATGATCTCGGCATTGTGGTGGACGGCGCGCGCGATCTCGACCATCTGCCGCTTGGCGGCACCCAGCGTCGCCACCATGGCGTTCGGATCGACCGGAAAATTCAACGACTGCAGGAACTGCTGTGCTGAAATATACGTGCCGCGCAGCCGGTTGAGGAATTTTTCGGTACCGAGATAGAGGTTTTGCGCCACCGTCATCGACGGCACCAGGCTGGTTTCCTGGAACACCATGGCGATGCCGGCCTCGAGCGCGGCATGCGGTGAGGCGTAGGCGATCTCCCGGCCCTTATGAAACATCTTGCCCGACGTGGCGTTGACCACCCCGGCAATGATCTTGGTCAGCGTCGACTTGCCGGCGCCATTCTCGCCGAGAAGCGCATGGATTTCGCCCTTGCGTAGCTCGAAGGTGACATTCTTGACCGCTGGCACGCCACGGTAATTCTTGGTGACATTCTCGAGGCGAACGATCGGCTCCATCAGAAGCCTCCCGAGGCGAGGTCGACGGCCAGCACGCAATCGCCGCCCCTGGAAGCGATGAACAGTTCGCCGCCTTCCTCCACCACGCTGCAGATGCCATGGCGCGTGCCGTTGGCGCGGCTGTGCAGGCTGAATTGCGGCTGCATGTCCCGGTCGAGCCGGACCACCAGCCCGTAGGAACGGCTAGGCGACCACGGCTTGTGAATGCCCATGGTGCGGATGCCGCCACATTGCAGCGGCTCGAGGAAACTGCGGTTGGATGCCAGCGCCGGGGCAATCCAGTAGGCCGGCGGTACCTGGTCGATCATGTCCTGGCGATAGTGCGTTTCCTGCAGTACGAATTCGATCAGCCGGTTGCGTGGCGCGAACAGGGTCAGCCACGCCCCGCCATCGCCGACCGGCGACAGCCGCGCGGGATAGCCGGGCAGATGCGTCAACACAGTCGAGCGGCTGCCGGTCGCGGCATCGAAACAGACAAGCTGATGGCGCCAGCTTTCGCTGACCAACACATCCCGGCCAAGGATGTGAAGCCCGTAGGGAAAGGCGATGTCGTCAGCCACTTTGCGGAACTCATGATCCGCGGCGTCTCGTTTCCAAAGCGAACCGGACGCGCCTTTCTTCATCAGATCGGCAGCCCATTGCGACGGCGCGAATTCGGCCGAACCATTGGCCAGCCACAGCGCACCGTCTCCTGCATAGGCGAGCGCGGTGATGCAGTGGATCCCCGCCGCCAAGGACACCTCCCTGCCCGCGATCAACAGCTTGCCGCTTTCCAGCCCCACCGTCAGTTCGCCTGAAGGCGACAGCGCCAGCGCCGTGATGGGAGACGGAAAGATCTCGATCACGACAGGTTCCACGCCAACGGCAATCGCGTAGACGGTGTTGCCGCTGGAGGCCAGCAGCTGGCCATCGGCAACCAGCAGATTGTCCGGCTCGGTCAGCTCGGCGAACGCCGGCGCGTCATCGAGCCGTGTGTTGGGACGGAAGGCACCGTCGAGCGGCGGGATGGTCACCGCCTTGCCGCGAAACATATCCAGGATCGGATCTAGGATCATGGCTGCGCGCCCCAATAGGAATCGGGGCTGGTCCAGTTCGGATCGGCGCCGGCAATTTTGTAGCGGCCGATGCGGTTGTTGAGGATGCCGCCGACGAACAGACATCCCTTGTGTTCGCGCATCGAGGTGACCATCGGATGCGCGCCGCCAGAGAGATCGCCCATTGCCTCGACGATGCCGCCCTTCTCGTTGAATTTCACCACGCCGCCGGTGTTGATGTTGGGGAACAGCCATTCGTCCTGCGGCAGCCGGCGCGTCATGCGCTTGCGCATGTCGGGGTGGCGCAGCGAGAGGTCGAAACTCGGCGTGCGCATGCCGAGCCACGCCATCCAGTAATTACCGTCCGATGCCCGATTGATGTTGTCGGGATAACCCGGCATGTCGCGGATGACGCATTCGGCGGTGCCGGCCTTCGGCCCTTCCAGCCAGTAGCGGTGCACACGGCAGGCCCAGCTTTCGGCGAAAAACAGCGACTTGCCGTCATGCGCCATGCAGACACCATTGGTGTAGCGGTAGCCATCAAGCAGCGTCGTCGTCGAGCCATCCCTGGGGTCGTAGACCAGCAGTCGCCCGGTAGCGCGGTTTTCGATCGAGTCCAGCGCCCAGTCATGCGCGTCATAGCGCTTGGTCGAGTCCGTAAAATAGATGCGGCCGTCCGGCGCGATATCGCAATCATTGGGATCGCGCAGCCGTGCATCGTCGACGATCGACGTCCAGGAGCGCGACGTCTCCGCCGACAGGCGTTTCACCTCCCGATCCGGCGAAACCGAATACAGCCCCATGGCGCCGACACAGCTGATCAGATTGCCCGACTTGTCGAAGGCCAGCCCAAGCGGAAAACCGCCAATATGGGCGAACACTTCCGACCTGAGATGGTCCGGCGCGAAGAAGCGGACGATCTCGCCATGGCGGGTACCGCAATAGAGATTGTCGTCGCGGTCGAGGATGACGTCTTCCGGCCCCTCCAGCTCGCCAAGCCCGATATGGTCCGCCGCCGACAACCGGTTGTCGAGTGCGTAAGGCGTGCCCGAGCCCGGCACCGCGGACTGTGTTTCGCCCATCTTGAGATAGACCGGCGCGACATAGACCTCGTTCAGCACTTTGTGGCGGTTCTTCAGCCAACGGATGTCGATGGTCACCGCCACAGCAAGCATGATGCCGAGCACCATCTGGTTGGTGCCGGTGCCGTAGCCAAGCCGGATCAGCCCATTGGTCATGGTCAGCACGATGATGGCGCCCATCAGGCCCTTGATCACCGAGCCGCGCCCGCCGCCGAGGCTGACGCCGCCGACCACCGCCGCCGTCAGCGCCATGATCTCGAGATTGAGGCCGGTGCCTGGCCCCGCCCCGCTCAAGCGGCAGGCGATGAGAAAGCCGCCGATCGAGGCGCAGAAACCGGAAAAGATATAGGTCATGAACACGGTGCGGCGCACCCGGATGCCGGCATTGTGCGCCGAGCGCCGGGAGCCGCCCACCGCCAGCACATGCCAGCCCGGCCGCGAGCGTGTCAGCGCGATATGGGTGACGATGGCCAGGATGATCGCCAACCACACCGAGACGGACAGGCCCCAGAAAGTGCTGTCGCCGATGAAATCGAGCACGTCGGACGTAGCGGTCGAAAGCTGCACGTCGGCGGCATAGGTGGTGACGAGGATGTCGAACAGCGCCCGCCCAAAAATGAAGGTGACCAGCGTGGTGAGAAAGGCGCGCAGCCGCAGGTACCCGACGAGGTAGCCGTTGATCGCGCCGAAGACGAGGCCGGTGGCGAGCGAGGCGGCAAGCGCCAGCCAGATCGATTGTTCGAGGATGAAGAAGACATAGACCGCGGAAAAGCAGGACAGCGCGAAGATCGAGCCGACCGACAGATCGATGCCGCCGCCCAGCATCACCACGGTCATGCCGGTGACCACCATCGAGAATTCGCCGAGCTGGCGGGTCGATTCCTGCAGCGAGGTCAGCTTGAAGAAGCCCGGAATGATCGAGCCGAACACGCCGAGCGTCGCCACCAAAGCCAGGAAGGGAATGGCGTTGTCGGTCCAGCGCTTGGTCAGGATCTCGCCGACCAGATGGTCGGGCACGAGATTGTAGCGCCAGGACTGCAGGCGTTCGCGAAAAGTCATCAGGTCACTGCTGCAAGAGAAAAAGAAAGATGTGGTCAGCTTCCGAAGGGCAATTATTCAAGGTTTGCGCTGCCCCTCACCCTTACCCTCTCCCCGTGAAGGACGGGGAGAGGGGGTCGCCAACGTTGCGTCTAATCCCTTCTCCCCGTCCCTATACGGGGAGAAGGTGCCGGCAGCCGGATGAGGGGCAGCACCAACGTCGGAAGAAGCGACCGCCATTAGCGCATCGAAAAAGGCCCGCCTACTTCGCCGTCACTTCCGCCTGCAGCGCCTTCAGGTCCCAGCAGCTGTCGGGCTTGAGGTCGGCCTTGGTCGTCGCCTTCTCCAGCGTGTAGATGTAGGTGTGCGAGGTGCCGGCCGGCTGGCCGCTCTGCAGCAGGAATTTGATGATGGCGTTCATGTCGCCCGACTGCCGGGCAAGTTCTGTCATGACGACAGCACCGTAAGTACCGTCCTGCAGCTTGTCGCAATCGGCCGCCTTTTCGCCGCCGCCGGTGGTGACCAAAAACACCTTGCCGTCGAGCTTGGCGTCACGGATCGCGGCGGATGCGCCGGTCGCGTCACCATCCCAGAAATCGATGATCGAACAGATGTCCGGGTTCTGCTGCAGCATGGTCGTCGTCACGTTGCGCGAGGTCGTCGCATCCCAGTTGGAGTCGGGCTTGGCCACGACCTTGAAGTCGGGGTGTTTGTCCAGCACCTTCATGATGCCGGCATACTGGTAGAGGCTGGAAGAGTTGGCCTGGTCGCCCTGCACCAGTCCGATCTTCTTGGACGAGTTCTCGCCGCAGCCCTTGATCGCGGCTTCGGCTTCGAGCTGGCCGAGCCGATCCCAGTCGCTGCCGACAAAGGCGTCGGCCGGGAAGTTGGCCGGGTTGTCGACGAGGATCACATAGGTGCCGGCGGCCTGCGCCTTCTTCATCAGCTTGGAATAGGAATTGAGGTCCGGCGCATGGATGATCAGCACATCGGGTCTGGTGTCGGACGAGATCGCGTCGGTGATCGCCTGCGCGCCGGCATCGACCACCCAGTTCGGATCGCGCGTCTCGAACGTGCCGCCCCAGGCCTCGACTTCCTTCTTCAGATAATGCGCCCAGCCCTGCGCCAGGTCGAAGCCCATCGCCAGCGGCACCAGCATGACGCGCTTGCCTTTCAGCGCTTGTGCATAGGCAGCGGGGCCCGGATCGTCAGCGGCGAAGGTCGGCGCCACGAAGGCGGTAACGGCAAGCGCCGTGGCCGCCGCCATGAGTGTTCTGATCAGTTTCATGTCTCATCCTCTGGTTCGGTTTTCATTGCCGGCGGATCGTCCCGATCGCACCGGGTACCCCGAGCAAGATGGGCTAGCCCATCTGCTCTAAATGTCGCCCTGCTGCGCGGTCTGTTCGTCACGCGGATTGATGATCCCGTCGACGATGATGGCGCCGAGCAGGATCGCCGCCTTGATCAGGTTCTGGTAGAGCAGCGGAATGTCGATGATGGTCATGGCATTGAGCAGGATGCCGATCAGTGCCGCCCCGACCAGCACGTTGCGCACCCCGCCCCGTCCGCCCGACAGGCCGATACCGCCGATCACCGCCACCAGCACGATGTCGTAAAGCAGCGTCGAATTGACGACACGCGTATTGATCGAATGCAGGCTGGCCGCTGTCAGCAGGCCGGCGACCAGTGCCACGAAAGCGGAGAGCACATAGCGCAGCACCAGCATTGGCCGCACCGGAATGCCGATGTTGCGCGCCGCGACCGGATTGTCGCCGGCGAAATAGATATAGCGGCCCCATTTGGTGTAGCGCAGGAACAGGAAGAACAGGAAGGCGAGCCCCGCGAAGACGAACACCTCGATCGGGACGTCGAGGAAGCGCAGGCCGCCTAGCAGTTCCACCCAATGGCCCTGCGGCACCGGCACCGCGTCCTGGGTGATCAATTGCGAACGGACATAGCCGAAGACGAAGGAGCCGGTCGCCAGCGTGACGAAGATCGCCGGCACATCGGCATAGGCGACGAGAAAGCCGTTGAGCAGTCCGATGGCGAGCACGCCGGCCAGCACATAGGCGAAGGCCAGCCCATCCGAGGTCCCGGTGTTGAGCAGTTGCAGGTACCAGGCGACCGACATGGCCATGATCGCCACCGCCGACAGGTCAATGCCGCGGCCGATGATGACGACCGCCATGCCTAGCGCCAGAATACCCAGCACCGAGACCGAGCGGACGATGGCGACGAGATTGTTGGGATCGATGAAGCCAGGCAGGCCAATAGCCGCGGCAACGAACAGCACGACGGCTATGGCAAAGACGATGCCTTCCTGGTTCAGGCTCCTGAAGTTCAGCCAGCCAGCCATGTTCATTGTCTGCATTCACCCCGCTGGCAGCGCAGCCACCCCTTGGAGAGAAAGCTAATCGGCCGAGCGCCGCTTCGTCAAATGAATCCGCGTTCAAAACGCGGGCTGGCGGCGAGATTCGCAAAGTGGACGCATTGATTGCCGAATCTGGCGCAATGCCCGGAAACTCCTGCACTTTTGGCAATTGTTTGCGTCATTGTCCGCGCCTGCGGATACACAGCACCAAGCCGAAAGGCGAAGACGGAATTTAACCCTGCGATCGGCGGGAAAATTCGATTTCAGTTTCAGGCAATATGGCCCGAGACCTCGGCGCCGGCGGTCTTCGGCAACACCAGGAAGCGGAACGACGAAACCAGTCCGATGACGCCGATCACCAGGAAGGCTGCTCGAAAATCGACGAGATCGAGCGCCGGCCGGCCTCTCGCGATCTGCGACAGGTTGAGGATCGCCGCCGCCACCGCGACGCCGAACAGCATCGCGACCTGCTGTAGCATCGAGGACAAGGTCGCCGCTGAGCTGCGCTGCCCGGCGGCGATATCGGCGAAGGCCAGCGTGTTGAGCGCGGTGAACTGCATCGAGCGCGTCAGGCCGGCAATCAGCATCAGCGCCACCACCAGCGCTTGCGGCGTCTGCGGCGAGATCGCCGCGCAAGCCATGATCGATGCGGACGCGATGATGCCTTTGAAGACCATCACCGAGCGAAAGCCGAAACGGCGCAACGTCGGCGTCGTCACCGTCTTCATGCCGAGATTGCCGAGAAAATAGGCCAGGATCATCATACCGGCATCCACGGGGCTGAGCCCGAAGCCGACCTGGAACAGAAGCGGCAACAGGAACGGCGTGGCGTTGATCGCCACCCGGAAGATGGTGCCGGCGGCGAGCGTCGAGATGGCGAAGGTCAGCACCTTGAACGAGGAAAGGTCGAGCAGCGGATGCGGCGCGCGACGGAGATGCCGCACTGCTACCCAGCCGACGACGATCCCCGCCGCGATCAGCCCCACCGTCGGCAAGGCGCCATCCTCCGGATGCGCGATGCGCTCGAGACCATAGAGCAGGCAGGCGAGCCCCAGCGACGTCAGGAAAAAACCCGGCCAGTCGAGCGGCTTGGGATCGGCTTCACGGTCACCCGGGATGAAGCGGGCGACCAGCGCCAGCCCGACAATGCCGAGCGGGATGTTGATGAAGAAATTCCAGTGCCAAGAGAGGTAAGTGGTGATGAAGCCACCAAGCACCGGCCCGACGACAGGCGCGAACAGCGCCGGCCAGGTGATCAGCGCCGTGGCGTTGAGCAATTCGGATTTCGACGCGTTGCGCAGCACCAGGATGCGGCCGACCGGCGTCATCAAAGCGCTGCCCAGGCCTTGCACGGCACGGGCAATGACGAATTCGGTCAGGGTCTGCGAAAAACCGCAGGCGAGCGACGCCAGCGTGAACAGCGCGATCGCGACGAGGAAGATGTTCCGTGCACCGAACCGATCGGCGAGCCAGCCCGACAGCGGCACGAACACCGCCATGGTCAGCATGTAGACGGTAATGCCGATGCTCATCGCCACCGCCGGCACGCCGAACGATTCCCCCATCTGCGGCAGCGAGGTCGAGATGATCGTCGAGTCCAGCAGTTGCATGAAGAAGGCGATGGCGACGATCAGCGCCACACGCCGCGAATTCCTGGCTGGGTCGGCTGAAGCTTCGGTCTCGGAAACGGCAGTCATGACGGACCGCTTTGAACAGCATTTGGCCGACGGCGTCCAGACAAGAGCCAACAAACTTTCGTGTCGCGTCGCGGCCTGTTATGGATGAGCGGGGTGGCCGAGGAACAGCGTGCTCATGAAGCCCATCTATATCGACTATCTCAATGCCCTGGACATCGAAGCCCTTGCCATGACTGATGGTGAAATCATCGGCGCGGTCGAGGCCGGGCTCGTTGCGCAAGGTAAGGGCCAGACCGTGATCGAGCCGCGTGTCCACCTCGAACCCGACCCGTCCTTCCATGGCCATTTCAATGTCTTGCGCGGCTACGTGGCGCCGCTCGACGCGGCCGGCGTGAAGATCGTCGGCGACTATGTCGACAACTATCTGCACGGCCTGCCCTCTGAATTCGGTATCCTCAATCTATTCGATCCGCGCACCGGCACGCCACGCGCCATCCTCGACGCCACCGTCATAACCGACATGCGCACCGGCGCCGTCACCGCCATCGGCGCCAAACACCTGGCGCGCAAGAACTCGAAGGTGCTCGCCCATATCGGCGCGCGCGGCACCGCCTACTGGAACGTGCGCCTGCTCGACCATCTCTTCGATTTCGACGAAATCCGCGTCCATTCGCGCCGACCGGAAAGCCGCGACGGCTTTGCCGCCAAACTCTCCGCCGACCTCGGCAAGCCGGTCAAAGCGGTGGCCGATTGGCAAAGCTGCGTCGAAGGTGCCGACATCGTCGTCGAAGCGTCGCGGCTGCCCGAGCCGCAACCGCTGCTGAAGACAGAATGGATCAAGCCGGCCGCCTTGGTCGTGCCCTATGGCACGATGAGCGCGGTGGAGCTGTCGCTGACCGACATCATGCAGAAGATGGTGGTCGACGATTGGGGCCAGTGCAAGGGCGGCAAGTTCGGCGCGCTGCGTGCGCATGTCGAGACCGGACGGCTGAGCGAAAACACGCTGCATGCCGAACTCGGCCAGATCGCGGCCGGTCTCAAGCCGGGACGGCAGAGTGACGACGAAACAATCCTGTTCTGGCATCGCGGCCTGTCATTGTCCGACATTGCGCTCGGCAAGGCGATGCTGGCCAAGGCACAGGCGCAAAGCATCGGCCAAAGGTTGCGCTTCGCATGAGCGCGCTCCTCCTCACCGGGGCTGGCGTCAGTGTCGGCGATGTCGCCGCCGTCGCCCGCGAAGCGCGTAAGGTGGAAATCGGACCCGATGTCATCGGCAGGCTGGAGAAGGCGCGAAAGGTGCTCGACCAGGCCGCTGCCTCCGGCCAACAGATTTACGGCCTGAACACCGGGCTCGGCGCCAATCTCGGCACATCGGTCGAGGGTGACGCCAGCGCCTTCCAGCGCCGGTTGCTGGAAGGCCGCAGCGGCGCGGTCGGTGAAGCGCTGCCGGTCGAGGCCGTGCGGGCAACCATGCTTGCCCGCCTGACAATGCTGTCGGCCGGCGGGTCCGGCCTTTCGCCGTCAGTCTTTGTCGCTTTGGTCGATACGCTCAATGCCGGGGTCCATCCGGTTATGCCGTCGCTGGGCTCGATCGGCGCCGGCGACCTGGTGCTGATGACCGCGATCGCGCGCCTGCTGATCGGCGAAGGCGAAGCCGAGTATCAGGGAAGGCGCATGCCGGCAGTCAAGGCGCTGATGATGGCCCGCCTCGGCCCTATCGGCCTGGCGCCCAAGGATGGGCTGTCGCTGATCAACGCGTCCGCCGTATCCGCCGGCGGCGGCGCACTTGTGGTCACCGACGCGCTGTCGGCTCTGGCCCAGCAGCAGCAGGCCGGCGCGTTGACCATGGAAGGGATCGGCGCCAACCGCACCGTCCTCGATCCCCGCCTGCACATGGCTAGGTCGGCCGCAGGCCAGCAGGAAGCCGCCAAGGCGCTGCACGATCTTCTCGCCCGCGACGAAGCGCCGGCGCCCACCACCATACAGGACTCGCTGTCGATCCGCTGCATGCCCTCGATTCACGGCGCGCTGATCGAGGCGATCGGTCAGGCAAGACGCGCCGTCGAGATCGAACTCAATGCCGCCGCCGACAACCCGCTGGTTCTGAGCGACGACGAGCTGGTGCTGTCGACCGGTAATTTCCACACGGCGGCGCTGGCGCTTGCCTTCGAGACACTAGGCCTCGCAATCGCGCAATGCGCCGCTGCAAGTGCCGCCCGCTTCATCCAGCTCACCGGCTGGGGCCGCAACGGCTTGCCGAAATATCTGTCGCCAGTCGGAGGCGCTTCGGCCGGTTTCGTGCCGCTACAAAAGACGGTGACGTCGATCCTGGCCGCCATCCGCCATAAGGCCAATCCGGTGATGCTCGATTTTCTCCCGGTTTCGGAAGGCGTCGAGGACCACGCCACGCAGACGCCGCTGGCGATATCGAAATGCGCTGATATGATCGCACTGTGGCGCCGGCTGATCGCTTTCGAACTGATGGCAGCGGCGCAGGCAATCGATCTGCGTGAAGGGTTGACGCTGGCCCCACGCACATCGGCTGTCCACATGGCGATACGCGCGCTCGTTCTGACGCTGAAGGATGACCGGCCGCTCGGCGTCGATGCGGAAGCACTCCACGCCGCACTTGCCGGCAATGCGTGGCAGCCGGCCTTATCTCCGGCCGACCTTGTCAAGGAACAGGCCTAGCTCGGCGGGGTCCATGTGCACGATGTGCCTGTCCTCGGGATAGGCGCCGCTGTTGACGTCGGCGATATATTCGGAGAACGCCGCCACCCGCTCCGCCTGCAGCCGGTCATACTCGGCGGCGAAGTTGCGATAGACCTTGGAGTGGCGGGGCATGTGGCCCCTGTTCTGGCCAAGGATGTCGTCGGCGAACAGATATTGCGCATCGCAGCCCGTGCCCGCGCCCATCGACAGCATGATCAGCGAGGTGCGCTCCGAGATCGCCTTGGCGACCTCGACCGGGACGACCTCGATCTCGGCACCGATGGCGCCGGCCGCCTCCAGTTGCTGCACCGCCTCGAAGACCTGCATCGCCGTGTCGGCGGACTTGCCGACCGCCTTGAAACCGCCGGTCCAGGTCGCGCGGGAAGGAATGAGGCCGACATGGCCGATGACGGGAATGGCATCGTCCGCCATCCGCTTGATGGTTGCGTAGCCCGCGCTGCAATAGACCGCGTCGGCGCTTGCCTTATAGAGCCGGAAGGCCCAGCGGACGAAATCATCCGCGGTGCCGATTTCGAAGAAATTGTCGCCCGGCATGGTGAACAGGCTGGGTGCCGCGTCGCGGTATTGCGGGTTGAGCACCAGTTCGGGAGGCACCGAGACAATGTCGACCCCTGCCCGTTCGGCGGCTTCCGCCTCGTCCAGTGTCAGCACGCGCAGCATGGTCAGCTGCCGCTTGCCCTTCATGGCGCGCAAATCGGCGACGGTCGGTCTCTTTCGGCTCATTGAAACGTCCCTCTGTTGGTTACCATCGCGATGCCGATCGGTTGATCCGCTTCAGATCTGGATCATCACCTTACCGGCCTCGACCTTCACCGGATAGGTCGCGAGGTTGACACAGACCGGTGCGCCCTTGGCCTGGCCAGTCTTGTAGTTGAAGCGGCCATTGTGCTTGGGGCATTCGATGATGTCGTCCATCACCAGCCCATCGGCCAGATGCGCCTTTTCATGCGTGCAAAAACCATCGGTGGCGAAGAATTCGTCGTCCGGGGAGCGATAGATCGCGAAGGTCCGCCCATCATGGTCGAAGCGGATGACATCCTCTTCCTCGACATCGTCCACCGCGCACGCCTCTACCCAATCCGCCATCTCAATCTCCTGCAACCATTCGCGATCGCTATTCGGCCGCCGCCGACATATCGACCTCGTGGAACTCGCCGCGATAGGGCCTGGCCGTCGGCGGCAATTCGCGCTTGAGGTAGTAATCCTCATATTTCAGCTGCCTGAGCAGAACCGGCCAGACCTCGCGGTAGGCATGCCAAATCGACGGGTTCGGCTCGGGCAGATCATGCTTGATCAGTTCATGCAGTCTCGGCAGTGCATGATACGGCACCAACGGGAACATGTGGTGCTCCACATGGTAGTTCATGTTCCAGTAGATGAACCGGCTGATCGGGTTCATGTGGACCGTGCGGGTGTTGAGCCGGTGGTCGACGACATTGTCGGCCAAGCCGATATGCTGCAGCAGGCCGGTCATCACCATGTGCCAGGTGCCGTAAAGGCGCGGCACGCCGATCAGCACCAGCGGTATCCATGACCTCAGCGCGATCGCGAGGGCGATCGTCGCGACGTAGATCGCGACATGCCAGCGGGCGGCGACCACGGCCTTATGCTGTTCCATCTCGGGAATATAGCTCTTCTCCTCGTCCGACAGCGTGCCGAAGGCCTGGCGCAACAGCGTCGGCAGCGAATAGCGGAAATCGAGAATTCCGGTGAAGGCAAGCGCGGCCTTCAACAGGTCCGGCGGACGCATGACGGCGATCTCGGCATCGCGCCCGACGATGATGGTGTCAGTGTGGTGCCGGGCATGGCTCCAGCGCCATTGCACGGGATTGCGCATCAGCATGAACGAGGCGATGTGATAAACGACATCGTTCATCCAGCGCGTGCGGAAGGCCGTGCCATGGCCGCACTCGTGCCAGCGCGAGTCGCTCGACGAGCCGTAGAGCACGCCGTAGACGAACAGGAACGGCACCATCCACCACGAACCCCAGAACCAAACGATACCGGCGGCCGAACCCAGGATCGCGACAATCCAGATGATGGTGTCGCGGATCGCCGGCCCATCGGAACGCTGCATCAGTTCCTTGATCGCCTTGCGCGAGACGTCGGTGTGATACCACTCGGCCGAGGCAAGACCGGTCTCGATCGCCGCCCTGGTGCTTTCGCCGACAAGGCTATAGTCGCGCTTTTTTGCCATCGTCGTCACACTGACCTCCAATCGTCGCGCACCGCTGGCAATCCGGTCCGCCGGCCGGAGGGCTTGCTTTGGATAAGTGTCGCGCTCATGCCCTGCCGGCCAGTCTTGGAAAGTTTCCGGAAGGCTGAGGATAATCCTGCTCGGGCTGTCGGGCGATAGCAGCGATCCTGGCTTCGGCCGCTGCGATCTCACAGGCGCCATCGAGGACCCGGAACACCGCGTCATAGGCCCGGCTTTCGCCATGCTCCAGCCAGATCATCTCGCCGCGCTCGCGCGCGGCGAGATCGCCCAGCACATGGTGGGTCGAAGGCTCTATTCCCAGCGCGTACTGCCCGGCCTGGAAATTCTGCCATTGATAAGCGCAGGGCAACTGGTGCTTGCACGTCACCAGTTCGAAGCCGAGACCGAGCCGGTCGTTGACCACCGCGACCGGCACTTCGCCCTTTCCGTCAGCGTCCATTTCGTGCTGCCAAACCTGCTCGCTGAAACCCATCTGCGGCGCTGGCGCCGTGCGGTAGCCGGCCTTCTGCGCCTCGTAGTGTTCTCCGGCATGACCGGCCCAGACAACGTCGCGGATCGGCGCCAGATAGCGCGAGCCCTCGTCCAGCAGGGGATGGCTGACATTGACGTGGTAGAAATACATATGCGGCGTGCGGTTGAAGCCGTGATTGACGACATGGTCGGAAAGCCGGATCTCGTTGCCACCGACATCGGCCTCGATGCGGCGGATAAGATGCAAATCCTCGCCAAAAACCGCCGACTGCTGGACGATGCCTTCGGCCCACAGCACGCAGCGGTCGCCGTCCCAACGCTCGCCATAGCCGGTCAGCCGCGCCGGGATCGTACCGACACGGCCATGCAGCGAATGGAGCACCGTCTTCCTGCCCGGGTAGTTGTAGTTGTCGGCCGGCACGTCCTCGCGGCCCAGAATATGATCGAGCCCGCAGGTGACGAGCAGGCCGGAGAAAGAGCGCGCCCAGGCCAGCCCCCCTTCCCCTTCATACTCATGCAGGCCGGGGTTGCGAAAACCGCTCGGCGAATGCCAGCCGATCGCCTGCCCCCTATAGTCGCAATCGGCGATGTCGAGCGCCCGGTCGACGAGTGCGGTGAAGCGCAGGCCCGAGCCGGTGCGGAATTCGAGCATGCGGATGCCGCGCTCCACACCGTCGCCGAGCGTCATCAGGCGCACGCCGGCGAATTGCGACAGCTGGCCTGACCGCTCGGCCACTTGCCGGCGCGACAGTGTTTTGCCGTAAAGCTCTACCATCCGACGTCCTTCACTTTGCCCTCGCCTCCTTGAGCAAGGCCGACATGTCGGCGCCGGTGATGATGCTTTCCACGGTCAGCAGATCGGTGTCGGCGACCGTCTGTTCGGCGACGATCTCGCCCCGCCGCATGACGACGATGCGGTCGGCGACTTGGAACACGTGGTGGATATTGTGGGTGATGAGCAGCACGGAATGGCCGGCGTCGCGCACCTCCTTGACGAAGCGAAGCACGCCGTGGGTTTCCTCGACGCCCAGATTGTTGGTCGGCTCGTCGAGGATGATCACCTTGGCGGCGAACTGCATGGCGCGCGAGATGGCGATCGACTGACGTTCGCCGCCCGAAAGTGTGCTCACCAGCGCGTCCGCGTCGAGCTTTTTCGAGATGCCGACGCGCTTGAGCAGTTCGGAAGCGGCCTTGCGCAGCTTCACGAGATCGAGCGGCGCGAACACGCCGAGCCAGCCGAAACTGACCGGCTCGCGGCCGAGGAAAAGATTGCGCGCAATGCTGAGGTCCGGCGCCAGCGAGGTGTCCTGGTGGATGGTCTCGATGCCGAGATCCATCGCATCCCTGGTCGAACGGATCGAGACCTTCTCGCCACGCACATAAATGTCGCCGCGATCGACCGGAAACACACCCGAGATCGCCTTGATCAGCGTCGATTTGCCGGCACCATTATCGCCAAGCAGCGCTACCACCTCGCCTTCCCGCAGTGTCAGTGAGGCATTCTTCAGCGCGCGCACGCTGCCGAAGGACTTTTGCAGGTTCTGCAGCCGAAGTACTTCTTGCATCATCGTCAGCTCCTTGCGGCGTTCTTCTGCAGCAAAGCGTGCAGGATGAGCATGGCGAGGATGATGAGGCCGACAAAGATGTTGTAGGCGAGCCCCGGCACGCCGATCAGCACGATGCCGTTGCGGATCGCACGCAGCATCACCGCGCCGACAATGGTACCGAGGATGGTGCCGCGCCCCCCGGTCAGCGCCGTGCCCCCGACCACCACCATGGCGATCACCTCCAGCTCGTAGCCGGTGCCGGCCACCGGCGAGGCGGCGGAGATGCGGAAGGCGCTGATCATGCCGGCAAGGCCGGCCAGCACCGAGGTCGCGATGAACAGCCAGATCTTGACGGTGTCGGCCGGCACGCCGCGCGCCACTGCCGCGTTGCGATTAGAACCGATCGCACTGATCCAATTGCCGAGCTTGGCGTAGCGCAGGATATAGATGGCAAACAGCGAGAGGCCGATGAACCACCAGAGCGAGGTGTAGAAGCGGAACGAGCCGATGTTGAAGCTGCCGGCGAGCAGCGTCACGAAGAACCCAGGCTGGTCCCAGGATTTCAGCGGAAAGCCTTGCGTGATGTAAAGCGCTGCCCCGCGTACGACGAGCAGCATCGACAGCGTCACCAGGAAGGACGAGATGCCGATCTTGGTGACGATCAGCCCGTTGATCGCGCCGATCGCGATGCAGAGTGCTAGTCCGGCCAGAAGCGCGACACCGATATCCACCCCGCCATTCTGCACCAGCAGCATAACCACCACCGGCGCCAGTCCAAACACCGCGCCGACGGAAAGGTCGAATTCGCCTGCCGTCAAAAGCAATGTCATGCCGAGCGCGATGATGCCGAGTTCGGGCAGGAACGCCATCATGTTCGAGATGTTGAGCGGCGACAGGAAGTTGGCGTCGGCGACAGCGAACACCGCCAGCAAAATGATGAGGATGACGAAGGAGGAGAATTGCGGCGAGCGCATCAGGCGCGATCTGCCTTTCGCCCGCGGCGCGTCGTCTTCTGCGGCAATTGTCATGACGGCTTGGACCATGCTTGAAAAAACGCCCGCCACCTTCGCAGCGGGCGCTGGTTCTCACTTCTTGTCGTAGAGTTTCAGGATCGGCTCGACGCTGGAGGCGTCGTAGAGACCGAAAGTGTGAATGTCGTAGCCGATCGGTTCGCCCGAGGCGGCGAGCCCGAGCAGCGCCACCGGCATGAAGCCCTGCGCCGAAGGGTACTGCCAGGCGGCGGCGTTGACGAAGCCATCCTTGACGGCTTGCGCCGTCTCCTTGGAATTGCCCCAGCCGACGACGGGGATCTTGCCCGCCGGCACACCGGCGCCGTCGAACACGCGCTTGACGCTGGCCGCCACGGAATCGCCGAGCGCAATGATCGCCGGCGGATTGTTGGCGACCATGTAGTCGGTCATCTTGGCGATGATGCCGGCCGGATCGGTGCCGCAATCGACCACGTCATATTTGATCCCCAAAGGATCGAAAACGCTGGCAATGCCCTCGGTCTCGAGCTGCTGGTAGCTGGCGCCGGGAACCTCGACCGGCAGGAAGACCTTGTCGCCCTGCTTCACCATCTTGTGGTCGACAAGGTATTTGGCCCAGATGACGCCGGCTTCCTTGAGGTCGGCCCCGACATAGGCCTGCCGTCCTGTCGCCGGATCGTCGGTGTTGAAGAACACGATCGGGATCCCAGCCGCCTTTGCCGCTTTCACCTCTTCGGTCCACAGGCCGGGCTGCGCCGACGTCGTGGCGATGCCGTCGGGCTTGGCGGCGAGCGCCGAGTTGAAGGCCTCCTTCTGCGCCGCCATGTCGCCGCCGCTGAAGGAGATCTTGCAGGTCACCTTGAGCTGGTCGCAGGCGTTGGTCGCGCCGGCGTTCCAGTCGATCCAGAACGCATCCGACGGGCCGCCATGCGACAAGAGATAGAAGGTCTTCTGGCCGTCCTGCGCCTGCGCAGTCGTGCCAAGGGCGATGCCGGCGAGCAGTGTCGCGGCGGCCGCCAATTTCCAAGCGAATTTCAGCATTCTTTCCTCCCTTTTTTGAAGCCGCGCCGCCAATGCACCGGCAGCGCGGCCGGCAGTCACAGGCCGTTGGCGCGGAACTTCCCATCGAGGAATGTCTTGGCGCGCGGCACGTCGTCCTCCGACAGATGCTCGATGATGACCGGGATGTTCGGATGCTTTTCGGCCAGCCGCTGGAGGTAGAGGTCGTAGTTCAGCGAACCGAGGCCGGGCGCCGGCAGTTCGATTTCGCCAACGCCGCGGAAAGTGTGACTTTCCATCGCGTCGGCATCGCCGATGTCGGCATGCTTCTCCGACTTGTCGTCGCCCGAGCGCTTCACATCCTTGGCGTGCGCGATCTTGATCTTGTCGGTCAGCGTGTCGAACACCTGGTTCAGGATCTGGTCCATCCGGTCGATGTTGTGGGTCTCGAAATAGTTGGTCGGGTCCATCAGCAGGCCGAGACCGGGATGATCGACCTGCGCGAACATCTTCACCGTCTCCTCGACCGAGCCGACGACGTTGTTGACATAGGTTTCGAGCAGGAAGACCGCACCGTGGTCGTAAGCCGTCTGGGCGAGATCGGCGATCACCTTGCGGCACTCCTCGAATCCTTCCTCGGTCTTGTTCTTGGGGTGATGCACCCAGTCGGATTCGGTGTTGTAGGTGCCGGTTTCCGAAATCACGTAAGGCGAGCCGAACGCGCGCGCGTTGCGGATGATCTCCTTGAGATAGCCGACGCGCTTGTCGCGCTCGGTTTTGTCAGGATGGATGATGTTGGTGTAGCCCGACACGCAGCAGACCGGCAGGTTGTGGTCGCGGAAGACGTCGCGCACCTTCTTGGCCTTGTCCTTGGTGATCTGTCCGGCCGACAGGTCGACATCCCTGAAATGCAGGTCGAGCTGCACCGTGTTGAAACCGAGCCCGCGGATCTTCTTCGCCGTCTCTTCGAGGCCGTAGGGGAAATAGCCCGTGAAAATACCTGCCTGCATCATGATGTGAATTCCTCCCTGTAAGCGATTCAGTTGATTCAGTTTGTGGAGATTTCGGAGAGCTTGACCGTGCGGCCGGAAGCAATGGAGCGATAGCCCGCCTCGACCAGCGCCATGGTCTTGACGTTGTCGGCGACGGTGAGCGCCGGCGGCGTGCCGGTCTTCACCGAGTGCTGCAACTGCTCCATGACGCCGATGAAGGCGTGCGGGAACCACATCGTCTCCCAGCTTGGGCTGACCCATTCGCCGCCGGTCGTCTTGGCCGAGGCGTATGTCAGCGTCGAGGCGGCACCCGTCGGCCAGCCGATCGTGCCCTTGGCGACGCCCTTGGTGCCGTCGACGCGCCAGTTGATGTGCTGGTCGTCGCGATAGCCCTCCTGGCGCGGACCCGACCATACGTCCTCCAGCGACACGGCGAGCACGCCTGTGGGGAAACGCAGCGTCGATACCGTGATCCCGTCCGAATGGTCGAATGTCGTGCGCGGATCCTTGCGCGTCAGCGTCGTGATCTCGTCGGGATCGCCGAACAGGAAGCGCAGCACATCGAGGTGATGCACGCTCATATTGGCGAGCGTCAGCCGATCGTAGCACTGAAGGAAGGTCTGCCAGTGCGGGATGGCATGCATGTCGATCTGCGCGAAGACGATGTCGCCCAGCGCGCCGCTGTCGATGATCTGCTTCAACACGCGCATCGACTGGTCGTAGCGCATGTTCTGGTTGACCGAGAGGATCTTGCCGGCCTTCGCCGCCTCGTCGCGCAGCTTGACGGCTTCCTCGACCGACAGCGCCAGAGGCTTCTGCGCCAGGATCGCCTTGATGTGCTTCTGTTTCAGCGCATGGCGGATCAGCGCCGGCTGCTGGTCGGGCGGAAAGGCGAGGTCGATAATCTCGACATTTGCGTCCTCGATCAGCTGTTCCGGCGTGTCGTGGACGGTCGGGATGCTCCAACGGTCGGCGACCTTTTGCGCATTCGCCTTGGTGCGCGAAGCGATCGCCACGACCGGAAATCCGGCTTCCTTGTAGGCGGCCAGATGGCACTCGGCCATGATCATGCCGGCGCCGACGCAACCGATCCTGTATTCCTTCGTGCGGACCTTCACGTCCGGCTCGAAGCCCTTGCCTGTCATGCCTTCCTCCCGAAATTCTGTCCTCGCGGCCGCATTCATCTTGCCAACGCGCCTCCGCCCTGTCCGAAATAATGCACGCGGGCCGGCTCGCAGGATATCGCCACCATCGCGTCGGGCCTGATGTCTGGCTGGCCGCGCAGCAAAGCCTTCAGCCGCGCCTGTCCGGCGGCGAGCGTCACCACGGTGTAGCCGCCAAGCGGCTCGACCTCGAACACCCGCGCCGGGCGGCCCGAGCCGCCATTCACCCACGGCTTGACCTTGATATCTTCCGGCCTGAGTCCGATCTCGACGGCATCGGCGGGAGCCGTCTTGTCGGCGATGCGGATCACGCCTTCGGCCGCCTCGACGCCGCCCTCGCCGCGCGCTGATTTCAGGATGTTCATGACAGGCGACCCGAGCAGCCGCGCCACATAGGTGTTGGCCGGACGGTCATAGATCTCGGCCGGGGCGCCGATCTGCCGGATCCTGCCATTGTCCAGGATGGCGATGCGGTCGGCGATCGACATCGCCTCTTCCTGGTCATGGGTGACATAGATCAGCGTCTTGCCGAGATCGCGCTGGATGCGCTTCAGCTCGACGCGCGTTTCCTCGCGTAGCCGCGCATCGAGCGCCGAGATCGGATCGTCCATTAGATAGGCATTGGGGTCGCGCACCAGCGCCCGCGCGATCGCCACGCGCTGCCGCTCGCCGCCCGAAAGCTGCGCCGGCGGCTTGTGCAGGATATGGCCGATATGCAGCTTGGCCGCGACATCGGCGACGCGCTTCTTGATATCGAGCTCGGCGACCCGGCGCTCGACCAGCGGAAAACGGATATTGTCGAGCGCGCTCATATGCGGGAACAGCGCCAGGTTCTGGAACACCATGGCGACGTTGCGCTCGGCCGGCGACACCGTGTTGACCGGCTTGCCGCCGATGAGGATTTCTCCGGCGTCCGGGGTCTCCAGCCCGAGCACCAGGCGCAGGATCGTCGACTTGCCCGACAGCGGCGGCCCGAAGAAGCAAAAGAACTCGTTGTCGTTGACGGTGAACGAGGCGTCATCCACTGCGAGTGTCGTGCCGTAGCGTTTCGTGACATTGCGGAAGACGATGTCGGCCATGGCTCAACCCGCCCTCATCGCAAGGCCGCTGGCGGCGTCGAAGACCCGCACCGACGCCGCCGTGGGCGCAACGACCGCGGTTTGTCCGATTGACAACCCGACATCATTGTCGAACACCGCTTTCACGGCGCCATCGTCCTGACCGAGATGAACGATGGTGCGCGCGCCGATGCGCTCGACGAAGGTGACCGGCATGGCCAGCCCTCGCCCATCGTGCGCCAAGGCCACCTCTTCCGGCCGGAAGCCGTAGAGCACCTCGCCGCGGGCGCCACGCAAGACGGCCGCCAGCTCATCCGGCAAAGGCTGCGTGATGCCCACCGGCCCGAGGTCGACGACCAACCCGCGATCGCTCTCCGCAGGCCGGCCCTTGAGCAGGTTCATGCCCGGCGCGCCGATGAAGCGAGCGACGAAGACATTGGCCGGATTGTTGTAGACCTCGAGCGGCGTGCCGATCTGCTGCAGCACGCCGTGATCCATGACGGCGATGCGGTCGGCCATGGTCATGGCTTCCAACTGGTCGTGGGTGACGTAGACCATGGTCTGCCTGAACTGGCGCTGCAGTTGTTTCAGCTCTGTGCGCATGACCGCCCGGAAGGCCGCGTCGACATTGGACAGCGGCTCATCGAGCAGGAAGATCGCCGGCTCCATGATCGCGGACCGGCCGATCGCCACGCGCTGCAATATGTTGACCGACAGCCGGTCGGCCTTGCGGTCGAGCAGCGGCGTCAGTTGCAGCAGCTCGGCGATAGCGCCGACGCGGCGGTCGATCTCTACCTTGGCGGCGCCCCGCATCCTCGGCCCGTAGGCCAGGTTCTGGCGCACGGTCAAATGGGTGAAGATGGCATAGTTCTGGAAGACGAAGCCGACGCCGCGCCGGCCCATCGGCACGCCGGCCATGTCGCGTTCGCCGAACAGTATCTTGCCGCTGGTCGGCTCTTCCATGCCGGCGATCATGTTCATCGTCGTCGACTTGCCGCAGCCGGACGGCCCAAGCAGCGCCATGAACTCGCCGTCTGATATGTCGAGGTCCATCGTCTTCAGCGCCGTGAAGTCGCCGAATGTCTTGGTGAGGTTGCGCAGCTGGATCGTGCTCATGCCGGCACCTGTCTTGCCCGCGCCATGCGCTTCATGGCGAAGACGGCGACGATGGAGAGCACCACCAGGATCGCCAGCGCGATCGCGGCCACATAGCCCCAGATCAGATCCTGCGTGGTGACCTTGTAGATGTAGACGGAGATCGTCTCGGTGGCGACGCCGGGGCCGCCGCCGGTCATGATGTAGAGCGTGTCGAAGATCTTGAAGTTCTCGATCACCCGGATCGCCAGCGCGATGACGATGATCGTTTTCATCTTCGGCAGCACGATGGTGGTAAAGCGCTGCCAGGGATTGGCGCCGAGCAGCGTTGCCGCCTTGATCTGGTCCTCCGGCACGCCGACCAGGCCGGCCAGCAGGATCAAAAACATCAGCGGCGTCCACTGCCAGATGTCGGCGATCATCACCGCGATCAGCGCCAGTGTCGGGTCCGACAGCCAGGCGATGGTGACTTGCGTGCCCGTGATTGCCGACAGGATATCGTTCACCGGGCCGCCCGACTGGAACAGCATGAAGAACATGTAGCCGGCCACCGCCGGCACCACCATCATCGGCATCAGCAGGATCGAATAGAAAATGCGCTTGCCGGGAAAATCGTCGGCGAACAGCGTCGCCAGCGCGAGGCCCAGCAGGAATTCCGCCGGCACGCAGACGACCATGACGATAACCGTGCGCTTCAGCGCGCTCCAGAAACGCGCATCGGCCGCGAGATCGGTGTAGTTGGCAAAGCCGTTCCACATCTCCCACGCATTCCACCAGCCGAGGCCCGAGAGCGGCGACCAGTCGGTGACGCTGATGTAGAGCTGCATCAAGAGCGGAAAGGCCGAGATGAACAGCACGAGGATCTGCGCCGGCAAGGTCAGGCGAAAGCCCAGCCGCGTGCCCTCGTCGCGCGGGGCCGGCCTGCCGCGCACGCCCATCCCATCCTCCGAAATCGTTGCCGTCAGAGCGCTCATTGCTTCAGCGCTCCAAAAGTCAGGCCACGCACCAGGTGGCGCTGGATGGCGATGCCCATGATGACCGGCGGCACGGCGGCAATGAGCCCAAGCGCTGCCTTGGCGCCGTAGAGCTGTCCGGTCATCGAGGACGACAGCGAGGCCATGTAGACCGGGATCGTCACCCATTCACGCGTCGTCAGCAGCAACGCGATCAGATAGTCCGACCAGTTGAGGATGAAGACGAAGAGGGCAGCGCTCGCCAGCGGAGCACGCATCATAGGCAGCGTGATGCGGGTGAAGACGCGCAGCCGCGAACAGCCCTCGACCAAGGCGGCTTCCTCGATCTCGCGCGGCATGTCATCGAAGAAAGTCTTCATCAGCCAGAAGGCGAACGGCAGCGTGACGATGCCGTAAATCAGCGCCAGCCCCCACCAACTGTCGGTGAAGTTGAGGAAGGCCCACATGATCATGACGGGGATCATCACAGCCATCGGCGGAAACAGCCGGAGCTGGATCAACGCCAGCGGCAGGTTCTGGCCCGAGCCGAAGCGCGACAAGCCGTAGGCGGCGGCCGTGCCGGCAGACATGGCGATCGCGGTGCCGAACACCGCCGACAGAAGCGACGACAGGATCGGCTTCAGCGCTGTGCGGTCGAGCGCGACGATCAGATTGTTGGTGGATTCGCCGAACACGAACTGGAAATTGCTGAGCGTCGGGTTCTTCGGCCACCATGTCAGGTCCGCACCCGTCGCCGACCATTCTGCGATCGGCTTGAAGGCCATCGAGACCATCCACAGGATCGGCACCAGCGTGACAGCCATCGCCGCGAGGATCGCGGCGTAGCGGAATATCTCGAAGGGGACGGAACGCTTCATCTGGCTGCTTTTGCTGGTGGCGTCGGTTGCGGAGGAGAAGAGCTTTCGCCCCTCCCCTCCGGCTGTGATCCAGGGAGATGGATCAGCTGATCGGATCGAGAACGGTAGGCCAGGCCTCCTTGTTGGTCCTGATGGCTTCGAGCAATTTGTCCTCGCCGATGCGCCGGGCGATCTTCTTCCACTCGGCTTCCGTATCGGCCATCGCCTGCTCCGATGTCTTGGCCTTGGTCAGCGAGGCCATGAGGTTTTCGTCCAGCGCGTTGTGAAAGGCGGTGGCGCCCGGATAGTTGATGGTCGGCACCGTGCGGGCGACCGTCTCGCGCACCACGTCCATGTGGTAGGCATGATAGGTCTGGCGCACCAGCGGATCGGAAAAGTCCGAAAGCCGGAACGGATCGAGATAGCCGCCGGGGTTGGCGCTCATCCAGGCATAGATGCGGGCCGAACCCAGCCATTGCAGAAGGACATAGGCAACCTCCTGGTTCTTCGACTGCGACGAGACCATGCCGGTCAGCGAGAACCAGAGCACGGAGCGGCTGATCAGCTTGCCGTCGATCTCGCGGCCGGGCGGCAGCATCGAGCCGATCTTGCCGGTGACCTTGGAGTCCTTGTTGCCGGCATTATCGAGGAATTTCGGCAGATTGGAAAAGGCGCAGGTCATCGCCGCGCCGCCCTTGGCGAAATTGCCGTACTGCTCCGGCCAACCCCACGAGATCGCATCCGGCGAATGATGGGCAAGCGATTCGACATATTCGTTGGTGGCCGCGATGCCGTGTTCAGAATTGATCAGCGGCTTGCCGTCATCGCCGAACAGGAACTGGTTGGGCGAGGCCATCGAGACATAGCGCTGGTACCAGTTGGTGTAGCCCCAGCCCTGGTTGCGCAGATCGGTGGAGCCGAACAGGCCCTTTTCCGGGCGTTGGAAAAAGGCAGCGATATCGCCGTGCTGCTTCCAGGTTTTCGGCGGCGCCAAATCGTAGCCGTATTTGTCCTTGAAGGCCTTCTTCTCGGCTTCGTCGCCGAACAGGTCGGCGCGGTAGACCCAGGTCTGGAAATCGCCGTCCAGCGACACGCCATAGTTCGAGCCGCGATATTTGTTGAGCAGCGACACACCCTTGGCACCGTCGACATAGCCCGTCTTGGGATCGTCCCATTCGGGCTTGTACTGGGCGACGAAATCGTCGAGCTTGGCGATGCCGCCGGTCTCGGCGAGATCGCCAAGGCGGTTCCACTCGGTCGAATAGATGTCGTAGGCCCCACCCTTGGTGGAGATGTCCTGCATCGTCTTGGTGAATTCCTGACCGTTCGGCAGGCCGACGATCTCGATCGGGATCCCGGTTTCCTTCTCCCAGAGCTCCTTGATCGACGGCGCGCCGGCCGGGAAAGGCTGGGTGAGCTGGCCGATCGAGCCGTCCGACAGGCCAAGCACGATCTTGGCCGGCGCCTTGCCGGCACCCTTCAGCGCCTTGGCGGCCTCGACGGCGCGGCCTTCCGGCGTGTCGGGACCGTATTGATAACGCTCGGCGCCGTCGAAGCCGGTCGGCCCGCCGATCATGCCGGGCGCCAGTGCGTCGGCTGCATAAGCACGGCCGGGACGAATGAATTGTGGCGCGATACCTGTAGCGGCTACGAACACCGCTGCCTTTCCTCCGGACGCCAGCAACCGGCGCCGCGAGATGCGGATCAGATCAGACATTGGAATTCCTCCCTCAGGCCCAATGTTTCCTCCACGAGCCCATGAGGGATATTGACGGCAGGACCGGAAGGCTGTCAACATCATAAATAATCAAAATACATCACAACATCGCAGAGAGGCGGAGAAATGCGTCATTCCGGGGTTCATACACCTCTCCAGATGCCTCGATTTGATGGGAAATATCTCTTCTCGTCTCGTCGCGAACATGCCGGGCGACTTGATTTAGCCTGGCGGCTTGCGCATCGGCCAAGGCCGGATACATCATTTCCCATCAGAATCGCGGATAGCGAGGCGTTGGCACCATCAGGCCGGCAGCCGTCATTGCGTGATCTTGATGCATTGAGGAGATGAAAGACCGTGCGTTCCACCCTGACTGACATAGCCCGGGAAGCCGGCGTCTCCGCCGCCACCGTCGACCGCGTGCTCAACAATCGTCCCGGCGTGCGGGCGCGCACGCGCGAGATCGTGCTCGAAATGGCGCAGCGCCTCGGCTACATCGCCGAGAGCCCAAACGGAGCACCGGCTAGGCCCCTGCCCGGCGAGATCATCCGGCTCGACTTCGCGCTACCGGCGGGCACGAATTCCTTCATCAAGATGCTGCATCGCCACATCGAGGCGCAGGCCCTGGCACGCCCCGATCTCGACGTCCACATCGCCACCATAGAGGGCTTCAATCCCGACCGGCTCGCCCGCCTGCTGCAGGATCTGCGTGGCCAGACGCAAGGCGTCGGCGTCATCGCGCTCGACCATCCGACCGTGCGTGAAGCGATCCGCTCGCTGTCGGCCAACGACGTCAAGGTGGTGACCATCGCTTCCGACATCCTGCATGTGCCCAGGGTCGCCTATATCGGCATCGACAACCGCGCCGCCGGGCGGCTGGCCGGCTATCTGCTCAACCGTTTCATGGGTTCTGGACGCCCCGGCAAGGTGGCGCTCTTCGCCGGCTCGCTTTCCTACCGCGGCCACGAGGAACGCGAGATGGGCTTCCGGCACATATTGACCGAGGAATCACCCAATCTCGAGATTGTCGAGATGCGCGAGATGCTCGACGACCGCGAAAAGGCCTATTCGGAGGCCTCGGCTCTTCTGGAACGGCACCCGGACCTTGCCGCGATCTACAATGTCGGCGCCGGCAACACCGGCATAGCGCGTGCGCTCAAGGAGCGCGGCCGTGCCCAGTCCATGGTTTTCCTCGGCCACGAGGCGACCGACGGCACCAAGGAGCTGCTGCTCGACGGCACGCTCGACGCGGTCATCGACCAGAACCCGCGCGTCGAGGCCCGCGAGGCGCTCAACATCCTGACCCATGCCGTGCGGGGGCTGCCCTACGAATTGCACCAGCCAAGGCTGCAGGTGATCTTCAAGGAGAACATCCCGGAGATTTGAAGCAATCTTCAGATCTTGCGGACGATCGCCCGACCATCCTCGCGAATGCCTATCGCAAGGCGTTCGCCGGAGACGAGACCTGCTATGTCGCATACGACCAGCGGCATGCTGATTCCGTAGAGAAATTCGGCAACGATAGCGCCGACGGCAAGGATCGGGTCCGGCCGCTCCAAGAGAATGCCCGCCGGCGCGGTGCCGCTGCGGATCGCCTCCGCCAAGACCGAGGATGAGGACGACGAGCCGCGCCCGCTCGGCATGACAAGGATCCTGCCGGCCACATTCTGCCCAAGGCCTGGATGCGAATGATCTGTTATGCCACCTGTCTCGGCGTCGATGCCGCCCCAGAAGCTGAGCGGCTGCGAAAACACCAAGGCCTGCCCTTCGGCGGCGCCGGCCTGTTGGAAAGTGCCCAGCCTTTCAGCCGCGTCCGTTTCAATCCGCTGCGTCATGACGCACTCCGCACGACGTGCCCGATCGCGGCGGACCGGATGCAGTCCCTCATATCGGCGAAGGCGACGGTCACGCCGATATTGCCCGGCGCGTAATGCGCCCATTTGCCGGAATTGGTCATCACCACGCCGTCGAGGCGTTCCAGGATCGAGGTGACATAGGTGCAGGTGTCGGCAACCGCGATCAGGCCGAGTGCTTCCATGCCGTCGAGCGCACCCTCCTCCTGCAGCCGCATCAGCGTCGCGCGCCCGGTGTTGACGTAGATCGGGATCCCCTTGCCTGGCGCTGCCTCTCGTAGCAGCGGCAACAGGCGCATCCACTCTTCATGCGAGAAATGCGGCGTACCCAGTGAGACGGCCGAGAGCGGCGCGCCATCGGGCACTCCAGACAGCCTGGAAAGCGCATGATCAATGTCGGCGCGACTGATGCGAAACGTCTCCTCAGGGGCGTGACCGTGGAACGCCTCTGCAAGCGTCCCCGCCTCGGGCGTGATGCCAGCCGCATGGAACAATGCCACCGCGCCTGTCGTTGCCGCCGCCGCGCCCAGCGCCTTAAGCTGGTCCTCGTCACGCGGTTCCGGCAGGCCCGCGATCACCGGAACACGATCGCCACAGGCTTGCCCAATGATCAGTCCGACGCCGACGAACAGACTGTCGCTCGGCTCTGAACCTGCGATGTCCAGTTCGAACAGGATGCGGCCGCGCCGGTTCTCGCTGAGATGCAAGCCCCAGGCCGGTGCGCGCCCGGTCATGGCGCAGCACAGATCGATGAAATCGCCATAGCGGTTGGTGCGCGCGCCGATCACCGAATTGGCGAAAACGATGGCATTGGATTCGCCCCAGGCGATCTGCTGGCCTAATTCAGGCCGGAAGCGTGTCTGATAAGGCGCGCAGGTGAAGGTCGCCTGGCAGCCAAGCTCCAGATGCGCCTTCATCAACCGCCGCGCCGGCACTTCTTCAGCCACCGGCATCTTGACCATGCCGGGATGGATGAGGTCGAACGAGCCGACATTGAGCGTCGTCGGCACACGTACACGGCCACCGCCCTCGACCAGTCTCTCTACGAAATCGAGCCCTGCCTTGCCGTGATAGAGGCAGCCATCGATATGGGCACCGGTGATGTCGAGCAGGCTGCCCGCGCCGATCGCGTTGGAGAAGGCGACGAGGATTTTCATGGCGGCGGCGGCGGCCGGCCCGTGGTCGCCCTGCAACATCGACTGGTCGTCAGCAGTCAATTCCAGCGTCATCAGTGTGCTCCGGACTTGTGGCCGGATATGCTGTTCCTCATCGCCTGCTGTCTGGCAAGAGCCGAAGCAAGGATCAACCCGCCGTGATCAGCACCGTGCTCTCCGGCGACCACCGCAGCACCACATCCTGCCCCTCCGCTAGCCTGTCAGCGCCAGTGTTCTGCACAATGACCTTCAGCGTCTGTCCGGCGCGTTCGACGAAATAGGTGCTGTTGTTGCCGGCGAAGATGCGCTTCGACACCTGCCCCTTGAGCATGTTGGCGTTGGCGGTATCCATGACTCCGGCATCGGTACCAATGTGGATGCGCTCGGGCCGCACGGCGCAGCTTGCCTTAGCGCCGGCGGCAAGCGTTTCGCCTGCCCCCGCTGCGATCGCCGTGCCATCCGCCAGGCGGATGCCATTGCCGGTCGCATCACCGCGAAAGATGTTCGCGTCGCCGAGGAAGGTGGCGGCGAACTCGCTCTTTGGCCGGTCATAGATCTCTTCCGGCGGCCCCTCCTGCACGAGCCTGCCGTCGCGCAATATGCCGATGCGGTCGCTCATCGTCAGCGCTTCTTCCTGGTCGTGGGTGACGAAGATGGTGGTGATGCCGATCTCGCGCTGGATGCGCTTCAATTCGATCTGCATGTCGACGCGCAGCGCCTTGTCGAGCGCGCCGAGCGGCTCATCCAACAAAAGCACGCGCGGCTTGGTGACGATGGCGCGGGCGAGTGCCACGCGCTGGCGCTGGCCGCCGGAGAGCTGGTGCGGACGCCGCCCGCCGAGCTTGCCCAACTGCACGAGGTCGAGCGCACTCTGCACCTCCGTGGCGATCACCGCCTTGCCCTCGCCGCGCACCGACAGGCCGAAGGCGACATTGTCAGCGACGCTCATATTGGGAAACAGCGCATAGTTCTGGAACACCATGCCGATGCGCCGCTTCTCCACTGGCACCCGCTCGACACTCTCGCCGCCGATGGCAATGCGGCCACTGTCGGGAAAGTCGAAGCCGGCGATTTGCCGCAACAGCGTGGTCTTGCCGCTGCCCGACGGCCCAAGCAGCGCATAGAAGCCGCCATCGGCGAAATCGATGGAGACATCGTCCAGCGCCTTGTGCGCGCCAAAGCTGCGCGAGACGTTCGATACCTGCACTCCGGCCATTATTTCTCTCCGCCGAATTTGAAGAACCGCGCCGTCAGCAGCATCAGCGCCATCGACACGACGATGATGATGGTCGAGACCGCATTGATCTCGGGCGTGAAACCCTTGCGGATCGCGGCGTAGATTTCGACCGGCAACGTCGTCTGGCCCGGCGTCGCCAGGAAATAGGAGACGACGAACTGATCGAACGACACGGCAAAGGCGAACAGCCCGCCGGCAATGACGCCAGGCATGATCCAGGGCAGCGTCACGCGATTGGTCATCTGCCACTGGTTGGCGCCGAGCGAACGAGCCGCCTCTTCCAGTTCAGGTGCAAAAGTCTGCAGCCGGGCCGAGACGACGACGATGACATAGGGCAACGCCAGCGCGACATGGCCGAGCAGGATGGCGAACAGGCCGCGCCCGATGCCGACGCCGAAGAAGAAGATCAGCATCGCCGTGCCGGTGATCAGCCACGGAATGGCGATCGGCGGAAACAGCAGCGCCTGCAGGAATTTCTTGCCGCGAAACTCGTAACGAAAGAGCGCCAGCGACGCCGCCGAGCCGAGCACGGTCGAAATAACAGTGGTGATAACCGCGATCTCGATGCTGTTCCAGGTCGCCGCGATCAGCTGGTCGTTCTGCCACAGCGAGGCGTACCACTCGGTCGTCCATTCGAATGGCAATTGGTAGAAGGGCGAAACATTGAACGACATCAGCGCCATGATGATGATTGGCAAATAGAGGAAGGCGAGCAGCAGCCCGACATAGAGGCGACCCAGCCATTCCAGGATGCGTGTCGTCGCCATCATGCCGCCCTCCGCAGCACGGGCGAAGCGACCCCCAGGATGACCAGCACGACGGCGAGCAGGATGAAGGACAGTGCCGCGCCGAGCGGCCAGTTGAATACGGCGACGAACTGGTCCTCGATGATCGTCCCGTAGAAGGTGCCGGTGCGGCCGCCGAGAATGCGCGGCTCCATGAACGAGCCGACCACCGGCACGAAGATGAGCGCCGCGCCCGCCACCAGCCCTGGCAGCGACAGCGGAATGATCACCCGCTTCAGCACCTGCAGCCGAGAAGCGCCGAGCGAGCGCCCGGCCTCGATCAGCGAGTCGTCGATGGCCTGCAGCGTTAGATAGCAGGTCAGCACCATGTAGGGCACGTAGGAGTGCACCAGCCCGATGATGACGGCCGGATAGGAATACATCAGGTCAATGTTGATCTTGAACGGCAGCACCGCGTTGAGCGCGGTGTCGAGAATGCCGCCTTCACGCAGCACCATCGCCCAGGAGAAGATGCGTACCAGCCCGTTCGACCAGAACGGCAGGATGACCAGCAGGAAGATCGCCTCGCGGCTGCGGCCCTTCAGCACCTTGGCCAGCACATAGGCAGCAGGATAGCCGATGACCACGCACCAGAGCGTCACCTCCAGGCCTAGCCGGAGCGAAGCGAGCGGCAGCGTCAGATAGAGGCTTTGCGAAAAGAAGGCCGCATAATTGCCAAGCGTGAAGGCCCATGGCTTTCCCGTCAGCGGCAGGTCGGTCATGAAGGAGAAGAAGACCATGGCCGAGAGCGGCAGGAAGATCGCCACCGTCAGCCAAAGATAGGCCGGCGCCAGCAGCGGCAGCGCCGATCTCAGCCCGCTGCGCGACGCGACCGCACCTGCCATGATACCCACCTCCCCAGGATTGAAGAACCAGCCGGCGCGAACCGCCGGCTGGTCCCGAAGCTCGTTACTTCACGTCGACCTTGAGCTGCTGCCAGAGCGCCAGATAAGCCTTGCGTTGCGCGTCGGTGATCGGCGCCTGGAACTGGATGCGCTTGGCAACCTCGGGATCGCCCATGACCTTGCGGTTGAAGGCATCCTCGGGAAGCGCGTCCACCGCCTTGGTGTTGGCTGACACCGGCGCGCCGACCTTGGTCACCCATTCGACGTAGAATTTCGGGTCGATCATGTAGTTGATGAAAGCCTCCGCACCGGCAACGTTCTTGGAGCCGACGGGAATGGAGAAGGCGTCGAGCCAGGCAACGGCGCCCTCCTGCGGGATGACCAGCGAGACCGGCAGCTTGAAATGCGTCTTGGCGCGGTCGGCCGAACCGCTCCAATAGGTGCCGATGTCGATCTGGTTGGAGGCAACCATCTGGTTCCAGTCGTTCTCCGAGCTCCAGAAGGTCTTGATCTGCGGCATCAGTGAGGTGAGCTTGGTCTTCACCGCATCCATGTTCTTGATGTCGTTGATGTTCTGGCCCGTAGCGATGGCGCCGAACTGAACCGCCTCGACGGCGTCGTCGCGGATGACGACGCGACCCTTATGCGCTGGATTCCACATTTCGGCGATCGAGGTCGGCGGCTTGTCGAAGGATTTTTCGTTGATGGCAAGCGCTGTCAACCCCCACACCCACGGCACGCCATAGACCTTGCCGTCATGGTCAAGCATCGGCGAACTTGCCTTGTCCTTGCTGATATCGGCATAGTTCGGCAGCTTGGAGGTATCGATCGGCTGGATCAGCTTTTCCGCCATCGCCTGATCGTTGAAGGCGGCGTTGATCATGACCACGTCGTAGAGCCCGGGATTGGTCCGGATCTTGGTCAGCATTTCCTGTTCGGAATTGAAGAAGTCGTTGACGACCTTGTTGCCGGTAGCCTTCTCGAAAGCGGCGATGGCCCACGGCTCGTCGGCGCCGTAGCCCTTCCAGTTGAGCACATGCACTTCGTCGGCCTTGGCGGCGAAGGCGAGTGCGGAGGTGAAGACGGCGGTCGCCGTCAAGAGTGCAGTCAAGTCGGGCATGCGCATGGTTCGTTCCTCTCTGTGTTTGCCCGCTTCTCGGGCTTGTCAGGCTGTTTGATGGGCCTTCTGTGTCCGGCCTGGCCCGCCGGTCGCGGCGGCTTGGCTCAGGAAAGTCTGGATTTCCGCGTCGGTCGGTGCCGATGAGCCGCCGTGGCGTGTCACCGAAATGGCCGCCGCCGCGTTGGCATAGGCCGCGGCATCGAAGGGAGGCACGCCGCGCGCCAACGCGCTGACGAAGGCGCCGATATGCGTATCGCCGGCGCCATTGGTATCGACGGCCGCCACCTTGAAGCCGGCTATGGTCCGTGCAGTGCCGTCGGCCAGCCGGACGAGGCATCCGCCTGCGCCAGCTCGGATGACCACGCCATCGGCCTTCGCGCAATGATCCGTCAGAAGCCGCGAGGCGAGAGCCTCGGCGTCGCCGGTGCCGGCAATCTCGGCCGCCTCCGTCGTGTTGCAGCTCAGCCAGGTCGTGCGGGCAAGCACACGATCGAGAATGGCACGTGGGATGTCCGCAATAACCGGCGTCGGATCGAAGACGAAGGGAACAGCTGCCGGCAACGCCTCGATCCATCCGGTCAGCGCATCGCGGCTCCCAGGATAGCTCAGCGTGTAGCCTGACGTGAACACCCAGTCGTCAGACCCGATCGCCACCGGCGCCATCAGGTCGGGGCTGAGAGCGCTCTCGGCGCCTGGCCACGAGACGAAGGTGCGTTCGGCGTCGCTCGATATCATGGCAACGCAATTGCCGCTGTCCATCAGAGGCGACGGCGGCGTCAGCGTCTCGATGCCTTCGGCGGCGAAGGCAGCACGCAGGAAGTCGCCATTCGGACCGCTGCCGAGCTGGCCGCCAAACACCACCTTCATACCGGTGCGGGCCGCTGCGGCCATCATGTTGAAGCCGCCGCCGGCGACCTGCGCATAGCTCGACGCCGTCTTCTCGCTGCCGGGCGCCGGCAAGGCGTCGATGCGGTAGACATAGTCGACCACCGCGCTGCCGATATGGACGAGACGCCCGCTCATCATGCCGCATCCTTGCCGGAACCGGCGTTGCCGACGCGACCGTTCGACATCCGCGCCGCGACAAGATCGGTGGCCAGCGCCCGAACCTGCGCCATGTCGATGCCCTTGAGATCGGCGATCCGATCCTGCGGCAGATACGAAAAGCCGGTGCAGGCGCCGGCCATACCGGCCGCGATGGCGCCGATCGTGTCGGTGTCGCCGCCAAGATTGGCGCTGATGATTGCCGCCTGCCATGGATCGCCGTCGGCGACTTGCAGCACGGCGAAGGCAGCCGGTACCGATTCCTGGCTGGCGACGCCGGTGCCAACCAGATCGACAATCAACCGGGTCGCGTCCCTCTTCACCTTGCCGCGCACCAGATCCTGCGCCCAGGCGATGCGCGCGGCTATGTCGCCACCGGTCACCCAATGGCCTAGCGTCGCGGCTCGCCGCGCCGCCGCGACCGCGCTGTCGGAGGCCGCGCGCCAGTCGCCACCGGCGATGCCGCGGCTGACAGCGGCCGCGACGGCGGCGGCCGACGCAATCGCGATCGACGTGTTATGCGTCGCCCGGCAGGTCTCGGCCACCTTGGCGACGAACGCATCGAGCGGCTCCAGCGACATCATGATGCCGACCGGCGCGATACGCATGGCCGCGCCATTGGTGTCGCCGCTACGCCCCGCCTCTTCCGCCGGCACGCCATTGTTGATGGCATCAATGGCGCGCTTGGTCGATGGCCCCAGGAGATCGTAGCTGCCGCGCGCCTTGACCTCACGCTCCCAGTCGAGCAGCGCGTTGACCCAACGCGCATGGTCGAAGCGATCGCCGGATTCAATGAGGATGCGGCCAAGCAGCAATGCCTGTTCGGTATCGTCGGTGATGCTGCCGGCCAGCAGCCCCTTCGACACCGGATGGTCGGCGAAAGGCGTCACGAAATCCTCGACATGGCCGTAGAGTTCGGCAATACGGACCGGCGACAGAAGCTGCGTCGGCATGCCGAGTGCGTCGCCCAGCGCGCCGCCGACAAGCGCACCCATTGCGCGATTCATCTCAAACTCGTTGTCCGACATCGCTCAGAATCTCATATGCAGCGCGAAATGCGCGGGGTTGAGCAGGCTGGTGACATATTCGATCGGCCTCTCGTCGGCCGCACGCGTCAGCCGGCGGCCGCGCAAGAACGGCGTGCCTTGCGGACAGCCGAGGATGGCGGCGTCATCGGCATTCAGCTTCTCGATGTCGACCCACTCCTCGCCATGGTCCGGTACCAGCCCCGCCCCGCGCAGCGTCTGGTGCAGCGACCCCTCGCGCAGGCCACGCAGCGGCACGTCCTCCAGTTCGGGCGACAGCGGCAGGCGGCTGCGTTCGATGGAGATGGCGTGACCGTCACTGGCATTGGTGCGCACCCGGTCGACGGCGATGAAGAACGGGCTTTCGACGTCCAGCAAGGTCGCCAGTTCGGCGTCCTCGATGACCTCCAGCCGCAGCGTCCGGGTTTCGGCATTGGCGCCCGCATTGGCCAGCGCTCGCGACCAGCCGATGGCGTCATCGACCGGCTTGCCATCAAAAGTGACGAAGGAGCCGATACCGCCCTTGGTGGTGATCAGCCCGCGACTGGAGAGCTCCTCGAGACCCTTGCGGACGGTATTCCGGCTGACGGAGAAGCGCTGGACGAGCTCGTTCTCGCTCTGCAGCCTGTCACCGAAACCAAGAACGCCGGAGCGTATCTCGTGCTCGAGAACGGTCGCGATCTGCTCGGGCTTGCCCGTGCCGGGAGACAGTTGAACCGCGCGCCGCTTCATATACGTACCTGTTCAGTGAACCTGTATAATCCTGTTCAATATCTTGCTATGTGAACTCTGTCAACGATCGGCGCCCACGGACGCTTCACCGCAAGTCGCCCCGCGTCCGCCCGGCGGCGACCCGGCACTTCGAGGCAATCGCTTTGCTAAAAAGAAAGCCCGCTCCGGGGACACCGGGGCGGGCCTTGGAGGAGAATGAAGGGGTGGGACCCTCTCCTCTTGTTTCCACGGGGGGTGTGGACCGCAATCACCATACGCGAGTCCCGCGGAATGCCGGATCACAAGGCGGCTTGCTTGCATCACAATTCGGTGCCCGGCGACGTGAGCGTGGTCACGCGATTGCGATTGCCGCCGTGATCGAACTGCTAAATGCGTCCCAGAACCACAAGGATGATGACGATGAGCAACACAAGTCCGAGACCGCCACCACCATAATAACCGGTTCCATAGAACGGGCCGCCGCCGAGACCGCTGAAGCCGCCTAGCAGCGCGAGGATTAGAATAATGATAAGTATCGTTCCAAGACCCATGGCCTTCCCTGCTCCTGAATGCGCGCTCTCGCGCGGGTTCAACATCGCGCCATTTCGGATGTTGCAAAGGTATGAACGTTTTAGGGAGGTTGGTGTTCCGCCGGACCATCGCGGCTACGGAACGCTCGGGCCGCAACTCGGAAAGCCGCCTGGACGGCCGGCTTTCCAACCGGCCGGAGGCCAGGAGAGTGCGGTCAAAGCCCCACGGCTGGTTCCGCGGCCTGCTTCAGCCTCAGCGGCGTGAAATTTGCGGAATCTCGCTATTGTCTGAATGCAATCCTGTCCGGATTCCCGTTGACCAACCTCAAACCGCGTCAGTGCGATCCGTTGGCCTATCCCAGAAAAATTGGATTGGCGGCAGTGCCTTGGCGATCTTGCTCTCAGAAGACCCGGTAGCACAACCTGTAGCGCACGCGTTCCATGTAGGCGCGATACTCCGGCACGGCGGCCAACAGCGCCTCCTCGCGCAAGATGCGGTAAAGCTGGAGATAGGTGATCACCGCATAGACCGCGAGATTGTGGAAGGAAAAGGCCGACAGGAGGTAGAGCACATGGCCGGCGAGGTAGCCGGCATAGATCGGATGCCGCACCAGCCGATAGGCACCGCCCGTCATCACACCGCGATTGGCGGGCAGGATCGCAAAAGAGCGCCCCAGCGAGATCTTGCCCCAGATAACGAACAACAGTGCGATGACCTGTAACGGCGCGGCGACGTAAAGGGGGACGAGTGCGATGCCTGGTTGGAGGCTGATCAACGCAACGCCAAAACTGGCCGTCACCGAAACGATGACCGTAAGCGGATTCCAATCACGCGTCACCGGACGCCGCGACAGAAGCAGCCAGGTGAAGGTGAGTATCTCGGAAATCGCCACCAGCGCGGCATTGAGCCGAGTCGGATCCTCGACAAGCTGATAGACGCCGCGATAGACGAACAGCCCCGCGCACAGCAGCGCACAGGCGCGAAAGAAGCCTTCGCGCAGGTCGAGCAGAATCTCGTGCTTGCGCGCCGCGGACAAAAGCCTGTTGTCGGCCGCACGCGAAAGTGTGTCACTTTTTGACATGAGCAAGGCAAGCATCCCGATGACCCCTCGGGGCGACCTTCGCACGCAACCATTGCCGGGCCGTTAACCGAGACGATCGGATCGGCATCAAACCGGATCGAAGGTGAAGGCCGTACCTGCGGTTTGTTGGGCTGCGACCTAGCCACATCCTCGCGTCCAGCGTCGGACGATACGACCTTTTTCGCGGTTTCCGCGTCGGTGCCTATCTGAGGCACCCGTTGCTGAAATATCCCGCGAAATCCGGACGTTGCGCGACAATCTTGCCATCGGCGTCGTGCAGGATGCCGGCGGCGAAGAGATAGGAGCCGATCGCTTCCATCTTGGCCGGATTCATGATGCCGATGGCACCGTCTTGTCCGCGCAGATAGTGCCCCTCGATCAGTGTCTTCAACGAGGCATGGATCAACGCCGGATTGGTCAGGGCGTCCTTGTTGGCCGCGATCAGCAGCGTGGCGGCTTCCTCTGGATGATCGACCGCGAACTGATAGCCGCGCCGCGTTGCCTGGATGAAGGACGACGCCAGTTCTGGGTTTGCCTTGAGATACGCTTCGCTCGAAGAGATGAGCGTCGTGTGCTCGTCGGGGACGCCATAGTCGGCGTAGACGAAGCTGCGCTGCTTGACGCCTTTGAGTTCGGCTTCGACGCCCTCCCAGGTCGATACTTCGAGCGTGAAGTCGACCGAACCGTTGGCCAGCGCCTCGTAGGCGGAAGTGCCGAGCGTCACCGTCTCGAAATCGCCCTTGCCGCCATCATGTCGGATGATGGTCGAAATCAGCGCGTTCTCCCAGGCACTGCCAAAGCCGCCATAGGTCAGGCCATCCAGATCCTTCGGGCTTTTGATCGCGCTGCGCGCCGCATTGAACACCAGCCGACCTGTTTCGGACTGCACGACGGCATAGACGGCCTTCAAGTCGGCGCCGGCGGTCTTCTGGGTGAACAGGCTAATGGTGCCGTTGATGCCGAAATCGGCGACGCGGTTGGCAACAAGCGTGCCGGCGCTGGTGTCGCTGTAAGGCACAATATCGACCTCCAGACCGGCCTCGCGATAAAACCCCTTGTCGCGCGCGACGAACAGCCCGATGTGGTTGGTGTTGACCGTCCAGTCGAGGGCGACGGTCACCTTCCGCGTCGCCGCGAAGGAGCGGCTCGATCCGATGATCAGCGGTACGCTGCCGGCAAGTGTGAGCAGCAGAGCTTGCCTGCGCGTCAAGTCAGTCATGATCATGTCCTTTGGATGGCTGGAGGTTGAGCAAAATATCGAGGATCTCGGCCTCGAGTGCCCCGGCCTGCCGTGTGGCAGCGCAGGTTGGATCGCGCGGGCGCGGCAGTGGCACCTTGATCTCGCGCACGACACGGGCCGGCCGCGCGGACAGCACATAGATGCGGTCGGATAGGAACACGGCTTCGCGTACATCATGGGTGATCAGCAACGCCGTCCAGCGATGATGCCGCCACATCTGTTCGAGCCAGCGCTGCATGGCCGCGCGGGTCAGTGCATCGAGCGCGCCGAACGGCTCGTCGAGCAGCAACATGTCGCGTTCCTGCACCACGGTACGCAGCAGCGCCGCGCGCTGGCGCATGCCGCCCGAAAGCTGCGCCGGGAAATGCCGCTCGAAGCCGGCAAGCCCGAACTCGGCAAACAGCGGCGCGACCCGCGTCCGCGCCGCCTTGCGGCTGACGCCTTGCACCTCGAGCCCGAGGGTCGTGTTGTCGAGGATGCGCCGCCACGGCATCAGCGCGTCGCGCTGCGGCATGAAGGCGAAATGCCTGCCATGATCGTCGAGCGGCGCGCCGTCGAAGAACATCCCACCCTCGCCATGCTCGGCACCGGTCAGAAGCTGGAACAGCGTCGACTTGCCGGCACCCGAGGGCCCAAGGATGGAGACGAATTCGCCGGCATCCACGCGCAGCGAAATGTCGGCGAGCACTTCGAGCCCGCCAAAGGCCTTGCGCATGTGCCGCAATTCGAGCCGGCTCATGCTTGCGGGCCTTTTCCAGCGGTTCGTTCCCAGGGCATGGCAAGACGCTGCAGCAGCACCGTCAGCCCGAACAGGACGAGGGTGAGCGCTGCGCTGACGCCAACGGCGGCGAGCACCAGGTCGGGACGGAAATTGTTCTTGGCGTTGAGCATGTAGATGCCCAGCCCCTTGGCCGCGCCCGCATATTCGGCGAAGATGGCGCCGACGACGGCGTAGGTGATGGAAATCCTGAGGCCAGCGAAGAAATAAGGCAGCGCCGAAGGCAACCGTGCCAGCATGAAGACCCGCCAGCGCCCTGCTCCCATGGCGCGCAGCATCTGCCCGATCTCGACCTCGGTAGCCTCGTAGCCCTGCACCAGGGCCACCAGCATCGGGAAGAAGGTGACCAGCGCCACCAGCATGATCTTGGACATCAGCCCGAAACCGAACCACAGCACCACCAATGGCGCGATGGCGACCAGCGGCAAGGTCTGGCTGACGATGAACACGGGAAACAGCGCGCGCCGCAAAGGCTGGAAGAAGTCGACCAGCATCGATAGCGCGAAGGCGGTACTGAGCGAACAGGCAAAACCGATCAGCGTGGCGCGGATGGTGGGAACGGCGTTGTCGAGCAGCGCGTCACGATTGAGCACCGCCTGTTCGAAGACGCGCGAGGGCGGCGGCAGAACCGTCGGCTTGATGCCGGAATGGTTTGCGTAGAGTTCCCACGCCACGAACACCAGACCGATCGATATCACGGCCGGCGCTGCCTGGGCGAAGGAGCCCGCGAGGTGACGCGGGTTGAATGACGATGAAACCACGAGAGAATGACCTTGACGGCGCTCGCGCGTCGGCGCGAGCGGTTCAGACGGCAGCGGGACTGTTGGCCGAAACCGTGACGTCGAGGGTTACGTGACCTGCGCCTGGCCCGAAGCGGCAGAAGGCTTCATCGAGCGCCGAGAAGATCGCTCCGGCATCGCCGCGCAACTTGGTGCAGAAATTCTTGGAGCGATCGTAGACGCCGGACTGCTTCAGGAAATCGATGCAGCCATAAATCTCGTCCATGTGGTCGTCCGTGCCCATCACATACAGCGAGAACTGCGCCGCCGCTGGCTGGCCGGTGGCGGGCGCACCGCGCACGGCGGCAATGGCGGCTTGCTTGCGCGGGCCGAGTGGCCCGGCAGGTCCGCCGAACGTGTCGGAGCGGCAGATCGGATCGTCCGGCTCACCTGGGCAGCCACGCGAAATGGTGGCCGACAGCACGCAATGCTTGCCGCTGCCGGACGCAGCCACGAAAAGGTCGCGCAGCGCCGGGAACAACACCTCGGGGGGGCCGACCAGCAGGGTCGAGATATCGTCGGTCTCGATCCTGAGCCTGTCGCGATACGGATCGAGCGCGCCGAGCGCGCCCAGGATGACGCCGACAAAATCGTCGGCCATGGGATATAGGGAAACCTGTGCGCCTGAAAACATCGCCCGCCTCGCTCCGCTGGTATTACCCAGATCAGCTTCTAGGGTCTGTGGGCTTGCCGCCCCCGTCTCAGCCCCGACCGTACGGAGCACCCCTGTGGATGGCGGCGTTAAAGCACCATTCGATCGGTTGGGAAAGCTATTTTTTCAGCAAGCTGCGACAAAAGCATTGCGCCAGCGCAGAGGCAATCGGGTGCCCGCCGGCCCGGAAATCTGTCTGGAACCTTCGCGAGGCCGAGAGGTTGTCCCACCAGTCGCCAGACGCAATCGCAGGAAAAGTGCGAAGCGGTTTTCCTGCCGGAATGCGTCAAAACAAAAAGATAGAGCGGTCAGTTGCTTCCGTGAAGCCTGTGAACCGCTCCCGCGACGAATTCACAGAATGGAGACAAGCCATGCTCACGAAAATCCTCGCGGCTTCGGCCTTCACCATTGCCCTTGCAACATCCGCCATGGCGCAAAGCAATAGCGCGGCCGGCGCGGATGGGTCGGGCGGCAGCGGCAAGTCGGTCACCGTAGACCCAAGTACCCCGGCTTCGCCCAATACAATCGACCCGGGCGCAACCAACAGCATAACCACCATGCCAGGAGACATGAATTCCAACGCGGATCAGAATTGCCCGACCAATCCGCAGGGCGCGCAGACGGATGCCAATGGCAACGCGACTGCGCCGACCGTGAACGACAAGAACTGCGGTAAGTAGTCTCGCGGCATGGAAAGCGCGGACGCAAGTTCCGCGCTTTCCATGCGCATTGGTTTTAGTATCCGTCACGACCGGCCGGCGGCTCGCGCCGATTCGAACTGTCAACCACCGGACAGCCGCGATTGATATGGTCTTGCGGCAATCGGCGGGCGCTTATACCTGCCAACTGCCAAGAAACTCATGAAACTGCCTTTTCGCGGACCGGCAGCTTCCAGCCTGGCCTGACGAAATGGCAGGTGTAGCCATTGGGATATTTCTCCAGATAATCCTGGTGCTCCGCCTCGGCCTCCCAGAACGCGCCGGCCGGCGCGAGTTCGGTGACGACCTTGCCGGGCCACAGGCCGGAGGCATCGACATCGGCGATGGTGTCCTCCGCCACGCGCTTCTGCTCCTCGCTGGTGTAGTAGATTGCCGAGCGATAGCTCATGCCGACATCGTTGCCCTGGCGGTTGCGCGTCGTCGGATCGTGGATCTGGAAGAAGAATTCCAGAAGCTGGCGGAAGCTGATTTTCGCCGGATCGAACGTGATCTCGATGGCTTCGGCATGCGTGCCATGATTGCGATAGGTGGCATTAGGCACGTCGCCGCCGCTGTAGCCGACACGCGTGGCGAGGACGCCCGGGAAGCGCCGGATCAGATCCTGCATACCCCAGAAGCAGCCACCGGCAAGCACTGCACGTTCGCTCGAAGTCGCCATGTAAGGTCTCCTCAAAAGGCAATCCCGGGGAAACTGTAGCGGCTTTCAATCGGGAATTGCGCGACAACAAATTCGGATATTCCCGTAGATGGGCATTGTCGCCTGCTTCGTCCAGAGCGGCCATTCGGTTGCACCCGTGAAAGACGCATCAAAGGGAATGGGTTGCATGACGCCGCTCAGATGCGCGGATGCCGGGTCCGGCTGCTGGCGGCAACCGGCAGATACCGCTGACCAGGCGGAATGGCGGCAAAACTGATCGCCACCGGCGGCGCCGCGCGCGACCAGTTAAAAAGAACGGTCTTGACCGGGATATTGCCCAACCATGCCCGCAGCCATGACGGCACGCCAGGACCCCGCCAAACCATCAGCATGCCATGGTCGCGCAACCGCTGCCTCGAGATCCAGGGTGCGAACCGCATATCGAGGTCGGTGAAGATCGACGGCTTGTCATAGGCATTGAGGCCCGCCAGCATGGCGAGATTGGTGTCGCCACCGACGATGTCGAGCCGGCCAGGCGCCGCCGCGTGCCAGATTGCCTCTGCCTCGTCCGAGACAGACTGCGCCGGCCAGCAGACGGCGTCCATGCGTCCGCGCACATTGCAGTTCGTCCAGCGGATGGCCGCATAGGCGCCCGACATGGTGACGATGCAGATGAACGCGCAGACCGCCAGCCTTCGCATCTCAAGGGCACTGAGCCGGTGGCCGAGGAAGGCGAGCACCACCACGCCGACAAGATTGTACATCGGCGCGCCCCAGGCTTCGCCGGCGCCGGTGAACAATGAGGCGACCATGATCAGCGTCGCCGGGCCAAGCCCCATCCACGTGAGATAGACCAGCGTACCGCGCTCGACGGGCTCTTGCGGAGCAGGCGTGCGCCGCAGCAGCCCTGATATCGCCAGCACTAGGAGGAAGCCGCAGAACCCGGCCAGTTGGACACCGACATAGTAGAGGCGCGCACGGTGTTCGCTCACCCAGGCGTCGCGGTCGGCGAAATAGGTTAGCGGCAGGAAATCCATGCGGTAGAGTGCGACGGCCAGCGGCGCGGCGACCGCGAGAAAAACGGCCAGGCCAAGCCATGGCCAGGGTGTCGCCAGCCGGCTCCGCGCGCGCGGCTCGTAGAGCAGCCAGAGGCCGCCGAAGGCAAGCAGCAGGCCGGTGGAGAACTTGGCGTAGAGCCCGATGCCCGACACCAGTCCGAGCGCCAGCCACCAGCCTGGCCCACCGCCGCGGCCGGCGCGCCACAACAGCCAGCAGATCGCGGCCCAGAACGGCATCTGCGCATAGTCGTGATTGAATTGCGGGGTTGGCCAGCCGAAGAAATAGATCGATGGCATCAAAAGCACGGCAGCCAGCGCGCGGCGTTGTCCGAGTATGTCGCGGGCCAGCAGATAGACCAGGACGAAGGTGGCCGAGATCGTCAGTTGGGCGAGCAGATATTGCGGCCAGCGGAACGATCCGGTCAGAAGATGGCTGGTCTCGAGCAGCCAGCCGGGGAGCTGCGGATGCTTGTAGGTCAAAAGCACCCACTCGCGGCCCCACATGAAACCTTCCACGACATCGCCGGGCGGCGCGGGATCGATGAGTGCTGGCACCACCGTCCAGAACAGGATCTGCATCAGGCACAAAAGCGCCAGCAGATACCAGGGGTGCCGAAGCAGGGCGGACCAGACCGACGACGAATCCAGTTCCACGGCAGGCAGCCCTGCCGGCACCCAACGATCGATGGAGTCGTCGATTCCCGCCATGCGGCGCTTAGACCACATCGCCTGGTTTGCCGAACAGTCCCAACATCAAAGCTTACCAAAAAGTATACTTGCAGGTCATTGCAAGGCCAAGATTGAGCAGGAACTACGTCCTCTCATTGCCGACACCGGGCAGAACAGCCCGCACACTGATCCCACTTGAACATCCCGGATACTCGATGCGTCACCAGCATGCCGTCATCCACCACCGCGCGCTCGACTTCTGGCTGGCGCGCGCGGCGGTCCTCGTCATCATCTGCCTGCAGCTTCTGGTGATCAACGATCTTTCGTTCGGCCCACGCTGGCTGGCGCCGGGGCTGGAGGCCGCCCTGCTCGTACCCCTGTCCGTGGCCACCGCCTGGACGCAGGCCGCCACCCAGAAAGCGGTCGAGGAGGAGCACTGGTACCTGGTTGGCCGGTTTCGAGTCATGATCCGTAGGACGGCTCTGGTGATGACCGGCGTCGTCAGCGTCATGAACTGCGGCTCCCTGGTGTTCCTGGTGCGTGCCTTGCTGGCCGGCCACGCCGGCTCCAGCGGCCAGACGCTGCTGGTCGACGCGCTCAACATCTGGATAACCAACGTCATCGTCTTCGCCTTGTGGTTCTGGAGCACCGACCGGGGCGGGCCGCCGACCTGCGGCCTCGTCACACGCGCCCATGCCGATTTCCTGTTTCCGCAAATGACCCTGAGCGACCGCGAAATCCGCGACTGGCTGCCGGGCTTCGTCGATTATTTCTTCCTCGCCTTCACCAATGCAACGGCGTTTTCGCCAACCGACACGTTGCCGCTCTCCCAACGCGCCAAGCTGCTCATGATGGGCGAGGCCATGATCTCACTGCTGACGATCGCGCTTGTCGCGGCTCGAGCCGTCAACATTCTGGCCTGAGGCATGTCACGCAAGCCCGCCGGGCACCGGGAGAACGGCAGACATGAAGATGAAGACCTGAGCGCGCGTCGCCTCGATCCATTCAAACGCGCCTTGGGCCACCTCAGAAGCCACAAACGCAAAAAGCCCGCCCCGGCGCGAGCCAAGGCGGGCTTTGGCTCGACCGAGCCGCAGATTCTCAACGCCAGGCAAGGCCCAGAATCATTCCTCCCCAGCTGGCCTGAACTTCCGCACGATCACCTCGAACAATATATCCGAGAGCACGTCCAGTTGGTTGATGGCGACATCGATGTCCTTGGGCAGCACCGAAAGCACGATCTTCAGATACTGGTCCGGCTTGTCTGCCCGCACCTCGGCGAGGACGCCGGCGCCGTGGGCGCGAAAATCGGCGCGCACGGCGGCAAGAAAATCGTCGCCCAGTGTCTTCTTCGTCCGCTTGCGACGAGGCGCGGAAGCCGGCGGCGCGATAGATGGCTTGCGCCTCGCCGGCCTTGTCTTGGCGCGCTTCGGCCCGGCATCGGCTTCGTCAGCCATTGGCCGGCACCATGGCATTTGGCTGGGCGCCGCTGGCGGAAGCCGTCGTGCCGGCTTTCGGCGCCGATTTGGCTTGGTTGGCGCGCTTCTTCGAGCGGGTGACTTTCTTTCTGGCCCGCTTGCCACGCTTCGGCCTTCCGGCAGGTTTTGCAGCGCTTGATGGTTTTGCAGCATTGGCCCGCGCCTTCAGCCTGGCCATGACAAGACCGACAGCGCGACTGTCGATGCCTGCTTGCGGAAGACGGAAACCGCCCGCCGCCTCCCGCACCATGCCGATCAGCACGCCGGCCGCGACTTCCTCGACACGGCCGAGCCGCGCCCGAGGCGCCGCGCCCTCGAATTCGCCGATGGCGCTGACGACCTCGAGGCCGTCATCGCCGGTGATGATGGTGGCATAGCGGGTCATGGGAGTTTCCCTGAGAAACAGTGACGGAAGAAGGGGTGCGGGGGCACCTGCAACGCCGCGTTCCTTCGCGCCCCCTCTGTCCTGCCGGACATCTCCCCCACATGGGGGGAGATCGGCAGCTTTGGCGCCTCGCCACTCCATCAGACGTTGGAAATTGGCGAAAGCCGTTGAGGCATCCAATCTCCCCCCTCGTGGGGGAGATGTCCGGCAGGACAGAGGGGGGCGCTGTCCCGCCGACGTCCAACCCTCAGCAGCGCGCCGCGTCCTCTGGCATGGCGCCAAAAACACAGAACCCGCCTTGGTGGCGGGTCGTTGGCGCAAATCAGCACCATGGACGAATATGTAGCATGGCCGCCCTCACCGGGTCAACGCGTTTCTAGGAAAAAATTCACATTCGACCGAAAGAGCATGACGCCGGCCCTGACATCCACCCGGCTTTTCATCAGCCGGTTCCTGTGAAATCATCAGCGCCAGCTCATGGAATGATTCCCGTCGCACGGCCTTGTGGAGAGGACGATGGACAGACCAGCCATGGCATCCGTCTTCAGGATGCGGCACGCTCCGGCCACGGTTTCCGGTGTGCGCAGCACTGGCCAGGGCCAGGCGGATCCGATCATCCGGGTGCACTCGCTTGGCGAAGCGATCCGCTTCGTCGCCGGCGCTTATCCCAACTACGACATCGGCACCGTTGCCATAGACTGCGGCGATCCTTCGATCCCGCGCCTCGGCAGCCTGGAGGTCAGGGCGCTGTGGCGCGAATATGGCGAGCGCCTGACGCAGGAGTAGACGCTTCCGGCCGACCAGCGTCCTGGGATCGGAAACGCCGCTGACGCGTTTCCACTGCGATCATTGGAGGGAGCAATCCATGAACGTCGCCAACCTGCAACTCGAAGGTCTGCTGATGGCCGTCGCCTCGATCAACCAAGTCCTGGTCAAAAAGGGGGTGCTCACATCGGAGGAGATCGATATCGCCCTGCGCAAGGCCGAGGCCTCGGAAACCGGCGAGGAGCGGTCCGGAGGCATGTCGGCGTCGAGCCGCGACGCCGTCAATTTTCCGATCCGGCTGCTGGAACTCGCCAACCAGTGCCAACCGGAGGCGGACATGCCGTCCTTTTCGAAGCTGGCCCGCATGGTCGGCCAGATGAAGGAGCCCTATAACGATCAGATGTAAGGCCCTCCTTAAATCTCCCTGCCCCGCGCGGGCTTTAGGCCCTGCCTGGCCATCCCAGGTTCAGCGCCAGAATTCTTCCCGGTCCGTGGACCGCCGCGAACAGCAGTCCGGCCAGGAACGAGAAATGGTCGACGAAGAAGCCGAACTCGGCCTGGTTGCCGGTCCAATGGCTGGGTCCGTGGAAGGCAAAGGCCAGGAACAGCACATAGGCGGCGGCGACCAGGGCGGCCTGCGAAAAGCAGGCGCCGCTCAGAAAACACAGCACCAGCGCCACCTCCAGGATCGCCGCGCACCAGGCGAGGAAGAGCGGGAACGGGAAACCGGCGGCCGCGATATAGCCTGCCGTGGCCTCCATGCCCATGAACTTGAAGGTCACCGCCATCAGGAAGACGGCGGCGAAGATCACGCGGGCAACGAGAAGGGCCGCGGTCTGCCACGGCGATTCTGCGATTTGAGACATGGTTGTATTCCTCCAGTTTCATCAGCCCCAAGGACGCGCCGCCGCGCGCGGATCCGACATCTGCCAGTGATTTTTCATGGCCAGCGATTTTTCATGGACCCGCGATTTTCCTCCCGGTTTGCCGGCCGCCGCGACACGCGCCAGGCGTTCACGAACGATTAACGATGCTGAAACTTGTCGGTAACCAGCAACGTGATATCGTTAGCCGGGGCTAATGCACGGCGTGTCCTGTGCAGTAATTTTGGGCGGGTTGAGTTTGGGCGCAAGTATCAGCTTGGGGACGAAGTCCTATCTGGTCAGGTCACCGGTTCTGGAGTGCGATGGCTGCGGCGGCACCGGACAGGCTTTCCAGTGCCCGCGCTGGACGAGTTCCAACGGCCTTTGCTGTCCCGCCGGCACGCATTACCGCGGCTGCACCGGCGCCAGCGCGCCCTGCGCCGAATGCGGCGCGACCGACAGCCACAGCGCCGACCCGGCCCCTCCATCGGCCTGAACCGGGCCGGCGGTAAGCGCTGGCGGTCACCGCCACCCCGCCATGGAACCAGCATGGCCGATCCGTGTTATGTCTGACCGCGACATCTAGGCGTCCGCGCGACCATGCGGCTTACAGAAAGTGAGGCCCGACATGCCCGACGACAAATCGAAGACCAAACAGGACCGCAAGCTGGTCTCGAGCGAGGAGACTTACGAGGTCGCCGACTTCGCGCGCAAATACGGCATTCCGCAGAGCGAGGCCCAGACCATCATCAAGCGCTACGGTCCTTCGCGCAAGAAGCTCGACAACCACATGGCCGCGCGCGGATAGAAAGGGCCGCGAGGCGGCAACCATTTCGCCGGCGTCGCGTTGGGGATGCCGTGGGCCGCGTCAACCGGGCCCGGCGAACAGGATGTCTTTTTCCCGGTTTCTGGCCAACGAAATGGCGGACGAACATCTGTCGGCTCGTGGCATGCCAAACTGACAAAGCCATGCAGGCGAAAACGGAGGGCGCAACCATGTCCGAGATAACACGCAGGACCGGCAGCTGCCTGTGCGGCGGCGTGCAGTTCGTCGTCACCGGCCAGCCGTCGCGGGTTGGTCTTTGCCACTGCAAGGACTGCCGCAAGGCGGGCGGTTCGGTCTATTCGGCCTTTGCCATCTGGCCGCGCGATGCCTTCGAGACATCGGGCGAAGTGGCCAGCTACGGCACACGCAGCTTTTGCCCGACCTGCGGCAGCCGCCTCGCCTGGGTCGACGACAACGAGGCCGAGGTGATGCTCGGCAGCCTCGACGTCGCACCGACGGACCTGGCACCGCAATATGAATTGTGGACCGGCCGGCGCGAACCCTGGCTGCATGCCTTGCCCGACGCCGAGCAGTTCGAGCATGACCGGCCACAGGCTCAGGGCGCGGATTTGCCCGTGCCCAGGCAGTTGTCGGACGCCGTCGCGCGCGACTGAAAGCAGATTGAAAATTGATCGTTCGGGCTTGGAACCCTGCCCTGGCGGCGACGTTATCCGCCGCTTCCTCTGTGCATGGTCCTGCCCGGGTCTTGGCCGACATGCACGATTCATGGAGACGACCGTTGAACGACAAGATGTTTCCCCGACCGATCCGCTTGAAGTTCTTCCACGGGCGGGAGCGCGTGGTGCGCAGCGCCTGGGAGGGGCTGGAATGCCTCGGTGACTGGCCGGCCGGCCGAGGCCGGCGCTACCGGGCGGCACTGCGCAGCTGCCGCGATGCGCTGGATGGCTGGGCGCCGCCGGAAAAGGCGATGCGGGCGATGATCGACGCCGCGCGCGAGGCGCGCATCCTCCAATAGCGGGAAAAACAATGGCCGATTTGATGCTGTCGACACCGCTGCGGGTCAAGCCGCATGGCTCGGACACGATCCGTGAGGTGGCCACGCTTCAAGACGCCAGTGAAATCCTGATCGACTGGCCACACGCCAAGCGCGGCCCTTTCTACCAGGCCGCGCGCGGAAAGGTCGAGTCGGCGCTGGAGAACGATGAAAGCGCGGCGCAGGCGCAGGCGCAGGAGGCCTTCACCGCGCTGTGCGAGCACGCCGGCCTTCTGGTCAGGTAAGTCAAGCAAGCCCACAAAAAGCAGGCGTACTCGCCTGCTTCGCGGAACTGGGTTCGATCCCAGCTTCGATCATTGTGTGGGCAGATCGCCGTCCACGATCGGGTGGGAACTCTCGAAGCCGACGCTCTTCGGCGCCATCAGCATCAGGACGATCACGGCGGCAATAGAGACAAGCAACGTAGCGATCCTGGCAATATCTTTCACATTCTCATCCTTCCCGGATCCGGTTTTGCCATAGAAACGTCTCCTGATCTGCGAGGTTCCGCTGCCGCGATGGCAATGTTGCCTGACAAGCTCTACTGCTTCGGGGGCTGGGGCGGCACTTCGCCCGGCTTGATTATCGGCGTCTTGCCTTCGTCGGGCGCCGGCGCGGCCATGCCCTGATCGCCAGTGGCCGGCGGCTTCAACACGCCGCCGCAATCGTTGAGCTTTTCGCTCAGGCCGCCGCCGCCGGGCTGCTGCTTGCCGCCCTGATCCGTTTGCGCCCGGCATTTGTCGGCCTGCTGGTCCGGCGCCTGCTGAACCGTCTGTGCCACAGCCGGGACCGCCAGGGCCAGCATAATGGCGCATGACGCAATGGCGAGAGGTTTCATCTCGGCCTCCTTCGTTGAACAGCCGCCCGCGGCGGCCTTTCCCTTCATGGGGACAACGCCCGTCGGCCCAAAAGGTTGGCCCCAAGGGTTGGCTCCAAGGGTTGGCTCCAAGGGTTGGCCCCAGGGGTTGGCGAAGAGAGGCCTGTTCGCGGGACCGGCCGTTGGAGCCGGTGCGGCTTTCTTGTCGCCCTCTTCCGAAAGCTCTGCCTGGGTTCGAGCCGGTGCAGAAGCCCTACCACGATCAGCACGATCAGCGTGGCGCCCGGCTCAGCCGGGACCACTTGTCGGCGGCGCAAATAGCCGTCGCTTGCGCAAAAGGCGCTGCAACCAACCCCGTTCTCCAACCGTTGCCTGTGCCGGAGGCCGGCCATGTTCGAGCATTTCCAAGCCATGGACGTCGACATCGGGGACGCCGACATCTTCGTGCGCAGCGCGGGTGGCGGACCGGCGGTGCTTCTGCTGCACGGCTTTCCGCAAACCCATCTGATGTGGCGCGATATTGCGCCGGTGCTCGCCGAGCGTTTCACCGTTATATGCGCCGACCTGCGCGGTTATGGCCGCAGCGCCTGCCCGGCATCGAGCGCCGATCACGCGCCCTACACCAAGCGGGCCATGGCGTCGGACATGGTGGCGATGATGGCGGAACTCGGCTTTACCTCCTTCATGGTCGCCGGCCATGACCGCGGCGGGCGTGTCGCCTACCGCCTGGCGCTCGATCATCCAGATCGTATCGAGAAACTCGCCGTGCTCGACATCGTGCCCACGGCCGACGCCTGGGACCGGGCCGATGCCCGGCTGGCCCTCGGCTACTGGCCGTGGTCGTTGCTGGCGCAGCCCGAGCCCTTGCCGGAAAAGATGCTGGCGGGCGCCGCCGATGCCATCATCGACAATGCGCTGGGCGGCTGGGGTTCGTCGCCCGATGTCTTTCCCGCCGGCATCCGCCAAGCCTATATCGATGCCTTGCGCGATCCCGCCCATATCCACGCGATCTGCGAGGAATACCGGGCGGCGGCAACGCTCGACCGTGAACACGACCGGGCGGACAAAGCCGCCGGCCGACGCATCGCCTGCCCGGTTCTGGCCTTGTGGAGCGGGCAAGGCGCGCTCGCCGAATGGTATGCCGGCGAAGGCGGACCGCTGGCGCTATGGCGGAACTGGGCTGACGACGTGCGTGGCCACGCGATGTCAGGCGGACATTTCTTTCCCGAAGAAGCGCCCGGGCAAACGGCTGCCGCGCTGATCGATTTCTTCGGCAAGGTCAAGGCGGGGGCCGGTTAGCCACCGCCACGGCCACCTCGGATCAGCCGGCTGATTCCTCCGATGTAGACTCGCCGTCGGGTTCACCAGGCCGGAAAGGATCGGCTCTTCGCGGACACTCCTCGAAACCATGGTCTCGGCCGCCGCAGAAGGAACAGCACATCGCCTCACGGCCCTCGTTTCCGGGCCGCCATTGCGGTGTTTCGTAAGGCTTCCTGCCGTCCATGCCCAGCAATGCGCGACGCCCGATTTGGTTGCGCGGCCGCCGGCGCCGCGCCCGAAGGCGCACGCCGCACGGCCTGTCGCGGAACCAACGGACACGATGCGGGTTGTGTGCGACAATGGATGCGGTCATTCCAGCGCTAATCCGGACCGGCCGCGCGCAATCGTGTCAAACCAAAGAGAACCTCCATGTCCGCTCGTATTCCGACCCTGTTGACGGCCATGGGCGTCGTGCTCGCGGCGACCGGTCTGGCCGATGCCCGGCCCGACAGCCGCTCCATGGACTGCGGCGAGATCCGGGCCATGATCCAGAGCCACCGTGCCGTGGTGCTGACCACCGGCGCCAACACCTATGACCGCTATGTCAGGCAGTTCGGCAACGAGTGCGACTGGCCTGAAGTGCCGATGTCGGCCTATGTCCCGTCCCGCGACGGCGACTGCCCGGTCTATCGCTGCGAAGAACCGGTCAACAATTTCCCGAATTGACCGCAAGCTGCCTGGGCGCCATAACGTCCTGCTTCTCCCGCTTCGTCTAATGGTAGGACAGCGCCCTTTGAAGGCGTGAATCGTGGTTCGAGCCCATGAGCGGGAACCAAGCAGATGATCTCAATCAACCTAGCGTGAACGGAATCTGGTCGGGTCGCTCCCGATCCTCTCCCATCAATTCGGACACAATCCGGGACAGGTAAGAACCGGCCGTGATCCTGCCGGGCAGGAGGAAGGTGGCTTCCGCCCAGGACCTCGCTCGCGATTGACGGCAAGTTAACGTTACGTTAACTTTAAATTAGCCGATACTAAAATAGGAGATCCTGATGAAGATCGCCTTTGTTTGCCTGGCGCTCGTCCTCGCCGGGTCGAGTGTCGCTGCGGCGCATGGAAAAAAGGCAAGAGTCACCGCTGACAAGGCATGTGCTCGTCTGTCGATCAAGGCGGCAGTGGCGGCAAAATTGGACTGCAATGCAACGGGAACCGCCACATCAACCCGGACCGACGCAACGCATGCTAAGCCGCGTCTTGGCTACGAAAACGCTTGGACGATATCCTCGTTTGGCCTTTAACGTTCCCAACATTTCTCCCCAAAGGCCCAGAGACCGAAGCGCTGGGCCTTTGTAAAACGTGAGTGGCCATCGCGAGCGCCCGGTCCTGTCACCGGCATGAAACCTCGCGGCCTATTGCGCGTTCATTGTCGGCCAACAGGAGAATTCCATGGATCCGGCAACCGCGGCGGTGATGGTTATGCTTTCATGCAGCGCATCGCTCTGTCGGCCCACGGAGTCGCGCCCCGTCGTCTACCCATCGATGGAGGAATGCCAGGCGGCACTTGAAGTCAGATTGGCACCGTGGCCCAACGGCGAAATGATCGGTCGATGCAAGCAGATCGACCAGACGGCGACCGGCTCGATGCCACCGGAGGGCTACGCCGCGGTTCAAGTCACGCGGGGGATAGGCAGCGATGCGGTCACCACCAACTACTTCGTTCCGAGAGCCGACAACTAGGAAGCCCGGAAGCCGAAGCTGTCGGCCGTTGACAAGTTCGCAGTTGGCGAACCGCTAGACATCGACAGGCTCTCGGGTTTGGTCCGACCCTCCTGAAACCATTTCAGGGACCCGGCGTTAACGGCCGGCATGGCCAGACACAGGAGACATTCCCATGACCGTCAATTGCCGCATATCCATCGACAACCGGCCTGACGCGACCAACGCCACTTTCCAGGCTGTGCCGCGCATTGGCGAGACGGTTTCCCTGTCGGTCGACGGAAGCCCGCAGGATCTCAGGGTCTCGCGTGTCGTGCATGTTCCCAACGGCGGACTGGAAGGCGCCGCGATTATCGTCGAAGTGACGACCAACATCCTCTAGACATTGTTTCGCCGCGAGATGCCCGGAGAGTTCACGCTACAGTGATCGGCGCGATGAAACCTCGCGCGGCCAAATGCGTTCCATGCCTGCAACAGGGTCCAGGTTCCAATGCAAACCGCGTGGTTCTCCAAGCCCGTCGTGGTTTCGGTTGGCGTTACCGGAGCCACCCGCAACCTGTCCAACACGCAACAGGCCATCGAGCTGCTGACGACCCATTGGCGCGATGCCGGCAGCCTGAAACATCAGTCCGCGCTGCGCGCCTGCCGCCGGGCAACGAGCGGCGACGTGCCCCCCGACATCGCCAGGGAGGCTTTTGTCGAGGCCGCGCGCGAGGCGCATATCCTGGTCGAGTAGGTCGAGCCTGATACGATTTTGGGCACGGATTTGGGCGGCGTTCCAGACTGGCAGATTCATCCTAGATGCCGAAACCCGGCGAAACGTCGTCGGCCTCGCTGCCGGCGTGTGGCACCATGATGGATGCCAAGGGCGCGCTCAGCCGCCATTTGAGATGGCCGGGCGACCGCTCCAGAATGGCGGAGCCGCCTAGCGACTGCGGCGCCACACGCTGCAGCACGACGGTGCCGAACCCCTTGCGCGTCGTCTCGTCGCGCCGGTCGCCGGGATGCGGCGTCGACGTCTCCTCCCAGGTCAACTGGAATTCACGCTCGCCCGCGGAGCCGGGGTCTTGCGCCCCGGAGTCGATTGTCCAGTTGATCTCCACCCGGCCGCCTTCGCTACCCAGCGCGCCATATTTGGACGAGTTCGTGCCCAGTTCGTGGAAGGCCATGCCAAGGTTCTGCACCGCATTCGACTGCAGCGTCAGGACCGGGCCGGAGAGCAGGATCTGCTCCTCGCGGCCAAAAGGCTTGAGATGTTCCTGGATCAGGTCGAACAGGCTCGCGCCCGCCCATTCCGAGGTGACGAGCAGATCGTGCGAGCGCGACAGCGCCATGATGCGGGCGCGGATCAGTTCCTCGAACTCGCTTGGATCGCTCGAACGTTTGCTGGTCTCCCGGACCATCGACAGGATGACCGCGAACTGGTTCTTGACGCGATGGTTGACCTCGCGCATCAGCAGCCTGATCCGGCGCTCGCTCTCCTTGGCGGTGGAAATATCGCGGGCGATTTGCGAGGCGCCGACGATCTCGCCATTGCTGTTCTTGATCGGCGAAATCGTCAGCGAGACGGAAATCGGCACGCCATCCTTGCGCCTGCGCGTCGTCTCAAAGCTCGCCACCCGGTCGCCGCTGCGAATCTTGTTGATGATCTCGATCTCCTCGTTCTTGAGGCGATCGGGGATCAGCATCAGGATGGATTGGCCGATCGCCTCCTCGGCGGTGTAGCCGAACATGCGTTCCGCCGCCTGGTTCCAGCTTTGAATGATGCTGTTCAGATCCTTGCTGATGATGGCATCGAAGGAGGAATCGACAATTGCCGCGAGCCGGGCGTCGGCAGTCGCCCCCTGTCTGTCGCTGCCGTCAATGTCGTTCATCGCCATCCGCAATTGCATCTTCTCCCAATCAGATAAGGCGCAAACCGGTCAAGGCAATCGCAGGCGCGAGAATGGACAACTTTATCCCGTTTCACTCCGCCTGTTCCGGCGGCGCCTTGCCGTCGCCACTGGGCATGAGCACGCCGAACTCCTGCGACTTGGCACCCATCTCCGCCGTCAGGAAGCCGTCGGAGGCAAGACCACGGCGCAGCAATTCGCGCACCGCCGCCGAACGGCTGGGCATCCGCTTGTCGAAACGCCAATTTTCCAGCGCTGCCAGTTCATCCTGTGTCAACATGACCTGCAATCGTTCCGGGCGTTCCAGTTCCATGTGCGCCTCCCCGCGCGAGATTTGCTGAGTTAGTAACTATCTCATTCCACTTACAGTTAGGAATTCCCTCATCGTACGTCAAGTGTGGGCAATGAGCGAATGCAGCGTTGTATCAACGATGAGGATCGAGCGCAGGTTGCGTATTCGCATAACTCTACTAACTACCTGATTTTGTTTACGGATTTTTCAATTTTAACTTGCCAGGCCCCGATATCGGGCGCATCTTGCAGACTTGAGGAAACCAACTCGCTTTGGGAGGTTTCGATGCGATACGACTATTCCACCATGCTGCGTGAAGACGTCTATTCGACCGTCTGCACCGCATTCAAGACAGTGGGCATCATCAACGTGTCTGTGGTGGCGGAAAGGATCAGGATCAGGAATCTGGCAGAGAATGTCGCCCTCGAGGACATTGAGCATCTGGTCCTGCAGGCTGCCCAATTGATTGGAGCGGCAATCGAATTCGATGCTTGGTCCAATGGACTAGCTTGGCCTGGAAACGATGGCGTCGAGAATGGCAAGGAGAGTGCCAACCTCCCGCCCGATCTTGGTCGATCGGCCTCGATGCAATAGCCAAAGCCGCCCTCCTCCCGCGACGTCGCTTCAAATATGTGAGCACGGTGCGCTTACCATCAGACTTGGCCGAGCGGTCCCGGCGTGACCGCGACGCCGCCGATGAGCTGATGGCGAAGCCGGCGCGTAAAGCGTCATGCCCGATGCTATCCGTCGAGACCGCGCCGAACACCCTGTGGGAATTGAGCGAGCGCCTTATATGATCCTGGTCATCTCCTTCCTTCCCTCTCGGAGCTCCACCCATGACCCTCAACACACGCAAGCTCGGCAGCCAGGGGCTGCAGGTCTCGGCCATTGGTCTCGGCTGCATGGGCATGAGCCAGTCCTACGGCCCGGCTGACGAGGCCGAATCCATCGCCACGCTGCACCGCGCCATCGAACTTGGCTGCACGTTCCTCGACACCGCCGAGGTCTATGGCCCGTACACCAACGAGGCCCTGCTCGGCCGGGCGTTGAAGGGCAAGCGCGACAAGGTGACCATCGCCACCAAGTTCGGCTTCCTCATCGAAAACGGCAAACAGGTGGGGGTCGATAGCCGGCCCGGGCATATCCGCGAGGTCGTGGAAGCCTCGCTCGGCCGTCTCGCCACCGATCATATCGACCTGCTCTACCAGCACCGCGTCGACCCCGCGGTGCCGCTGGAGGATGTCGCGGGCGCTGTCGGCGAGCTGGTCGCACAAGGCAAGGTGCGGTTCTTCGGCCTGTCGGAGGCAGGTGCCGCCAACATCCGCCGGGCGCATGCCGTGCATCCGGTGTCGGCGTTGCAGAGCGAATATTCGCTGTGGGAGCGCAATCTGGAGCCGGAGATCATCCCGCTGCTCGGGCAACTCGGCATTGGTCTGGTGCCGTTCTCTCCACTCGGCCGCGGTTTTCTCACCGGCGAGGTCAAGCGCGCGGAGGACTACGCCGAGGGCGACTACCGCCGCAACGACCCGCGCTACCAGGGCGAAAACTACGACGCCAACGTCGACGCGGCGGCCAAGGTGCGCGACATCGCCACGGCCCGCGGCGTCAAGCCCGGCCAGGTCGCGCTGGCCTGGCTGCTGGAGAAGGGCAACGGCTTTGGCGTCGACATCGTGCCCATCCCCGGCACCAAGCGGATCAGATATTTGGAGGAAAACGTCGCCGCCGCGTCATTGAAACTCGGCGCCGCCGAAATGGCCGCGCTCGACGATGCCCTGGCGCCGGGAAAAATCTCCGGCCCGCGCTACACCGAGCGCGGCATGGCGATGGTCGATCGGTAGGCGCTCGGAGCGCAAAGATCCGAACACCGGGATCATCCTGGCTTGTATCTCGATCGGCGAAGACTTCAGACTGTGCGCCTCGCATGCCTCGCCAGCGCGTGCTCGATCAGCGCGTCGATGACCTCGCTGTAGCCGATGCCGTTCGCCGCCAGCGCCTTGGCGTACATCGAGATGTCGGTGAAGCCGGGCAGCGTATTGACCTCGTTGATCAGCAGGGAGCCGTCGGCGCGCAGGAAGAAGTCGACGCGCGCCATCGCCTCGCAGCCCAGCGCCTTGAAGGCTTGCCCCGCCATGTCCCGCGCTCTGTCGGCGATCGCGGCGGGGACGTCGGCGGGCACTTTGACCACCGCGCCGTCGGCATCGAGATATTTGGCCTCATAGGTGTAGAAGCCATGCTTGCCGGCCGGGATGATCTCCCCGGGCAGCGAAACCGTCAGCGAGCCATCGGCCCGTTGCAATACCGAGCACTCGATTTCGCGGCCCTCGACGAACTCCTCGATCAGCGCCTTGCCGTCATAGCGGAAAGCCGTTTCGACGGCCTCTGTGAAGCCATCCCTGTCGTCCACCTTGCTCACGCCGAAGGACGAGCCCTGGCGCGCCGGCTTGGCGAAGAAAGGCAGCCCAAGCGCCCCGGCGATTTCCTGGAACGAACCGACATCGCCTCTACGCACGGTGACCGAGCGGGCGACGGCAAGGCCGGCTTCGCGCAGCAGTCGCTTGGCGACGTCCTTGTCCATGGCGGCGGCCGAAGCGAGGATGCCGCAGCCGACATAGGCGACATCGGCAACCTCGGCATAGCCCTGCACCGAGCCGTCCTCGCCGAACGGACCGTGCAGCACGGGAAAGACGACATCGACCGGCGTCAGGTCGGTTGCCTCGTGCGACGCCGAGATCAGCCGGCCCTTGCCGCCGGGCAGCAGGGCGACCTCCACGCCGTCCTCCGACACTGGAGCCCCTGCCCCTTCGCCTGCGGCCTCTGACGTCGGCTGCTGAAGCAGCCATCTGCCGTCCCTGGAAATCGCGATCGGCACCACCTCGTAGCGGCTCCGGTCGATCGCCTTCAGCACATTGGCTGCCGACAGTCGCGACACGTCATGCTCGGCCGAGCGACCGCCGTAGAGGATGGCAACCCTGATCTTTCCGGTCATCGAAATCCCTCAACTGTCGAAAATCAAATGGCGACGGCAATGCCGCGATTGGCGAAGAAACGATCGAAATCGGCTGGCGCCAACACTGCGTTTGCCTGTGTGGCGCTGGTATGGCCGGATGGGTTGTGAAAGCGAAAACCGTCGTGCGACGCCGCCGTGACCAGCACCAGATGACCGCCCTTCGACGGCGGCTCGCGCTCCGGCCAGCGGATCGAACTGCTGACCGAAGCGATGAAGAAGCGCGACCCCGCCAGGATCGCCGGAATGTCGGTTGCCGCGACATTGGTCATCACCTCGGCCTCGATGCCGAATTCCTGCTTCACGAAGGTAACGAAGGGCGCGTAGATCAGGCCCTTGATCGAGCCTTCATTGACGACATAGCCGCCATATCCGGTGCACCGCCTTGCCAGCTCGATCGTCGGCACGATCTGGCCACGCGTCGCCAGGATCATCTTGAGACACGCCATGCCGCAGACATTGGCGGCCCAGACCGCGTATTCGTCGAGCGTGCCGGCACCTGATCCCTGCCACAGCGGATCCCGCCGCAACGCGGCGTCGGCGCCATCGGCGAGCACCGCCAGCGTCATGTCGGGCGTCTCCCACTGACTGAAAAACGGCACGGCTTCAGGCAGTGGACTCATGCGGACTCCTCGGGCAGCCGATCCATCTTCCGCCTTCTTTCGACAGCGAGGAGATTGGTCGGCGCGCCGTGCAGCATCACCTCGCCTTCGAAGCGAAAGCCGCATTTTTCCAGGACGCATCGCGAGGCGGGATTGGCCGTCCGCACCAGTCCTATGACCCGTTCGGCATGCAGGTCATCGAAGGCGAAAGCCAGCGCCGCGCGGACCACCTCGGTGGCATAGCCATGCCCCCAGCTTTCGGGGTGCAGATGATAGGACAGATTGAGCCCCTCGAATTCCTTGGACACCGTGACGCCGCCGAAGCCGACCGGCGCGCCGTCGGTCTCGATCGCCCAGCGCCCAAATCCATGCTCGCGCCAATGGCCGATGTCGCGCAGCAGCCGGTCGGTGCTTTGCCGCGCCGTGTCGGGGCTGGGATCGGGCCGATGCGCGACCAGTTCCGGCCGGGCGAACAGCCGCGTCACGAACGCAAGATCGTCCGCCGCCGGCTGGCGCAGCAGCAGGCGGGCGGTGCGGAGGCTGCCGGTTTGCCGGGCGTCACCGCGATAATTCTCGGGCATGGGCTGTCATCGCTTGTGCTGGCCGGAATGAATTGCCTCCAGTCATGCAGCCAATTGCGATGCGATCATGGCAGCGCCTTCCAGCCGTGCCGCCATCCTACTTCGTGTTGATCACCGAAGCCGGCCAGTAGGTGTCCATGGTCGCCCCGTTGCGGTCCTCGTCGAAGAGGGAGTCGCTGCCGAAGCTGGCGCGCAGGCCGATGACCACCTTGTTGGCCCTGATGTCCTGGGTAGACGTTTCGAACTTTCTGCTTTCGAATTCATAGCGTCCGAACACCGCCCACGGCGTTTCGTCGAATAGGTACATCGCCTGGCGACGCCGATCCGCAGATCATGCGGCGTCGGCGGCCAACGCCATGCCGGTGGGAGCGAAAAGAAAGGCCGTAGCGAGAAGAATCGTTTTCATTTGCTTGTCTGCTGTCCCCGAAATGCTCCGCCACGGCCGACATGTCCCGCGGCGGTCCGTCGAAGTTCCGGTGTGGCATCGATCGCCGGCGGCGTCTTGGGCTGGACAGCACCGGAATTGTCCTGGACTGCACCCCCGCACTCGCCCGGCCGGCGTGGCCGATCGGCATCAGACGCGCGGCACAGGCAAAACCCCGGCGCGGGACGCCAGGGCTTTGTTCAAACCGGCCGATCAGAACTTGTAGCTGAGGCCGACGCGTAAATCGTGCGTCTGCAGATCGACGCTCGTCGCCGTGCCAAGCCCCTCTGCTAGCGAGAGCTCCTTGCTGCCGAAACTGGAGTAGCGATATTCGGCCCGCGCGATCCACCTGTCGGTAAAGGCGTGCTCGATGCCCGCTCCAACCGTCCAGCCAGTATGGGTCTCGTCGTGGACCATTATGTCGCCGCTGGGGGTGGCGGTGATTATGGTCGCTTCATATTTGGCCGCGGCCACGCCTGCCGTGATGAAAGGCAACGTCCGATCGAAAGCATAGCCTGCCCGCAGCCGCGCCGAACCCGACCACTTGATTTCGCTCTTCATCAACGCGCTGCCGCCGAAGTTCGTCAGTCCATCGACATTGTTGTACGCAATGTCGGCCTCGGCGCCGAGCACAAACCGGTTCGCCATTTCCTGATTGAAACCGATGTGGATGCCGCCGATAAATCCATCCGGATCGAGGGACGCGTTGAGGTCGCTGGTCCCGCCGATGCCGCCGCCGGCGATGAAGAGATTGGACTTTCCGGCCACATAACCGACGTCGGCGCCGGCATAAAGGCCGGACCAGTCGTAGCCGGCAGGCGAGGTTTCACTGATGTCGGCGGCGCATGCCATGCCGACCGGCGCAAGCGCGAGGATGGTGGCCAGAAGAATCGTTTTCACTTTTTGCTACCCCAATGATGTTGCTTCCCCCGGCCGTGGAAATGCTCCGCGGCGCCCGGGTGTCGTCGAGGTTTTGCATTGTTCGCGGGCGGCGTCTTGGGCTGACCCGCATTGGAATTGTCGTGGAGTGCGCTGCGGCACTCGGCCGATTAGTGTGGCCGTTCGGCATCAGTCGATCGGCTCGAAGACGACCTGTCCGACGCGCTTCGCGTTCTTGTCCCGGGTGTCGCGCTTCCGTCCGGAATTACGTGAAAACAAGGAGTTAATGCATGTCGCCCGGAAGTGTCCTCGGTTCCGGGATAATGACATGCATAAAATCAAAAGCTTACAGCAGGTCGGGCGAATCCTATTCGTCGCGACCTGCTGTAGAGCGGTCAGCGATTCAATGAAGCGATGAATCGCTCTACCTGGCCCCGCTGGGCGTCGAGCCGAAGCGACGGCGAAAACAGCGGTTGAAATAGGAGACGTCGGAAAAGCCGCTCAACAGCGCGATCTCGCTGACCCGCATGCGGTCGTTGCGCCGGTCGCGCAGCATGCGATGGGCCCTCTGCAGGCGCAGTTCGAGAACGTGCTCGGCGAAACTGGAGCCCGTCTCCTGCAGGAGATCATGGACGTAGCGCGCGGAAAGCCGCAAATGCTGGGCGATGTGCTGGGCCGAGATGGCGGGATCGGCGAAGTTGTCCCGCATCTTCCGCAGGATGGCCTGCAGCCTTGCCGCGCGCAGGCCGCGCACGCCCGCCAGCTCGGCGATCTCGCCCTTGGCGCCCGTCGCCAGCCCGATCAGGTCGACGATCGTCTCGGTGGCGTGGGCGACAAGATCGGGCGAGAGCAATGCCGGTCCCGCTTCCAGGAAGCCGCAATAGCGCTTGAGCATGTCGAGCGCTTCATTGTCGGCGCCGATGGTCAGTGCCAGGCGATCCTCGACATGGGCGAAGGCATTTTCCAGGATTTCGCGAGGCACCACGACATTGGTCCAGACATTGCGGTCGCCACCTGTCATTTCCAGCGCTTCCGAAGCCGAGACCAGCGCGCCTTCGCCCCTGCCTATGCCGTAGTCGCGACCGGCCTGCACACCGCTCAGCCTGGTGTCGCCGTCGTTGACCAGCAACAGATAGCCGTCGCGGCCGTCATCGGCGATGTTGCGTGTCTTGCGGCTGGCATGCCTGATCGTCCCGGCCATCCGCCCGAGCACCAGCGGCCCGATGGCGGTGGCTTCGATATCCGCCTGGAACGGCACGTTTCCGGAGATGGCGTATTCGACCGACCATATCTCCGCGACATGGATGTCCTGCCAGAGCGCGAAGCGCGCGCGGTCGTCGAGATGCGGCGGCAGGTCGACCGATGAGAAGACGTTCTTTTTCAACGAGCAACCGGCCTTTCCCGCGCACGCGTCTTCCCTGAAGCCGCACCGTATGGGACCGATTTGCCTCTTGTCCAGAGACGGCGACATCCATGCCTTGCAGGACAATTTCAGTGCCGCCCAGGTCAAGAATCCGATCGGATTCGCCGGCCCGGCGTTCGAATTTCCAAACCACGCGGAACACGGCATGGGAATCACCCGGCCTCGCCTGGCGCGGTGGCGCCAGCCGGCCGAGTGCACCTAGAATGTGATCTTCACGGAGGCCGCACTCCTGTTGGCCGGACCGTGGTGGACGGCCTCGATGTTGTTGCCGTCCGGGTCGAGCAGGAAGGCGGCATAATAGCCGGGATGATAGGGCCGCTCGCCCGGCGCGCCATTGTCCGTGCCGCCGGCCGCCAATCCGGCTTCGTAGAAGGCATCGACCATGGCGTGATCCCTGGCCTGGAAGGCCAGATGATGCCGGCCGGTCAGCTTTCCCAGTGCCGCCCGGCTGTCGGCGCTGGAGACGAACAATTCGTCGGCCCAGAAATAATCCTCGCCGACGCCGCCGATCGGGACACCAAGCACCTGGAAGAGCGCCTCGTAGAAACGCCGGCTGGCAGGGAGATCCCGGACCACGAGCTGGAGGTGGTCGATGAGCCGGCCGCGATGCAATTCCTGGGTTTCCATGAAAAGCTCCTCCTCGCAAGGCCTCGAATTTAGGCCCGGGCGGCAGGGCGTCAACGCGGGGCGCGTGCATCTGCTGACAACCGGCGACAAATCTTCGGGCCCGATGGAACTTTTCGGCTGACGGCAAGTTTGGTGGCGCGGCGGGAGGAATTGCGATTGGATTGTTTTCAGAAGCTCGAAGCGCTGATCGACAGTGCCGGTGTCGACGATATCGATGAGGCGAACGCTTTGCTGCGCCGGTTCAAGGACAGGTCCGAACAGACCACGCGGGCCATCGACGAGTTCATGCTGGACTTCAAGACATTGGTCTTCGTCGTCGAAACCGGCGAAGAGGGTTTCCAAAAGCCGATCCGCAAGCTCGCCCGCGCCAGGCTTGCGACGCTCGAGCAGCTGGTGAACGTGCCGGCGTAGTGGAACACGCGCAAGCTGTCGCGGCCCGCATCAGCGCAAAGCCGCCCTCACCTTTCGCGCCGTACCTTACCGAAATGTATGAGCCGACCGGTTGTCAAACCGTCGAACCGGGTCGATGCTTGGTTGAGCCTGTAACGATTTTCGGCCGCGCACTCACGGCCATGAAGGATCGAGCGACAGATGCGTTTCGTGATCAAGTCCGGCGACGCATGCTTCGGCCCGGCGCGCCGGCAATTCCTGCTCGGCGCTGCCGGCGTGCTGCTGACCGGCCTTCGGCCGGCCGCCGCCAACGTCCCTGTCGCCCATGACCCCAACGCGATCCCGCCGATGGACAGCCGCGTCGGTTTCATCGACTGGATGAGGAAGAACCGCGGCGAGGATGCCGGCTTCCTCGGCCAGCGCTGGGATCGCTTCCAGGCACTGGTTACGCACAAGGATGTTTGGGACAAGCGCGACATGCGCGCCTATCTGATGACGCCGCGCGAGGAGTTCGTCACCGGACCCAACCGCGGCCGCGCCTATGAATGGCACTATCTCGACATCGGCTACGGCGTCACCATCACAGGCCCGCACAGCGTCGCGCGCATGACCAATTCGCTTGAGATACACCCTGGCGACAAGGTGCTCGAGATCGGCACCGGCTCCGGTTACCAATCTGCCTATCTGTCCAACCTCACCGACAAGGTGTTCTCGATCGAGATCATCAAGCCGCTGGCGGCGAGGACTCGCGCGCTTTACGACAGGCTGATCACGGAAGGTTATTCCGAGTACAAGGCGATCACCACTCGCAATGCCGACGGCTATTATGGCTGGCAGGAAGAGGCGCCGTTCGACAAGATCATCGTCACCTGTGGCATCGATCACATTCCGCCGCCGCTGCTGAAGCAGTTGAAGGCGAATGGAATGATGGTCATCCCGGTCGGTCCACCCGGTGCGCAGCATGTGCTGAAGATAACCAAGCACCAGGAAGCGGACGGCACGTTCAACGTCGTGCGCGCCGACATCTACAATGGCGGAACGCTGTCCTTCGTGCCCTTCACCAAGCTGGAAGGAGGCGCCATAAAAGGCACCCACAACGGCCCTTGAGCGCGGGACAGGGAGGCTTACCCCTTGAGCAGCGCCGCCAGCCTTGGAATGCCCTCGCTCACGGCGCGGCGGTCGGCCAGCGTGAAGGACAGCCGCAACGTGTTGCGTCCGGTGCCGTCGGCATGGAAGGCATTGCCGGGCACGAAGGCGACGCGCGCCTCCTTCACCGACCGCGCCAGGAGTTCCGTGGCATCAGTGCCTTCCGGTAGCGTCACCCAGACGAACATGCCGCCTTCCGGGCGGCTCCAGGTCACGCCCTGCGGCATGTTGGCTTCCAGTGCGCCAAGCAGGCCGTCGCGCCGCCCGCGATAGGCGCCGATGAGTTTTTCCACCTGGCCGTCGAACACGGATTCGGCGGCGCGATGCATCACCATCTGGTTGATCGACGGGCTGTGCAGGTCCGAAGCCTGCTTCATCAGCACCAGTTTTTCGATCACGTGGCGCGGCGCGCAGACCCAGCCGACGCGCATGCCCGGCGACAGAATCTTCGAGAACGAGCCGCAATAAAGCGTGCGCGCCTTGTCGATGCCGCCGGAGCGCGCGCAGTCGAGCGCCAGGATCGGCGGGACGCCCTCGCCGTCGTAGCGGAGCGCCCGATAGGCCGCATCCTCGATGACGGCGATGTCGAGCTCGCCGGCAAGGTCGAGCACGGCCTCGCGCTGCTTTCGGTCCAGCGTGTCGCCGGTCGGGTTGGCGAAATCGGGCACCAGATAGGCGAATTTCACTCGGCCGCCATTCGCTGCGGCAGCGATGTGGTAGGCTGCCGGCGTCATGTTGCCACCGTCGGGCCGCAGCCGGTCGTAGCGCGGCTCGTAGGCGTTGAAGGCCTGCAGCGCACCGAGATAGGTCGGCCATGTCACCAGCGCGGTATCGCCCGGCGACAGGAACAGCTTGCCCAGATAATCCAGCGCCTGCTGCGAGCCGGAGGTGATGAAGATGTTGGCCTCGTCGCAGGCGATGCCGAGCTTGCCCATCTGCCCGGCAAGCCAGCGACGCAGCGGCAGATAACCTTCCGAGACCTGGTATTGCAGTGCCGCCCCCGCCTCCGCGCCGCCGAGCACATCGGCATAGGCCTCGCGGATGGCATCGGCCGGAAAAAGCGACGGATCGGGAATGCCACCTGCGAACGAGATGATGTCAGGCTGGTCGAGCAGCTTCAACAGCTCGCGGATTTCCGACGCCTTCATGCGCGACGAGCGCGAGGCCAGGAGGTTCATAAGGGTCAAGACACGCCTCCCCAGACGTTTTTACAATAGGTCAATCTAGCTGACCTATATCCGCTTTGCCGTGCGATTTGAATAGTGCCTGAAAGGCTTCCGCAATACGCCAGTTGCCGCCAGGCCGGAACCGGCGACAGCGGCGGGCGTCCGTTAAAGGCTCTTCTTGTAACCGATATGGCTGGCGGTGAAGCCCAAGCCTTCATAGAAGCGGTGCGCGTCCGCCCTGCCCTTGTCGGTGGTGAGTTGGACAAGGCCGCAGCCCCGTGCCCGGCATTCCTCGATCGCCCATTCGAACATCTTCTTGCCGATGCCGTCGGAGCGCCTGCCGCTGGCAACGCGAACCGCCTCGATCTGCCCGCGCCAGCCGCCCTTGCGCGAAATGCCGGCAAGGAAGGTGATCTGCAAGGTGCCGATCACCTCCGCGCCGTCCACAGCCACCGCCAGCAGCTGGTTGGGGTCGGCGTCGATGGCGTTGAAGGCATCGAGATAGCCCTGCGCCAACGGCAAGGAGGCATCCTCGCGGGCAGCCCCCAGCGGATCATCGGCGAGCATGGCGACGATGGCCGGCAGGTCGGAGGCTTGCGCCTTGCGGAATTGGATGTTGGCCATGGGCGGATGAGATACGGCCGGCAGTACACCAGGGCAAGCCGCTAATGGAATGGAGATCAATGGGCGGAAGCTTGCGCTGCCCCTCATCCGCCTGCCGGCACCTTCTCCCCGTATAGGGACGGGGAGAAGAATGCTGTGCCATTCCTCGGCGCCTATTCCTCAGCGTCGGCAATTGGCGAAATCGCCGGCGACAGCGTCTTTCTCCCCGTCCCTATACGGGGAGAAATGTCCGGCAGGACAATGAGGGGCAGCGCAACCTCTCGAGGCTCAATCCCCGTCACCTGCCGGCTTGGCCTTGCCGCATTGCGCCAGCACCTTGCCGATGGCGCCGCTCGAGCCCTTCAGCGGAAAACTGATAGCGCCATATTTGGCCGCGCTGACCGACAGATCCCCCTTCGAACGCAGCAGGTCGAGCAGCGGGTCGGCCTTGGTCAGGTCCGCCACGAAATAATTGTACATCTCCTCCAGTTGCAGCGTCTTCGTCACCGTCTTGCCGTCGGCCTTGAAGTCGAACGAGCCGCTGATGCCCGGTTCCAGCTGGGGGCCGCTGGCACCAAGATCAAAGCTCAGCACCGGATTGTCGAAACAGGTCAGCATCAGATACGCGTCGCCTTTCGGCCCGCCGCAGACGGAAGCGGTCAGCACGCTGCCGCCCTCGTCTTCTTCCATCTTCGCGCTCCAGCCGCAGGACGCGGCAAAAACCGGCTGCGCGCCGAGCAAAGCCGCCAAGGCAGCGGCGGCAACGAGACATCTTCTCATGACTTCCCCCTCCGGGCATTTGCGGCACCCGCCGGCAGCATATAGGAAAAGCCGTTGAATGGCATTGCTTGTCCAGCAAGGCCACGCCTTGGAGAGAGCGGTGTTGAGAGTTCGCCTGTGTCTTCTGACAACCGCCCTGGTGGCGTCGCCGCTCGCCGCGCACGCCGAATGGAAGCCGGTCGAGAAGGTCGAGACCTACGCCATTTCAGGCCAGTCCGGGCTCGAGCTCTACCGGTCGATCGGCCAGAACGGACCGAATGTCGGCATTGCCCGCGCCATTGCCTTCACCAATTTCAAGCTGACCTGGGGAGTCAGGGACTACAAGCCCAGGGGCAAGGGCTGCGTGCTAACGGCGGCGAAGCCGAAACTGATCATCACCTACACATTGCCAAGCCCCTCCGCGCCGCTGCCGCCGGCCGTCCAGAAGAGCTGGGAGGTATTCATCGCCGGCGTCAGTGCCCACGAGAAGGTCCACGGCGCCAGTATGATACAAATGGTCCATGACATCGAAGCCGCGACAGACGGCCTGACCGTTGCCGATGATCCCAAATGCAGCAAGACCAGGGCCGAGGTGGTCCGTCGGCTCGACGCAATCTCGAAGGCGCGGGTGCAGGCAAGCCGCGATTTCGACCGCGTCGAACTCGGCCAGGGCGGCAATCTGCAGAAGCTCATTCTTGCGCTTGTCAATGGCGGCTGAGAAGGCCACCGCGCGCTGCGGCGCGACGGCATATCGGCGTTTCGCCCGGTCCCTATCGGCTCAGATCGAGCGCCGCTGAGAGATCGCCCATCGGCGGCTGGTCGTTGTTGCGCAGTGCCTTGTCGCGGGCGACGATGCCGGTCAGCACCGGCAGATCGAAGCGCGCGGTGATGAAGCGCAGGATCGACGTGGTGTCGTATTGCGTGTGGTCGACCGTGCCCATCTTGGCATAGGGCGAGATGATGAAGGCCGGGATGCGGTTGCCCGGGCCCCAGCGGTCGGCCTTGGGCGGCGCGACGTGATCCCAGAAGCCGCCATTCTCGTCATAGGTGACGACGACCAGCATGTGGCCCCATTGCGGGCTTTTCTCCAGATGCGAAACGACGTCGGCCAGATGCTGGTCGCCGCTGGCCACGTCGGCATAGCCGCCATGCTCGTTGAGATTGCCCTGCGGCTTGTAGAAGGCGACTTGCGGCAGCTTGCCGTCATCGATCGCCTTGATGAACTCGGCGCCGTCCAGGCCGCCATCCCTGAGATGCTCGGTGCGCGCGGCAGTGCCGGGCGCGTAAGCCGCGAAATAGTTGAACGGCTGGTGGTGAAACTGGAAGTTCGGCACCGGCGTCGCGTTCTTGCCATCCAGCGTTGCCTGCCAGGCGCCGGCATACCAGGCCCAACTCACCCCCTTCAGCGACAGGAGATCGCCGATGGTGATGTCGTGCTGCGGCGGCAGCGTGGTGGGCGCGGCCGGGTCGGCGAGCGCCTTGTCGCCGCCCTCGGCCGGCTTGTTGTGGCTCGGCTGGTAGGGTGGCTGCATGGTGTTGACGGCGTAGAAGTCGGGCGTGATGGCGCCGTCATTGACGAATTTCGGCGCGCCGCCGAGCGCCGAGGCCGGCGAATTGTCGGCAACCTTCAGTGTCACGCCGTCGGGCTCGACGACGGCGATCTGGTCCTTCACCGGGCTGGTGTCGGCGTTGGGATAGACCGGCGTACAGGCGCAGGCGAGCTGGAAATGGTTGAGGAACGAGCCACCGAAGGCGCCCTGGAAGAAATTGTCGGCCAGCACGTATTTCTTCGCCACCGCCCACATCGGCAGGATCGAACCATCATAATGACCCATGACCAGGCCGCCGGAATCGGCCCACGCGACGAATTTGTCGTTCTTGCCGCCGTCGATCTGCATCTGCTCCTGATAGAAACGGTGCCACAGATCGTGGGTGATGACGTTGGTGCCCTCGTTGAAACCCTTGGGGTCGTCTATGGCGAAGGCGGCGTTGGCGAGATGCGCCGTCTGCGCCTCCGTCACCGCGGGCGTGACACCTTTTCCGGTCAGCCCGCCCCAGGCCGGCGGAAGTTCGGCGAGCGGCTTGCCGTCGCGGTCGAACTGGCGCGCCTGGTCGGCCGAGACATTGGCCAGCCCGTTGGCGCCGGGGAAGCCGCCATAAAGGTTATCGAAGCTGCGGTTTTCGGCATAGATGACGACGACGGTGTCGATCTTGTCGAAGCCGGCAGGGGCAGCATTGGCCGCAGCGAGAGGAATGAGGGCCGAACCGGCCAGACAGAAGGAAGTGAGGAGCTTGAGCCTCGTCATGGAAAGACCTCGTGGCTTGACGGTGGCTGGAGGAACGCAGGGAACCATAGCGGCAGGTAACGTGGATGCCTTGTCACCTTTGTGACATCCGCCGCCTCGGCGAACACGGTTTCGTGAGCACTGGGGCCGGTCATCAATCCGTTGCACTGCATTCCTATTTCCGGGCCAAAGCGGACCATGCCCCATGAAGACGAGACGATGGAAAAGCCTGCTGATCGCGATTGCCGCGATCTCGACCTTTGCCCTTGCCGCGCCCGCGAATACGGCGGACGGCGTCCATCCCGGCCCGCTATCGCGCGCGCAGGCGTTCGCGCGCGCCAAGGCGCTGACCGCCTTGGGGCGAAAAATGTTCTTCGACCCGGCGCTGTCGGCCTCGGGCAAGCAGGCCTGCTCGTCCTGTCATGATCCGCGCCACGCTTTCGGTCCGGCCTCGGCATCTCCGGTCGAGATGGGCGGCCCGAACCTCGACCAGCAGGGCGTGCGCGCCGTGCCGTCGCTGCGCTATCTCCAGGCGGCACCTGCCTTCACCGAGCATTTCCACGATTCCGAGGACGAAGGCGACGAGAGCGTCGACAACGGTCCGACCGGTGGCCTGACCTGGGACGGCCGCGCCGACCACGGCAAGGATCAGGCGAAAATCCCCCTGCTCTCGCCCTTCGAGATGGCCAACAAGGATGAAGCAGCCGTCTCCGCCTCCCTGCGCAAGACCGCCTATGCCGATGACTTCAAGGCCGTGTTCGGGCAGGGTGTCTTCGAGCGCCCGGGCGACGCCTTCACCGCCGCCGCCGAGGCGCTTGGCACGTTCGAGCAGAGTGCCGCCGATTTCTATCCCTATTCCAGCCGCTACGATGCCTTCCTTGCCGGCAAGGCGACGCTGTCGGCGCAGGAACTGCGTGGCCGCGAACTGTTCGAGGACGAGGCGAAAGGCAATTGCGCCTCCTGTCATATCAGTGAACCCGCCAATGACGGCGAGCCGCCGCAATTCACCGATTTCGGCCTGATCGCCATCGCCGTGCCGCGCAATCCGGCCATCCCGGCCAACGCCGACCCCGCCTATGCCGATCTCGGCCTGTGCGGCCCGCTGCGCACCGATTTTCGCGGCCGCACCGATTATTGCGGCCTGTTCAAGACACCGACGCTGCGCAACGTCGCTCTGCGCAAGAGCTTCTTCCACAACGGATATTTCCACACGCTGCGCGACGCCGTCGCCTTCTACGCCAGCCGCGACACCGACCCAGGCCACTGGTATCCCAGGAACGCCGACGGCACGATCAGGCAATATGACGATCTGCCAAAGGCTTACTGGGGAAATCTCAACCAAGAATCGCCCTTCAACGGCAAGAAACCCGGCGACAAGCCGGCGCTGAACGACGCCGAAATCGACGATATCGTGGCGTTTCTGCAGACGCTCACCGATGCAGATCAGCGGACCGAGCCAGCGAATTGAACCCTTGGACCTCGCGCGGGCCGACGTGCCGGATTGGCCGCGCCCGCGAACCAGTTTCTGGCCTTGCCGGATTGCCGCGCGGGCCGGGAGGAACGGTAAAGAAGGACATTCGTCATTAGGGCTTCCTAAACTGCTCTGGGGTATCCCTTGCCAATCGATGGTAGGACGCCGATGAACGCATTCGGGCGAGCAGTCGGATTTGTGGTGATCCTTGTCACCGGCGCAGCAATGCTGGTGGCTTTGCACATCGATGCCCAGCGGGATTACGCGCTTGCCAGGGAACGTTATCTGGAAAACTCCCGGGCGGCATCGCGCGCGACCGCCAAGACCGTCGAAGACGCCTTGCGGTCCGTCTACGAAAATGTCCGGACCCTGACCTATCTGCCAAGCGTCAGGAACCTCGACCGGCACGGCACCAATCTGGGCGACGAAGGCCGTGCGACCATCCAGCAGATCTACAATAACCTCGCTAACAACGTCTCCATTTCCGAGGTCTACTTCCTGCCGCTGGATTTCGACCCGGACCGCTTCGACGCCGTGACCGGCAAGCTCGAGGAGCCGATCCTCCAGTTCGACCAGTTGATCGTGAATGCCAGGGCAAGGTCAGACGCCGCCGCGTACACAAAGCCCGTCAAGCTGGATGACAATTCGCTGATCCGTCCGCCCGAAGAAGTTGAAACCTATGAATACCATGAGCTGGTCAAACAGCTTGCCTGGCTGAAGGCGAACTATCCCAATTCCAGCAACATCGACGGGCTGGATGTGCCGGTCATCGGCACGAAGGAACTCATCACCTGCGACAACACCGATTTCATCCATACCGGCAATGACGCTGATCGCTCCGGCTTCATTCTTTCGGTCCCGGTCTTCGGCCAGGATGGCAGACTGCGCGGCTCCGTCTCGGCGATCATGCTCACCTCGGCGTTGAGGAAACTGTTGCCGAGCAGCGACTATGTCATCGTCAATTCAGGCTACGGGTTCGAATCCGACCAGCACAAGATGTCGACGGCCCTGGCGGCTGATTCCCACGCTTTCACGGCTGCGGACCCCAATCTGATCTATTCCGAAGTCCTCCCGCTCTCGCTCAACGATCCTAGAAGTGCCTGGGGTCTCTGGGCCGGTTTTCCCAACAGCAGATTCGACGACAACATGGACGCCCAGGCCGTGCGGGAATTCGAACTGGCCGGCTACGCGGCGGTCGCGGTCGTCACGCTGCTGGCGCTGGCCTGCTGGTATGCGATCGGGCGCACGATGACGATGCAGGCCGATGCCGCCGAGACCCTGGAGCGGCGGGTCGAGGAACGCACCATCGAGATCCAGCACCTCGCCACGCACGACATCCTTACCGGCCTGCCCAACCGGGGTCTGTTGGCCGGCACGATGGACGAGGCGCTGAGAAGCCTCAGGGAGGGCGAGAAGCTGGCCGTCCATTGCGTCGATCTCGACCGTTTCAAACCGGTCAATGACACGCTCGGCCATCCGATCGGCGACCGGCTCCTCAGTGAAGTGGCGAGGCGCCTGCAGCAGCAGGCCGGTGAGACCGCCATGGTGGCAAGGATCGGCGGCGACGAATTCGTCATCCTCCAGCTCTTGCTCGATGGCAGTGACGAGGCCGGCGTTCTGGCGAGCCGGGTCATTCACGCCCTGGCCGGCGAATTCTTGATCCAGGGCCACAAGATCAACATTGGCAGCAGCATCGGCATCGCCGTCTTCCCGGACGATGGGCAAAGTTCGGAAATCCTCATCCGCAATGCCGACCTTGCCTTGTACAAGGCCAAGATGGAGGGCCGCGGGACCTGCAGGTCTTTCGAGGCAGGAATGGACGCAAGACTGCGGGAGCGGCGCCAGCTCGAGTCCGAGCTTGCTCTCGGCGTCGCGAACGAGCAGTTCGTCCTGCACTATCAACCGCTGCATGACGCACAGACCTCGGAACTGACGGGCTTCGAAGCGCTGGTGCGATGGGAGCATCCGCGCCTCGGCCTGCTCCAACCATCGGAGTTTATCCAGATGGCCGAGGAGACGGGCGTGATCGAGGCGCTTGGCGAGTGGATCTTGAGGCGAGCCTGCATCGACACCGCGAAGTGGCCCGCGACCATCAAGGTCGCGGTCAATCTCTCGCCGGCCCAGTTCAAACAGCAGACGCTGCCGCTTCAGGTTGCCTCGGCGCTCGCGGCCTCGGGCCTGCTGCCGTCACGGCTCGAGCTGGAAATCACCGAGTCGGTGCTGCTTGCGCACAATGAAAACACGATAAGGACGCTCCACAGCCTGCGGGATCTGGGCATCAGCATAGCCATGGACGATTTCGGCACCGGCTACTCCTCGCTGAGCTATCTCAGGTCGTTCCCGTTCAACCGCATCAAGATCGACCGCAGCTTCGTCAGCCTGATGTGCGAGAGCAGCGAAAGCCGGGCGATCGTCAAGGCCGTCGCCGAACTCGGCGCGACGCTCGGCATGACCACGACCGCGGAAGGCGTCGAGACCGAGGACCAGTACAGGCTGGTCAAGGAAAATGGTTGCACGGATGTCCAAGGCTGGTTCTTCGGCCGCCCAATGCCGTGCTCCGAGGTTCATAGACTTTTCGAAAGGCCAAATGCCTTGAGCGCGTAGGCGACGCGGCGCGCCGGAGACACCGACACTGCGCGACGCCGTCGCCTTCTACGCCAGCCGCGACACCGACCCCGGCGCTTGTACCCGAAAAACACCGACGGCACGGTCGACCAATATGACGATTTGCCAAAGGCTTACTGGCCGAACCTGAATCAAGACCCGCCCTTCGACGGCAAGAAACCCGGCGACAAGCCGGCGCTCGACGACGCCGAGATCGATGACATCGTGGCGTTTCTGCAGGCGCTGACGGATGCGGATCAGGTGGGGGGCCACTGAAGCGTCGGGACGAGCATGGCACCCAAAACGAAACGCCGGCGGGCCAGCGCCCCCCTCTGTCCTGCCGGACATCTCCCCCTCGAGGGGGGAGATCGGATGTCACCACGGCTTTCGCCAATTTTCGGTGTTGAAGAAAAGAGCCGGCGCCGAAGCTGCCAATCTCCCCCCTTGAGGGGGAGATGTCCGGCAGGACAGAAGGGGGGCGCTGGCCCGCCGGCTTCTGCAAGGGATCGAGCCAATCCCCCTCACAGCGCCCTGACAACGCCCCCATCCACGCGGATATTCTGCCCCGTAATATATCCCGCCCCTTCGGAAGCCAGGAAAGCAATCGTCGCGGCGATCTCCTCGCTCGTCCCGTAGCGCTGCATCGGCACGTTGTCGCGGCGCTCTTCGGTGGCGGGCAGGCTGTCGATCCAGCCGGGCAGCACATTGTTCATGCGCACATTGTCGGCCGCATAGGTGTTGGCGAAAATCTTGGTGTAGGCGGCAAGGCCGGCGCGGAACACGGCCGAGGTCGGGAACATCGCGTTCGGCTCGGCGACCCAGGCCGTCGAGATGTTGATGATGGCGCCGCCCTTCTGCTTGACCATCTGCGGCGCCACGATGCGCACCGGTCGGATGACGTTCATCAGGTAGACGTCCATGCCGGTATGCCACTGCTCGTCCGTGATCTCCAGGATCGGCGCGCGCGGGCCGTGGCCACCGCTGTTGACCAGCACGTCGATGCGGCCATAGCGCTCCAGTGTCAGGTCGGCGAGACGCTGCAGATCGTCGTTCGACCGGTTGGAGCCGGTGACGCCCAGCCCGCCAAGCTCCTTGGCCAGCGCCTCGCCCTTGCCGGACGAAGACAGGATCGCGACCTTGAACCCATCCGCCGCCAGGCGCTTCGCCGCCGCCGCCCCCATGCCGCTGCCGCCGGCCACGATGACGGCTGTCTTTTCTGAATTCATTGGGATTTCCTCATCGAGTTGGCGGGGCTTGCGGTTTCAGCGGTCCTATAGCCGGTTTCGCCGCGCAGTTCGAACCAGAAAGACTGAATCGAGCTGCAGAAAACTTGCGCGGTGAGCTGCGCCCCCTACCCCTCCACCGTCTCCAGCTCACTCAGCAGCGTGCCTTCCATGTCGGGCTCGTCGCCGGAACAGACGCACAGCATCTCGGCGTCGCCCTCGCCCACCGAGAGATAGGCGTGGCCCATGGTGGAATCGATGTAGACGCTCTCGCCCGCTTTCAGCCGCACCGGCGCGTACTGGTCGGTGTGCAATTCGATCTCGCCCTTGAGCACGATCAGGAATTCCTCGCCGGCGTGCCTCGTCAGCGGGCCGAATTCTTCCGGCGTGCGGGCGCGCGCATAGGCGTGGATCGGCACCATGCGTTTGCGCACGAGGTCGGTGGCGAGATACCGGTAGTCGTAGTTGCGGGTCAGCTGGCGCAGCGTGTTGGATTGCGAGATCACCGAGCGGCGGGTGCGCGCCGCCGGCTGCTTGCGGTCGCCGCTGAGCAGTTCCGTCACATGGATGCCGAGCCCCTCGCAAATCTGCAGGAGCTTGTCGTAGCTCAGCGACATCTGGTCGTTCTCGACCTTTGACAGCGTCGACACCGCGACGCCGGTGAGCGTACTGACCTCCTGCAAGGTCCAGCCTTGTCTCTTTCTCAAGGCACGCAGACAATCACCGAGGTTCGGTTGCTCCGACATTGTCAGCTCCATGGCGCGGCGGTCGGGCCGCTTCTCCACTCTAGGTATTCGAACTCCCCGCCGTCATCAACAACACCAAGAATTTTCTTATACGCTAAATATTGACTGGATACGAAATTATTTTTACGACTGATGGATGCAGTCGAATTCTCCCACGAAGATCGTCGTCATCGGCGGCGGCATTGCCGGCCTCTCGCTTGCCGCCGAGGTGGCGGGCTGGGCCGATGTCATCCTTATCGAGCGTGAGCCGCATCTCGGCTACCACGCCAGCGGCCGCTCCGCCGCTTTGTTCACCGAAACCTATGGCAACCGCCTCGTGCGCGAGCTGACGCTGGCCAGCCGGCAGGCGATCGTCGAGGGTGGCTTCGTCGCCCAACGGCGCGGCGCGCTGCATGTCGGATGGATCGGCGACGATGCCGCCATCGACAAGCTGGCTCGTGAATTGCAGGCGCTGGTGCCGAGCGTGCGCCGCCTGTCGGCGGCCGAACTCCACGCACTGGTTCCCGTCATTGCCAGGGAAAACACCTGCGGCGGCGTCTATGAACCGGACGCGGTGGATGTCGATACGGGCAAGATGCTGGGGTCCAGTGCCTCGGCGCTGAAGGCCGGTGGCGGCAGCATCCGCACCGGCGAGGAGGTCCGCGCCATATCACGCGACGGCAGCGCTTTTCGGATTGAAACGAGCGCCGGCGTCTACTCGGCCGACATCGTCGTCAACGCCGCCGGCGCCTGGGTCGATGTCGTCGCCGGCATGGCAGGGCTGCCAGGCCTCGGCTTCCAGCCCAAACGGCGCACCGCCTTCCTGTTCGACCCGCCCGCCGGCATGGACATTGCCAGTTGGCCGCTGGTGGTCGACCTGCACGAGCAGTTCTACTTCAAGCCCGATGCCGGCAGGCTGATCGGCTCGCTCGCCGACGAGACCGATTCCGAGCCTTGCGACACCTGGCCGCAAGACATCGACGTCGCCATCGCCGTCGACCGCATCGAACAGGCGACGTCGATGCGCATCGGCCGTCCGTCGACGCCATGGGCGGGCCTGCGCACCTTCGCGCCCGACCGCACGCCGGTCGCCGGCTTCGACCCGCGCCTGCCCGGCTTTTTCTGGCTCGGCGGCCAGGGCGGCTACGGCTTCCAGGTGTCGCTGACATTGGCAAGGCTGAGCGCAGCGCTGCTGCGCGGCCAGCCCATCCCCGGGGATGTTGCGGCACTCGGCGTCACCGCGACGGCACTGGCACCCGATCGCTTCCTGGCCCCGGCGTCGGCTCCATGAATTTCACGCCCTTGCCTCAACCCGTAAAATGTCATCAGGAGCGTTTGCGATGAAATCCACCGTTCCAGAGCGCCTATGCCGACCGCGCCTTCTATGGGCACCAGGGCAGCATTCCGGGCTACGTCGCCGTCATGCTGCACGACCCGGAGGCGGACCTCACCATCGCCATGACCAGCAATGTCGGCTCCGGCAATCGCCTCTCCTTCCAGGCCAGCGGCCTGCACCCGGTGGTCGATCAGGCGATCCGGATCATTCTCGACTGACGGCATTCAGCCGCCCTGCCCGGACGATGGATCGGGCAGGCCCGGCAGCATCTGGCTCAGCACCCGGTCGCGAAGGAAGACGTGATGGAAGACGGCAGCGGCCGCGTGCAGGCCGGCGAGCCACATGATGATATCGCCAAGCGTGCCATGGATCTCCGCCAGCGGCGCTCCCCAGGAGCCGGAAAACGGACCGATCGCTCCCAACCCATAGACCGCGACCGGATGCCCGCCAAACCATGCGCCGAGCATGGCGGTCGCCGGGACAGCGAACAGAAGGGCGTAAAGCGCCCAGTGCGTTGCTTTCGAAGCAATCTCCATCCAGCCAGGCATGGCCGGCGAATCGGGAATGCGATCGAAAAGGCGCCAGACCAGGCGAATGACCAGCAAACAGAGAACCGAGAAGCCAAGCGACTCGTGCAGCAGCAATGTCGATGCCCTGGCCGTGGAATAGACGCGTTCGGGCGGCCCTCCGGCGGATACGAGGAAGGCGGCGAGCACCAGCAAAGCCGTCAGCCAATGGAGAGCCTGGGCAACGCGTCCATAACGGGTTGTCGAGCCGGAAAGCGACATGCGAAAACTCCCAAAAAGGTGAGAAAAATCCTGGCGAGGATGAACGTGCAGCTATTTTCCCGGTTCCTCAAGTAACATCAGTTTACCGCCCATGTCGGTTGCGTCGCTGCCGCTGGCGGCGCTGCCTGACGAGACGAAGTCCCTAGAGCGGTTCAGTGTTTGTTGGAATCGCCGAACCGCTCTAACTCTTTGTTTTCACGCAATTTCCTAGGGAAAGCGCTACGTGCTTTTCCCGGGAAAACCGCTACGCACTTTTCCTGGAATTGCTCTAGCCTTCCTCCGTCCAGATCAGGCGCAGCAGGCGAAGCAGCGTTGCCCGCTCCTTGGCTGTCAGCCGGTGCAGGAACCGGTCTTCATGCCGGCGAACCTGTCGCCGCCATCCGGGCATGGCCTTCCTCGCGGCCGGTGTCAGGGTCAGCACCTGCACGCGCTTGTCGTCCGCATGGTCGTCGCGCTCGACCAGCCCCCGCCCTTCGAGCTCGGCAAGCAGCGGCGCCATGTTGGCGCTCTTCATGCCGAGCTGGCGGCAGAGTTCCGCGGCACGGATACCTGGTTGTTCGTCGATCAGCGCCAGCATGCCGTAGGTAACCGGGCGCAGCGCCGCATCGGCGAGCTCTACGGCGAAATCACTCAAGGCCAAAGTCGAGGCACGCCTGAGATTGTAGCCGACCTGCGCGTCGAGCGCGTCTTCGGCCATCGCTCCTGGCACACCGGGATCGGGGTGCGCACTGGGATCGGCGTGAATTTCCGTCTCATCCATACTCGAACCGATCGCCGTGATCAAAGCCCTTGTCAAGCAAAAAAGACTATGCGACATAGCAAACTAGATAGCTATATCACATAGCAATTTTCGCAAACGTCGCGCCGTATGGGAGGACACTGACAATGACCGAAGAGCCCGTTGCCTTCGATGTCGAGAACGGCATCGCCTGGGTGCGTTTCAACCGGCCGGACAAGCGCAATTGCATGAACCCCGCGCTCAACCAGCGGATGATGGAGGTTCTGGGCGAACTCGAATTCCGTGACGATGTCGGCGTGCTGGTGCTGTCGGGCGAAGGCAGCGCCTGGTCGGCGGGCATGGACCTCAAGGAGTATTTCCGCGAGACGGAAGCCAAGGGCCTCGGCGCCGTCCGCAAGGCGCAGTTCGAAGCCTATGGCTGGTGGCGGCGCCTGCGCTGGTACCACAAGCCGACCATCGCCATGGTCAATGGCTGGTGTTTCGGCGGCGGCTATGGCCCGCTCTTTGCCTGCGACCTCGCCTTCGCCGCCGATGAGGCGCGGTTCGCCCTGTCAGAGATCAACTGGGGCATACTGCCCGGCGGCGGCGCCACCAAGGTGGTGGTCGATCTGCTCTCGATGCGCGACGCCATGTACCATGCGCTGACCGGCGAGCTCATCGACGGCAGAAAGGCCGCCGCCTGGAAGCTGGTCAATGAAAGCCTGCCGCTGGCCGACTTGAAGACGCGTGTCACCGAGGTCGCGAACGTCCTTTTGAAGAAGAACCCGATTGCCCTGAAGGCGACCAAGGACGCCATCCGCCGCGTCGCCGAGATGACCTATGACAATGCCGAGGATTATCTCGTGCGTGCGCAGGAAGCGGCCAACTCCCATGACAATGACGGCCGCAAGGAAGGCATCCGCCAGTTCATCGACGAGAAGAGCTACAAGCCGGGTCTTGGCGCCTACGACAAGGCCAGATGACGCGATAAACCATCGACGCAATCTGGGAGGAGATGCGAATGCCGGCCTGGACGACATCGGATCCCGTGGCCTTGCACGCCAAGATGCAGCCGGACCGTCTTGCCTGCGTCGACCTGGCATCCGGCAGGCGCTGGACTTATGCGGCGCTCGACCGGGCCATCCAGCGCGCCGTCGGCGTCCTCGAAACCGCCCGTGGCATCGAAAGGGGGCAACGGGTCGCCACGCTTGTCCGCAACAGCGCCGACCTGCTTGTCCTGCAGCAGGCCGCCATGCGGCTCGGCGCCATTTTCGTGCCGCTCAACTGGCGGCTCGCCGACGCCGAACGGCAGGCGATCCTTGCCGATTGCGGCCCGGTGTTGCTGCTGCATGACGCGGCGCTCGAAATGACGTTGCCGGCGGGCTGCCTATCGATCGAAGTCGCGGCTTTCGCCAAGGCGGTCGAAGCCCAGGCACCGGCGCCGCGCCGTCCCCCGCCGGACGGCGATACACCGTCGATCATCCTCTACACATCGGGTACGTCGGGCCGGCCGAAAGGCGTCATCGTCACGGAGGCCAACGCGTTGGCCACCGCGGTCAATTTCGGCGTGCTGGGCCGCGTCGGCAATGCCAGCGTCTTCCTCTGCGATGCACCGATGTTCCATGTCATCGGTCTCATCACCAGCCTGCGTCCGCCGCTGCTGCAAGGCGGCACGGTGCTGATCTCGCCCGGTTTCGACGCCGGTTTGACCAACCGCCGCCTGGCCGACCCCGCCCTCGGCATCACCCACTATTTCTGCGTGCCGCAGATGGCCAGGATGCTGCGTGAACACCCCGACTTTGCGCCGGCGCGCTGGACGTCCCTCACCGCCATCTTCACCGGCGGCGCGCCGAACCCGGCCATCGACATCGTTTGGTGGCTGGCACAAGGCATCCGCATGGTCGACGGCTTCGGCATGACGGAAGCCGGCACCGTGCTTGGCATGCCGGTCGAGGCCGAGCGGATAGCTCGCAAGGCCGGCTCGGCCGGCCTGCCGGCGCCGACGATCGGCCTGCGTATCGTCGACGACGACGGCCGGGACGTCGCCGTCGGCGAACCGGGCGAGATATGGCTGTCCGGCCCCTCGATCACGCCGGGCTACTGGAACCGGCCGGAAGAGACGGCGCGCGCCTTCACCGCCGATGGCTGGTTCCGTACCGGTGACATCGCGCGGCGCGATGACGAAGGCTTCGTCACCCTCGTCGACCGTCGCAAGGACATGTTCATCTCCGGTGGCGAGAACGTCTATCCCGCCGAAATCGAAATGGTGCTGCTCGACCATCCCGACATCGCCGAAGCCGCCGTGATCGGCATCGCCGACGAGCGCTGGGGCGAAGTCGGCCGCGCCTTCGTCGTGGTCAAATCCGGCCGGGTCCTGGATCCGGCCGCTCTCGCAAGCCATTGCGGCGCCCGCATCGCCCGCTACAAGGTGCCGAAGCAGTTTCTGCTCACCGAGGCGCTGCCGCGCACCGCGTCCGGCAAGATCCAGAAACACATTTTGCGCGGGTGGGCGGCCGGCGGATAGGCCTGACGCCGCGCCACCGTCGCCTGTCGCAAGATCGCCACGGCGTTCGCCTAACCTTTTATGAGGATATCGACGCTAGGGTCGGCGCGACACCAACGGAGGGAGCTCCTTGCTCACCGTCACCGAGGACGATTTCTCCGAATACCATGTGCCGCCCAGACGCATGCTCATGCATCATCCCCGGCACGGCCTGTCATTGGAGAACCTGTCCAGGGAACGGCTGGCGGCGCTCAATTTCCTCGACCTTCCGCATGTCGACGAACTCTACGCCGAATATGACGCCTTCGCCGCGCTGATCGGAAGCCATGTCGACACCCTCTATCTCGATGACGTGCTTGCCGACCATGAGCCGTACCGGCTAGAAGCCGCCGGCAATCCGAACCTGATTTTCATGCGTGACAGCTCGGTGACCTTGCCGTGGTCGCCCTCGACATTCGTTCCGACCCGGCCGGCTCTGCCGAGCCGCGCCCGCGAGGCTGAAATCGTCACCGCCGCCCTGCAAAGACTGGGCATGAAGCCGCTCACCCGTCTCGAGCATGACGAATATCTGGAGGGTGGCGACGTTCTGCCGGTAACCTTCGACGGCCGGCGCGTGTTGCTTGTCGGCTTTGGCGTGCGCACCACCAAGGCGGCCGCGATCAAGCTGGCGCTCGACCTCATCCCCCACCATGTCGACTATATCATCGGCCTCTCGCACGATCCCGAGTTGCTGCATCTCGACACCGGCTTCACCGTGCTGCCCAACAAGGTCATCCTGGCGGCGGCCGGCATGTTCGGCGCTGGCTTCCTCATCGACGAGGATCGCCGGCTGAGCCCGGTGAACCCGCTTGCCTATGCAGAGGCGCTGGGCTGTTCAATCGTTCGCTGCGACAAGGCCGATGCCATCGCCCATGAACGCTGCAACCTGTTGCCGCTGGGCAATCGCAGCTACCTCGCCTTCGACCTCCCGGCCGAACTCAAGGCCACGCTGGAAGCGGCCGCCGGCGTAACAATCCATCTCGTCAAGGGCACCGAGATCGCCAAGGCGACCGGCGGCGTCCATTGCCTGACTAGGCCATTGTACGCCTGACACGGGAAGCCGGCTGGCCGGCCGCTGATCGGCTCGTCGACCCCAAGTGCAGTCAGAGAAGTCACAGTCAGAGAGATCGCGGTCAGAGAGGTCGGCGTCAGAGCTTGTCGTATTTGATGTTCGAGGCGACATACTCGTTCTTCAGCCGTCGCTGGCCGCCTTCGAACGGACCGGTGTTGAAGGCAAACACCTTGAGCTCCGGCATGTTCTCCGGCGTTGCCGTGCGCTTCCAGGCGTTGAGGAAATCGCCGTTCATGGTGGCCAGCCTCTCGAACACCGTCTCCTGCAAGGTTTCGACCGGCAGCGGCAGTGTCGCCCCCTCGACCAGTTCGACAGCCACTTCCATGCGCTTGTTGTGGGCGGCGTCCTCATAAGAGATCAGGCGGAAGGTCGACAGCACCGGCGCCAGCACGTCGAGGCCGAACAGGATCTCGCGCAAACTGTCCGGCGTGACCTTGGCGCCGTAGTATTCGATCGACATGTCGGAGCGGCCGTAGATGAACAACAGCGGCAGATCGAGGATGCGACCGCTGTTTTTCAGCATGTCGCCATGTCCAGTGTCGCGCAGGATGCGCTTCAATTCGCCGAAGCGCAGCACATGGCCGCGATCGTGGATGTTGTAGCGGATCTTGGGCGATATGTTGTAGGGCCGCGAAATCGTCGCCACCAGTTCGCCCTTGGCGTTCTCCTCCAGATAATAGGCCAGCGGATTGTACTGGAAGACCATCGGCGTGACGCCGTAGCCGACACGGATGATGGCCTCGCGCAACCGTTCGTCGCCGAGCAGTGCGCGGCGCAAATTGATGGTGAGTTCGCTCTCGAGCGCAAGATTGACCTCGAGGTCGGAGGCGCCGTAGCTGCCGACGACGCGGCGGAATTTCTTCAGGAGATAGTCGCGCAGGCTTTCCGAGATCCCCTCGCCGCCAAAGGCGGCATCGATGGTGAATTTGGACCAGTCGAGACGCGGATCGTCGACGAGCGTCTTCAGGAACGGCGGGTAGCCCATGACCACATAGCGGAAGCGCGGGCCGAACTCGTGGATCGTATTGACGATCTTGTCAAGGTTCGGGCCCGTCGACTTCAGGATCGTCGTATCAGTCAGGGAGATCGCGACGTTCATGCCGGTCGCCCACGCGCCGAGCGCGAAGGCGTTGAGGATGAACAGGGTCTCGTTCTCGCCAGTGATGCGCAGGAACGTCATCTGCATCATCTGCTTGGTGATCAGCCGTTCGGTCTTGCCCCGCACCCAGCTTGTCGGCATGCCGCTGCTGCCGGAGGATTCATCGACCATCACCCCCATCGACGGCAGCTTGCCACCCAGCAGCCGCTCTTCCTGAGGGTATTTCTTGACGTAGCTGTCCTTGTCCATTTCCGGAATGGACGTCAGGTCCGGCTTGGTGACGTGGTCGAGCATAATTTCGGGCTTGCCGCCCAGCCTGTCGATATAATCGCGATAGGCCGGGACCTTGGCGTAGGCATGATAGAAATTCGCCCAGGCGCGCCAGGCGCCGACGCCCCACCGCAGCCGCTCGAAACCCGGGATGAGCAGGATCTTGTAGGCATGCCGCGACGAGGCGAAGGCGCGCTCGACGACGTTGACGAGCGCGACCAGCGCCAGGAAGAAAGGCCGCACCGCTTGCTTGATCAGCCGCATAGGATGATGTCCTCGAACGGGAGCCGGTAGCTCAGGGGTGGGGTTTGGCTCTTGCCGAGCCGCAGCAGCAGCCAGACCATGTCCGCGCCGCCTTTTTCATCCGGCATGCCGAAATAGCCGATCATGTTGGTGCGCGCCTCGTCCGAGGTGATCACCGAACCGTAAGGCTGCCAGTAGTAGCCATGGCGGGTGACGATCAGCCAGAGACGGAACATGGTGGTGCCGGCGTTGAACCAGTCCTCCATGGTCACGTAGGGACCGCGCAGCCAGCCGATGGTGCCGACGCCCTTCATGCTGCGGCCATAGACGAAACCGACAAGGCTTTTGATGCCGGGCAAGGTCCAGAAGCCGGGGCTGGTGAAGAAGCTTTTGAGCAGCCGGGCGGAGAAACCGAGACAGCGTGCCGACAGGCCGTCGCCGGTAATATCTTCCTCGCGCGTGCCGAAGCGCAGCCAGCGCACCAGCTCGTTGCGGATCGGCGCGTTCATCATGTCGTGAAAGAGTGCCTGGCGGTTGAGCTCGATCACCCAGTCGATGGCCTGGGCATCGCTGCGTGCCTCGAAGCGGTGGCCGGTGCGCCGCGCTTCGGCCTCCATGTCCAAAAGCAGCGCTTCGGGGATCGCCTGCCCGTCATAGGGAAGCCGGGAGGTGTGGCGATCGAGAATCAACTGGCTGTCGAAATCGGCCACGGGAGCCGCCGCCGGCCTCAGCGTCAGGCGTGAGATGATTTGCGGCGTCTCGGTATCGCCGCCGGGATACATCGCGGAGAAATCCGTGCGGCAATCGAGCTCGTAGCCCAGGCCATGCGCGGCGATGGCGCAAACCTGGGCGAAGATGCCCGCGGTCAGCCAGGTAAAGCGGCCATGCGGATCGGCCACCCATAAACCGCGGCGCGGCAGAAAGATGATGTCCGCCTCGCTGTCGCTGCGGATGCGCAGCCGGAAAGGTTGCGTGTTGTGAGGACTGGGGCAACTGACCGCGTAGCGGGCAATTTCCCGCCAAATGGCCGGTATCGTTACATCGCCTTCGGTCAAGGTATCGCCCTCCACGCGCGCCTTAGCAAGTAACAAACAAACAATACTGAAATGTGATTTCAGATGACTAACAAACGCTTATGCAAATGTACGGGATACTGCCGGTGTCAGGGACGTCGGGCACCCGCCTCGACCTTGAAGTCAGCTGAATCGCCGGGCAAAAAACCGCGGCGGCAGCGGCCACGATCTCCGCATTGTCCCTGGCCACCGAACCGCGCAAAGCCGTCGCGCCGTCACTCCTGACACGACGGCGCCGCCGTCAGCCGTGCCTCTTCACGGCATTCGCGGGCATTTGAATAAAAGGCGCCTGTGGATATTTACCCAGCGTTGCGCCAGGCCGGCCAAGATAACATTAGGGCGGGATCATGGAGGGACCATTGACCAGCGATTTTTCAGCCGCCCGTCTCCATCTCGAACGCGCCTACCATTATCTTCGCGGCAATGACGAGACGAGTCGTTCGACATGCGAGGCCCTCGACCTGTTGATCGAGATGGTGGCGGAAGCACAGCACAGGAAGCCGGAACCCGGGCTGCTGGAATTTCCGCGAGCGGCGGCGCGCCGGCACGGTTGAACAAAACGCGCCGTGTTCAACGGATTCAGGCCGCGCGCATCAAGTCTTCGTCTTCTTCACGCATGTCGCTTTGGAGCGACATGCATTTTGTCTGTCAGGACGCTCTGCGTCTCGATGCGTCGTCGGCCATTGGTGCCGCGCGCGCCACGATCCGCTCCAGCGGTTCGGGCCGGTGCAGCAGGAAGCCCTGGCCGAACTCGACGCCGATGTCGCCCAGCATGGCCACCGTGTCCTGCCGTTCGATCTTCTCGGCCACGACGGCGCAGCCGAGGCTGCGGGCGATGCTGGTGATGGCCAGCACGATCTCGCGGTCGAAGCGGCTTTCCGTGATATGCTCGATGAAGGAGCCGTCGATCTTGATGGCATCGACCGGAAAGCGCCTGAGATATTCAAACGAACTCATGCCGGCGCCGAAATCGTCTAGGCTGACCCTGCAGCGCCGCTCGCGCGCCTTGCGCACGAAGGTTTCGGCGGCATCGAAATTGGTGACGGCGGCGGTTTCGGTGATCTCGAAGCCGATGCCCGAATGCGGCGCCCCGGTTTCCTCGATGATGCTGTCGACGAAGTCCCACAGCCCAGGATCGCTCAGCGTCTGTGCCGACAGGTTGAAGCCGAGCGTGATCACGCCGGATTTCATCGCCGCGCTGTGCTGCGACAGCGCGGTGCGGATGATCCAGCGGTCGAGCCGGGCGGCAATGCCGAAGCGCTCCGCCGCCGGTATGAACTCGCCGGGCGGGATCAGCCGGCCGCCCTTTCCGGCAAGCCGCGCCAGCACCTCGACATGGCGGTTCTCTTCCCAGGACCTGCCCAGCCGGTGGATCTCCTGGCCGAACAGTTTCAGCCTGCCGTCATCCATGGCGTCCACGGTGTCGGCGGCGAGCCGTGCCGCGTTGAGGCCGCCCGAACCGGAGACGGCATCGGTCGAAAACAGCGCGAAGCGATCGCGCCCGGCGGCCTTGGCCGCGTAGCAGGCATCGTCGGCGCAGGCCAGCGCGTCGGCAACCGTGGTGACACGGTCGCGGACAATGGCGATGCCGATGCTGGCCGCCAGCCGGCGCGACGTCGCGGCAAGGCCAAGGTCGGCGTCGCGCACGGCCGCCAGGATAGCGCAGGCCAGCCGCTCGGCTTGCACGGTGTCGCAACCGGGCACCATCAGCGCGAACTCGTCGCCGCCGAGCCGCGCCGCATGCGCCGACGGCGGCAGGCAACGGCCAATACCCGCCGCGACGCTCTTCAGCGCCAGATCGCCCGCGGCATGGCCGGCGAAATCGTTGAGCGCCTTGAAGTAGTCGAGGTCGATGTAGAACACCGCAAGCGTCACGCCGGTGGCGATGTGGTCGGCGAGCAGCCTGTCGAAGGCGGCGCGGTTCCACAGTCCGGTTAATGCGTCGTGGCGGGCGGCGAAGGCAAGCTCCTGCTCGCGCAGCTTGTCCTCGGTGATGTCGCGCACCGTGCCGAGGACTTGACCGGAGGCACCGGCGGCGGCGATGAAACGCAGCAGCGATTCGACATGGCGGATCTGGCCGTCGCGCTTGATAATGCGGTACTGCGAGACGATGACGCCGTCGGTTTCCAACGGCACCCTGTGGGCGCGTTCGGCGGCGTCCTTGTCGTCGGGATGCAGGTAGCTGTGCCAGAGATCGGCCGTCACCTCGTCGGTCACCGCCACGAGGCCGAATATCTCCCTTGTGCGCGCGTCCCAATAGCTCTTTCTGGTGGCGATGTCGTAGTGCCAGATGCCGCTGCCGCTGGCGGCGAGCGCCAGGCGAAAGCGGATATTGACCTGTTCGAGCGCGGCTTCGGCGGCCTTCTGCTTCGAGATGTCGGTCTGCACGCCCATCAGCCTGAGCGGCTTGCCGTCGGCGTCGCGCTCGACGATGCCGCCGCGGTCGAGCACCCATATCCAATGGCCCTGCTTGTGCTTGAGCCTGAGTTCGGTCTCGATGGCGTCGGTCAGCCCGGCAATGTGGCGGTCGCCGCTGGCCAGCGCCCGTTCCCGGTCGTCGGGATGGGTCAGTTGCAGCCACAGGTCGCTGGCATTGGCAAGTTCGCCCTCCTCGTAACCCAGCATCCGGGCCCAGGTCGCCGAATAGAAGCAGTCGCCGGTGCTGAGATCCCAATCCCAGACGCCAAGATCGGCGCTCTCCAGGGCCTTGGCCCAGAACGCTCCGTTGCGACTTTTCTTGCCCTGATCCGCCATCGTCCGTTTCGCCTGCCCCACCCCGCCGGCAATCTGCGGCAAAACCAGAGAAGAAACAGTTACCGGGGCAGCGAAGGGGCGGAGTGTCTACTCTCCCGGCGGCAATCGTGACTGCAGCCTTTCGATTGGCGGACAAGAACCGGAGTTTTGCGCGCCTCGAACGATCCTAGGAATGCCCGAGGTCACCAGCCAGTCCGGTGATCCCAACGCAAACGAGAAGAGGATCCTCCCATGACCAAGCAGGAAGACAACAAGGCCGTCGTCGTCAAATGGTTCACCGACTTCTGGGGTGAAACCTGCGATCTCTCCGTTGTCGACGCCATCGCCGCGCCCGACATGCTGCTGAAATATTCGCTGCACGAGCCGCGCCGCGGCCGCGACGACATCAAGGCCTTCATGACCGATTTCCGTGCCGCCTTCCCCGATCTCAACTTCTGGGCGACGGCGGACCTCATTGCCGAGGGCGATTACGTCGTTGGCCAGTGGGAAGGTGGCGGCACGCATACCGGGCTGGCCTTCGGCGATTTCCTCGCCGGCTCGCTGCCCGCCGCCACCGGCCGCACCATGCGCTTCACCGGCACCACGGTGCTGAAGGTGATCGACGGCAGGATCGTCGAGGAAATCGGCCTCGACGACGGCGTCACCGCCCTCACCCAGCTCGGCCTGATCAAGGCCGCCTGAGAAACTTCGCGCAATATCGAGGCTTCGGCCAGGCGGATTGGTGCCGCCTGGCCGTGCCGGTTACTGGGTTGGCGCCATCGCGTGCTCGCATGACACTTTGGGGTTCATGTCGGCGAACGTGCCGGTTGGGTTGCCTTTCCAGGCCCAGACATGCAGCTCGTAGAATTCACCCAGGCCATAGCGGTTGGGCGCGCTGTTGAAGTTGAACAGCTGCCCTTCGAGGGAGGCCGGCCCCTTCGAGGTGATGTACTCGACCGCCACCAGCTTCAGCGTGCCGTCGGCCATCGGCTCGTACATCACCGCTTCGGGACGGGCGATGTCTACCTTGTCGTCCTTCAGATACCCGCCATTGACATAGTGGATGCCCATGGCGCCGCCGGTGATGCCGCTGGCGCAGGGAATAGGCGCATAGCCTTCCGCCGTCGCGGCATTGACGTCGAGAAACCGGCTGTTGGCTGCCCGCACCTTCTCGGCCAGCGGACTGGCATCCGGCGCGCCCGCTGGCGCCTCCTGATGTGCCTGTGCGAAGGTCGTGCAGACGACCAGCATGGCCCCCGCCATGAGAAGCCCGTTGCGAAAGTTCGATTTCATATCCATTCCGTTCCTGTTGAAAAAGCACGGCTGGCCGGCCGCCGACGATACGGCGGCGCGACGGGCAAGCGCCGTGGCTGTTGTTGCGTGGAGATCCCGAAAACCCGGCGAATGCCGGTCATCCCTTCGGCAGATACGGGATCGTTCCGGCCAGATCGGTGTCGTCGATCAGCTGGAAACGGCTGTCGCTGCCGTCCTGGCGGGCCGAAACGAAAGGCGCATAGGCCGGATCGTTGGTGAAGGCGCGCGCCGCGGCTTCCGACGGGAAAGCCATCAGGGCGATCAGCGTCGTGTCGAGCGGCTTGCCTTCGAGCGTCTTCACATTGCCGCTGCGCGACAGATATTTGCCGCCATGCTTGTGGACGAGGTCGTGCACCGAGGCGGCATAGGCCGGGACCCATTTCGGATCCTTCATCTTGATGTCGGCGATAACGTAAGCAGTCATTGTGGTCTCCTGGTTGCGCGCACAGGGGTATCCCGTGCACCGGCCAAAGGGCTCGCATGGCAGGACCCACGCCAGCTAGTCCGCGATCTGTACTGGGCCGGTACAGTTTCTGTACTCGCTGCTTCAATCATGAAGGACTAATGTTGCCCGCAGGTTCGAGGGAGAGGCACAGGTCATGACCCAGCACGGATACAAACAGTTCTGCCCGCTATCGATGGCCGCCGAGGTGCTGTGCACCCGCTGGACGATGGTGCTGATGCGCGAGCTCGTGGCCGGTTCGACCCGCTTCAACGACCTGCGCCGCGGCGTGCCCAAAATGTCGCCGACCCTTCTGTCGCAACGGCTGAAGGAGCTTGAGCTGGCGGGAATCGTCGAGCGCAAGGAGGTCCAGGGAGAAAAAGGGATCTTCGACTACCGGCTGACCGAGGCCGGCTGCGATCTGCGCCCAGTCGTCGAGGCGATGGGGTTCTGGGGCCAGAAATGGGTCGAGTCCCGGCTATCCCTCAAGAACCTCGATCCGTCGCTGCTGATGTGGGACATGCGGCGCAACCTGAACCCCTCGCCGCTGCCGGAAGGACGCACGGTGATACAATTTCTGTATCAGGAACTCCCCGCCTCCAAACGCTCATGGTGGCTGATCGTCGAAAAGCACGGGGAAGTCGACCTGTGCTGGTACGATCCGGGCTTCGACGTCGACCTCTATGTCTCGACCGACCTGCACACGATGACGGCGATCTGGATGGGAGTGCTCACCGTCGAAAAGGCCGGCGCGAAGGTCGCCCTGACGGGCGACCAGGCCATCGGCAGGAAGATGCAGACCTGGCTCGGGCTCAGCCCGTTCGCGGTGGAACCCAAACGCGCGGCGTAGGAACCGGTGCTGTCGTCAAGCCCGTGGAGAAGCTTAGGCGCGCTTGCCGCCCCTTTCATTTGCGAGGTGATAGGGTTGCACGAGAATTTCGGCAGGAATGTTCCATTCCTTGTTCAGTTTGAAGATCATGTCGAGGGTAAGGGCGCGCTTTCTGTTCAGCACCTCGGTCGCCCGAGGCGACGACCCGATCACCTTGGCCAAAGCCTTTCGCGGCAGGTTGAACAATTGCATGTGCGAATGAATGGCTTCCACGGGATCGGGTGCTTGAATCGGGTAGTGCTTATCCTCGTAAGCCTCGATCAGGGTTGCGAGAACGTCGAAGCGATCGCCGTCGGGAGAGCCGATCTCCGGCTCATTCTCGAAGTATTTGGTGATTTCGGCGATCGCCCAATCGTAGTCGGCCTCGGTCTTAATGGGTCGAATGTCTTCCATCACACCTTCTCCGGATCAATCTTGTCATACTTTGCCGGAATTGGGGGGAATTGGCTGTATCGCGGTTTGAAATCAGATCGTTGGCCAAAGCGCCCATTCAAGGCATCTCCTCTAAGGTCGCTATGTAGTGCACCCGGCTACCGCTGGCGTAGACGATGAAACACTTGTTGCCCAAGCGGTCGCTTTTGACAGTGAGCGAGGTGGTGTATCGGGGAGCGTTTCGTGGCAATGGGGTCGTGACGGGTGGCAGATGGCTAGCAGCCAGCCGTCCGAGAAGCAGAACTAATTGCCCTTCCGCCAGGGACTTCTCCGAGATGGAATCCTCCCATCGGTCGGGTGTCCCGTGGCGTACAATCTTCCAAACTCGCGCCATATCTCCCACCCATGCTTTCCGCTAAGCATCCAGCACTTTCGTCTATGCGGGCAAACCGGAATAGACGCCTTAGATATTTCGATTTCAAACTGCGACACTACTGGAAATTGTACAGCATTCCGATCGCCCCGCCTTAACGCCACGAACATCGAACAAGCTTCCCTTCCTGACACTTGTCAGGAAACGGGTGGCGAGGCCCGGCTTTTGGCGGCTTCAATGCGCTTATGTTCATCACCCTGGCCAAACATCTGCAACCCGCGCCGCTGCCGGCGGCCGACGATCCGCGCTGGGCGCGCATCGTCGCGCGCGACAAGTCGGCCGACGGCGCATTCTGGTATTCGGTGGCGACGACCGGCGTCTATTGCCGGCCGTCCTGTCCGTCGCGGCGCGCCAACCCCGCCAATGTCCAGTTGCACGACACTTTACAACAGGCGAAGGCGACCGGCTTTCGCCCATGCCGGCGATGCAATCCGGACGGCCCTTCGCTCGAGGCCGCCAATGCCGCGATGGTCGCCGATGCCTGCCGCAGGATCGAGCAGAGCGAGGTGGAGCCCTCGCTCGCAGAACTGGCTGATTCCGCCGGCCGCAGCCCCGGCTATTTCCATCGCGTTTTCAAGGCGGTCACCGGGCTGACGCCGAAAGATTACGCCGCGGCCCGGCGTGCCGCCCGGGTCCGCCAGGGCCTGCAAGACGGCGTCAGCGTGACATCGGCGATCTACGATGCGGGCTTCAATTCGAGCGGGCGTTTCTACGAAAAATCGACCGGCATGCTCGGCATGACGCCGACGCGCTATCGCGCCGGCGGCGCCAACGAAGAGATCCGCTTCGCGGTCGGCGAAACTTCGCTCGGCACCATCCTGGTCGCCTCGAGCCGCAAGGGCGTGGCCTCGATCCTGCTCGGCCAGGATCCCGACGCGCTGGTGCGCGACCTGCAGGACCGTTTCCCCAAGGCGCGGCTGGTCGGCGGCGACAGCGACTACGAGGCGCTCGTCGCCCGCGTCGTCGGCTTCGTCGAGGCGCCGGCGCTCGGTCTCGACCTGCCGCTCGACGTGCGCGGCACCGCGTTCCAGCAGCGCGTCTGGCAGGCCTTGCGGGACATCCCGGCCGGCCGCACCGTCTCCTATGCCGAGATCGCGCGGCGTATCGGTGCGCCGAAGGCGACCCGCGCCATCGCCGCCGCCTGCGCCGCCAATCCCCTTGCGGTCGCCATCCCCTGCCACCGCGTGATCAGGAAGGACGGCGCCCTGTCGGGCTATGCCTGGGGCGCGGAGCGCAAACGCGCGCTGCTCGACCGCGAAGCCAGCGGGCCGGTGAAGGCACCCGACAATGCCTGCCGGCCCTCGCGGGCTTGACGAGGACCCGGCAATGCGCGCGATGGCCAGGTCTTCCACCACCGGTGCGAACAGCCAGATCGCCAACGGCGCTGCCGTCAACCGCGAGGACGCGAAGACGCTGGTGATGGCTGCCATGGGAGAGCTGGTCGAGGATGGCCAGGCCGAATGGAGCCGCACCGCGACCGGCGAGATCGAACTGCGGTTGATGTCGGGTGAAGTGTTCGTCCTGGGCGAGATGTCCGTCACCCGTGTCGCGTAAGCGTGCGGGCGGAATGGGAACAACCGAAATCAGCACTCTACGGCGCCCCCCTCTGCCGGACATCTCCCCCTCTTGGGGGGAGATTGGCTGTCATCGCTGCCTTCGCCAATTTTCAACATTCTAAGGAGCCGGCGCCAAAAACTGCCAATCTCCCCCCTTGAGGGGGAGATGTCCGGCAGGACAGAGGGGGGCGCCACAGAACTCGGCTATCCACAAGTTGCAATTTGAATTTGAAAGCAAGCACCGGAGTGAGGAACATCCGGCACATGGCTAGGGTTCAGGCACAACAAGGAGTGAAGGCAATGAACCACATGCAAGCCCATATGCCGGCGACAGCCGCCAGCGCCGCCCTCGACACCATCACCTATGCCGTCGGCCAATCCGCCCTTGGAGCCATCCTCGTGGCGCGCAGCCCCATCGGCGTCTGCGCCATCCTGATCGGCTCCGACGCCAATGCGCTGGAACAGGACCTCGCCGACCGCTTGCCCGGCAGGGTGCTGCTCGAAGACGAGGCCGGCTTGCGCGACGATCTCACGGCGATAGCGCGCTTCATCGAAACGCCCGGCGCCGGTCTCGACCTGCCGCTCGACATGCGCCACGGCACGCCCTTCCAGCAGCGCGTATGGGCGGTGCTGCGCACCATCCCGTGCGGCGCCACGGTCACCTACACCGCCCTTGCCCGGCGCCTCGGCATGCCGGACGGCGCCCGCGCCGTGGCGACGGCCTGTGCCGCCAACGCCATCGCGCTCGGCATTCCCTGCCACCGCGTATTGCGCGCCGACGGCTCGCTGTCCGGGTACCGCTGGGGGATCGAACGCAAGCGCGCCTTGCTGGAAAGGGAGGCTGCGATATGAACGCCGACGCCACGGTTGCCGCATCGCTGGTCGAAGCCGCCGAGACACGCATCGCCGCCTATGACTGGCCGGCGCTCACCGCCGAGCTCGACGGCTTCGGCTGCGCGGTGATGGAAAAGCTGCTCTCACCGCAAGAGTGCCGGCAGATCGCCGGCCTCTACCCCCAGGAGCAGCATTTCCGCAGCCACGTCCACATGGCCAGGCACGGCTTCGGCAAGGGCGAATACCGTTATTTCCGCTATCCCTTGCCCGACCTCATCGGCGGCCTGCGCGGCGCGCTGTATCCGAGGCTTGCCGAGGTCGCCAACCGGTGGAACGAGCGCATGGGGATCGCCATGCGCTACCCCGGCACGCATGCCGCGTTTCTCGAACAATGCCATGCCGCCGGCCAGGCCAGGCCGACGCCGCTCTTGCTGCAATATGTGCCTGGCGACTTCAACTGCCTGCACCAGGACCTCTACGGCGACCTCGCCTTCCCGCTGCAGGTGGCGATCCTGCTTTCAGAGCCCGGCGAGGATTTCACCGGCGGCGAATTCGCGCTGACCGAACAGCGGCCGCGCATGCAGAGCCGGGTCGAAGTGGTGCCCTTGCGCCAGGGCGATGCGGTGGCTTTCGCCGTCCACAACCGGCCGGTGCAGGGGACCAAAGGCAATTATCGCGTCAATCTGCGCCACGGCGTCAGCCGCCTGCGCTCGGGCATGCGCCATACCGTCGGCATCATCTTTCATGATGCGAAGTGAGGTGCGAGCAGGAGTCCCCGCCGGCCTCGGCGGGTCATTTCGCCGGAGCGCAATTACCGACATCCCGCGTGTTGGGCTTGCCAGCCTTCAAATCCGAAAGCTGGGGTATGGCATCGTCATGTCCCCCGGCATGGCTTTCGTAGACCTTGCGATTCAGTGGGACCTGCGCGCCTGCGGAGGTAAACCCAATCATCTTGGTGCTGCCCACATAGGCCATCCCCACGTGCATTTTGCAGAAGAACTTCTTCTCGCCACTGGAAACGAACCAGCCCAGACTACCCGAGGCACCTCGCGTCAGCTTGCTGGTCTTGTAGCCCTTGCTTTGCAGGTTGGAGTAAGATTCGGCGTTGGACGGAAAACCCGACCCCAGAAGAAACAAAGCCGCTGAAGCAGCCCCCATCCAATACGGCAATCTCCCGATGGCCATGCGCGCCGCTCCCTGTTTAGTCCGCGTCTATCCTGCTCCGAATACGGCCACGTTGCGCCTTTGGTGTCAAACCTCACATGGATGTTTTCGGAAGGTCTTCGACGCCCAGCTTCCTTATCCGTCGGCAGCCACCATCTCCAGGATCCAGGGACACGCATAATAATCGGCAATGCTCTTGACGACGCCGCCATCGGCACGGATTCGAACCAGATATGCCTGCCGCCAGGCCTCGCCATATTGCCTGTCGACAAGCAGCACCATCTCCCCTTCGAAAACGCCCGGCCGCATGCGCCAGGGCAGCTCGCTGCGCTCATATTCGACGAAGTAGGGCGAAGCCGAGAGCAGGCCCTTGTAGCAATCCGAGACCCGCAGCCTGGCGTCGGCGCTGGTCAGCGCCCGTACGCCGTCCCAGTCCCTGGCGTTGAAGAGCGCGACATAGCGATCCAGCAGCCGCCCCAGTTCAGGATCGTGTGGCGGCGCCGCGACCGGTTGCGCTGGCAGTGCGGCGAGCTTGGCGCGGCCGCGATTGAGCGCCGACTTGACGCCGCCTGGTGTCGAACCGACCAAATCGGCGATCTCCTCAAGCGAATGGTCGAAGACGTCCTTGAGCAGCACGCAGGCGCGCTCCTTCGGTGGCAGATGCACGACCAGGCGCTCGATGGCGCGGCCGGCGCCCGGACCGGCCGGCTCCGCCGGCAGCACGATGTCGTCGCCGGCATAGAAAGCTTCGGCCGCGTGCCGCGTGCGGCGGTTGCGGATGAAATCGATGCACCTGTTATGCGCGATGCGGAAGAGCCACGGCCGCAGCGCCTGCGCATCGTCGAGCAGCTCGATCTTGCGATAGGCCTCGAACAGCGCTTCCTGCATGATGTCCTCGCCATCCAGCGCCGAGCCGGTCATGCGCGCGCAATAGCGATGCAGCCTGGCGCGCAGATGCGAAACCGTCTCCAGGAACGCGGCGTAGCGCAGGTCGAACACACGGTCGGGCTCAGGCCAGGCCCGCATGCCTTGTGTCGTGTCGGGGGATTTGCGTATCTGCTGGTTCATCGCGGCACATAGGTCAGGGTCACCACGCCATTTGCGAAACGATTGATGTCGACCAGTTCGAGATCGACCGGTCCGACATCGTCGAAGGCGTGCTTGCCGTGCCCGACCCATGTCGGCACGATCGACAGATGATACTCGTCCACCAGCCCTGCGGAAAGCAAGGTGCGGTCGAGTTGCGACACGCCATATTTCAGGATGTCGCCGCCCGGCTGGCGCTTCAGTGCCGCGAGCGCCTCGGCGACGTTGCTCTCTATGAGCGAGGCATTCCACGTCACCGTCTCCAGCGTCGTCCAGGCGACCAGCTTCTTCAGGCCGTTGATGCGGTCCATGTACGGCCCCTTGATCTCAGGCCAGCGCGCGAAGAACATCTCGTAGGTGACGCGGCCAAGCAAGAAGAACTCGACGTTCGAAAGCGCCTGCAAGGCACGGTCCACATTCTCTCCGACGAAGAACGGCGAGGCCCATGTCATCGGCCCCGCGACGACGCCATCCAGCGAGACGAAACTCGACACGATCAGCCTCCGCACGCTCACGCCGCCTTTTCGCTGGTCTTCTCACCGGCAGCCGGCAGTCCCATTCTCGGCCGTACCCAGGCGGCGAAGCGGGCAATGGCATCGTCGGCCTCCGGCGCCCGCCCAGCCATCATCTGGAAGGAGTGCAGCATGCCGTCAAAGACATCGAGCCGAGTCTCGACTCCCCCCTGCCTCGCCCGCTCGGCGAACATGAGGCTTTCGTCGACCAGCGTCTCATCGGCTCCAGCCTGCAGGAAGACGGGTGGAAAACCGGAGAGATCGGCGTAAAGGGGGCTGACCTCGGGATCGCGCCGATCGGCATTGCCGATGAAATTGGCCGCCAGCCAGTCGACGGCTTCCTTGGCAAAGGCCGGATCCTTTTCGCGGTTGGTCTCGTAGCTGGCAGCGGTCATCGCCATGTCGAACCAGCCGGAGATGATCAGCGCGGCGACCGGCAGCGGCCGTCCCTGCGCACGCAGCCGCTGCAGGACGCCATAGGTCAGCACCGCGCCGCAGGAGTCGCCGGCGATCACGACACGTCCGGGGTCGAAGCCCTGGTCGGCGAGCCAGTTCCAGGCCGACATCGCCGCCTTGAGCTGGGCCGGGTGCTTGGCCTGATGCGCCAGCGGATAGTCGTAGAGCAGCGCCCGGCAGCCCACGGCCTTGGCGAGATGGCCGACCATCTTGCGGTGGGTGTAGATCGAGCCGCCGATGAAGCCGCCGCCATGCGCATAAAGCAGCACCCGCTGCTCGTCGGCGCCTTTGGGCACGACCCACATCGCCGCCACGCCGCCGGCATCGACCTCGATATAGTCGACGCCGCGCGGCTCGCCGGTCAGCGCCGTCCAGTGGATATCGTTGTGGTCGATGATCGCCTGCGGGCTGGTCAGCTTGCCCGCATTGGCCGCGATCGCGGCGTAATGGTTCCTATTTGCCTCGCTCTCGATGCTCGCCATGATATTCTCCCGGGGTTGCGGGTCGCGGAAGGCGCGACCTTCGAAAGGCAGAGACGTACGGGCAGGCAAAAAGGATACGTGGCGGTGGTCGCTTTTTTGCGGACGCGCTCAGCCTCCGCCAAATATGGCAGCATGCCGCCGGGCGAATTCAACGAACGGCGTCGGCCGCACGCCGAACATCTCATGCGTCGCCAGATGCACGCGCGATTTCGGCCGCCGCAGCCGCTCGGCCAGTTGCTCGTCCAGCGCATCGGCGAAGGTGAGAGAAATGCCGCTGGCCAGCAGATTGCGCCGGCGCTCCCGCGGGCTGATATCGACATAGCGGACCGGCTTGCCGATCGCCTGCGAAATCCGCGCCGCGATGTCGCTCATGGTCAGCGCCTCGGGTCCGGTCATGTCGAGGCTCTCGCCTTCGTGGCCACCGTCGCGCAGCAGCCGGACGCCGACCTTGGCGATGTCCTCGACATCGACCGGCGACAGCTCGGTGTCACCAAGCGCCAGATGGAAGGCGCCTTCGGCGGCAATGGTCGGCGCGTCGCGCAAATAGACCTGCATGAACTGGCTGGGGCGAAGGTGGGTCCACGCCATTCCGGCGGCTTCGAGATAGCGCTCGATGTCCTCATGCATGCGCGTGAAGCGGAACTTCGTCGCGTCATAGCCGATGTTGGATTCGGCACCGGAAAACTTCACCACATGCGCGACGCCGGCCTGCCTGCAGGCGTCGATGAAGCGGCACTGCGTCTCGACCATGTCTTCAGCGGCGGTCGAAATCATCAGCACACGATCGATGCCATTAAGTGCCGCGCCAAGCGTCTCCGCCCGGTTCATATCGCCTCGACCAGTTCGACGCCGGCCAGTCCGCCGAGCCCTACCTCCGATGCCCGGTCCAGATCGCGAACCAGCGCCCTCACTTCATGCTTCTGCCGCGCGAACTCGCGCACGATTGCCTTGCCGTTCAGGCCGGTGGCGCCTGTCACCAGGATCATGGTCTGTCTCTCCATTCAGCGTTGATGCGGCCGCCCTCCGACGACCGCACCTTGAAGACGAAGAGAAGCGGGCAAAGGATTCCGGCCAAACGGCTTTTTATCGGCGCGAGGCTGTGCGCCGATCAGCCTGCCGGCGCGTAGCGGCTGACCACCATGCCGCAGGCATAGGCCTTCGAACCGAGCAGCCGCAGGTTTCGGAACCCGCCCTGGTCAAAGATGCGGCGGCCCGCGCCCAGCACGGCAGGATTGACGAACAGCTGCAACTCGTCGACCAGCCCTGCCGCGATCAGCGCCGAGGCGAAGCCGGCGCCGCCGAAGACGGCCATGTCGCCGCCCTCGCCCGCCTTCAATGCGTTGACCTCGCGCGACAGGTCGCCGCTTACCACCGTCGTACGCTCCCATCGCGAGGCCTCGAGCCTGTCGCTCGGCACCACCTTGCGCGCCTCGACGACACGCCGGGCGAAGGCATAGAACGGATCGGCCGGATATTTCCTCGCCGCATTGCCCCAATGGGTGAGATAGCCCTCCTCGGCCATCTTGCGGCTGAGCAGGATGGTGTCGATGCCGGCGAACACGGCGTTGAAATCGCGCTTCAGTTCGGCGTCCCAGCCATTGTCGTCGCCCCATTCCCAGAGTTGCCATGGGTGGTCAGCATCGGCGCCGACGAAACCGTCGACCGACATCTGCATCTGCAGGATGAGCTTCTTCATCAGGTTGTCCTCGTCAGGTTTGGCCGGAAACGATTTACTTTCGGAACCATTTGACCCGCGGGAAAAATGATGTCAATAGTAAAGTGATTTAAAAATGGAACCATAGGGAATGTCGACGCGCGAAAGATCCGGTTGCCCGATCAACCTGTCGCTGGAACTGCTCGGCGACCGCTGGACGCTGCTCATCATCCGCGACCTGATCTTCGCCGGCAAAAGGCATTTTCGCGAGTTCCTGCAATCCGATGAAGGCATCTCCTCGCGCACATTGGCCGAGCGGCTGCAGACACTGCAGGATGAAGGCATCATCACCCGCAGCGGCGACCCGAGCCACGGGTTGAAGGCAATCTACCGGCTGACCGAGGCCGGCATCGACCTCTTGCCGGTGCTGGCCACGCTCGGCGCCTGGGGCAGCAGGCACCGCAAGGCCGACGGTCAACTTGCCCGCATCGCCAACGAACTGGCGGCCGGCGGCGAGCCGGCGCTGGAACGGATGAAGGTGGCGCTGCGGGCGGAGCATATCGTCTAGGCTCCTCCTCGCCTGTGGACAAGGACGAGCCTCGGTGCTTCGCGTTGACAACGATCCGCATTTGTTCTCTATATGTTCTTATCTATCAGCAATCGCGGATGAGCGGAACAGGATGGAAACGACGGCCACCATCCTGCATGCCGATCTCGACGCCTTCTATGCCTCGGTCGAGCAGTTGCTCGACCCGACATTGCGCGGCAAGCCGATCGCGGTTGGCGGCGGCGTGGTGCTCGCTGCCTCTTATGAGGCCCGTGCCTTCGGCGTGCGCGGCGGCATGCCGGGGCGCAAGGCGCGCGAGCTTTGCCCGCGATTGATCTTCGTCGGCGGCAATTTCAGCCACTACCAGCGGCTGGGCGACGCGGCGATCAAGGTGCTCGACGATTTCACGCCGGTGGTCGAGCGCATCTCCATCGACGAGGCCTTTGCCGATGTCGCCGGCTGCACTCATCTGTTCGGCTCCCCCCGGGAGATCGCGACGGCGATCCGCCGCCGTGTGCGGGCAGAACTCGGCCTGCCGATCTCGATCGGCGTGGCGCGCACCAAGCATCTGGCCAAGATCGCATCGCAGGTCGCCAAGCCCGACGGGCTGGTGGTGGTCGACCCCGGCACCGAGCTTGCCTTCCTGCACGACTTGCCGGTCTCGCTGATGTGGGGCGTCGGGCCGGCGAACAGGGCGCGGCTGGCCGAGATCGGCGTCGAGACCATCGGCGAACTGGCCCGGACGCACAGCGGCGCGCTGACGCGGCTGCTTGGGCCCGCAGCCGGCGAAAAGCTCGCGGCCCTGTCGTGGAACCGCGATCCGCGCAAGCTGGAAACGCAGCGACGGGCGCATTCGGCCGGCGCGCAATCGGCGCTCGGGCAAAAACCGGCCGTGGCGCGGGTGATCGTGCCGACACTGCTGCATCTGGCCGACCGCGTCGCCAGCCGGCTGCGCGCCAGGAACCGCCCCGGCCGCACGGTGACGGTGCGCGTGCGCTTTGCCGATCTCAGCGCCGTTACGCGCTCGATCACGCTGGAGCAGCCGATCTCGGCGACCATCATGCTGGCCGAGATCGCGGGGGATTTGGTGCGCGGCGTGCTCGTCGATCATCCACGGGAGAAGACGATCTCGCTGCTGGCGATCTCGGTCTCGCACCTGGAGGAGAGCGTCGAACTGCAGCTTGACCTGCCGCTCGGCCTTGCCGACGAGAAGCGCCGCCCGGGCAGCCAAAAAGGGCTCGCCCGTTTCGGCGCCGACCGCGCCATCGACAAGATCCGCGAGCGCTTCGGCAAGCAGGCGGTCGGCTACGGCACGGTGGCGCTGGAGGCGGCGCGCTCGGTGCCCGATGAATTCAGGGAGTTGGCGGAAAAGGAACTGTGAGCGGAGGAGCCTCAGCCCCTCGCCGCTACTTTCCGGTTCAACGTCCGGAGCTAACCGGCGCGGCGGTCACGGCGGACAGCAATTCGCGCTTCACCAGCACCGGCTTTTGATAGATTTTCTTCACGGCAATTCCCCAAGCCCGAGCGGCTGGTGCAGTAACATCCAGCAGGCATGGCTTGTCAAGAACGCGAAATTGGGTAGCAGGTCAGTTTGCAGATCGCGGACATCGTTGCAATGATCGAAGCTATGCATGTCGCCCGGAAGTGTTTTCGGTTTCGGGACAACGACATGCATAAAATCAGAAGCTTACAGCAGATCGGGCGAATCCTATCCGCCGCGACATGCTGTAAGGAGCGGAGACGCTGATCGTTAGCGGGTCTTATAAGGAGAGTTGCCGCGTGACTGTCCTTGACAAGGCAAAGCAGTGGGCGAGGGCCATCAAGCGCGATGTGGTGGCCTTGTGGCTGGCCGCCCGCGACCCTCGCGTTCCCTGGTACGCCAAAGTTGCCGCCGGCGCAGTCGCCGCCTACGCGCTCAGTCCTATCGATCTGATACCCGATTTCATTCCCATACTTGGATATTTGGACGATCTGATCATCGTACCACTCGGCATCCTGCTTGCGGTGAAGTTGATCCCCGCCGATCTGATGGCGGAGTTTCGCGCGGAGGCCATTCGCCGATCCAAACCGACCAGCCGCGGCGGTCTCGCATTCATCGTCGGAATCTGGGTTCTGACGGCCGCCGCGCTCATCTGGTTATTCTGGCCAGGGCGCTCGGCCTAGATTTTATCGCTCGACTGCCCGCGGACCGCAAATGATGTTGGTGGCCGGTCGAAAGCCCCACGTCAAAGCCGCCCGGTGCCGAAAACCCGATCCCAGAATATCGACGTCACGCCGAAATTGGCGTTGTCGTCGAGATGGTGGTGCACCGCGTGGCGGCGCTTGAGCGTATAGAGATAGCTCGGATGGGTCGGATGCCAGTGATGGATCATGTGGTGGACGCTGACGTACCAGAGATAGCCCAGCATCAACCCGCAGCTCACCGCGCTGGCGGTCGCGAAATCCGACACCATCCAGACAGGCAGGAACGCCACCAGCGCATGCACGCCCAGGCTGAGCCAGGTGGGCGTGCCCACCGGACTGCGCTCCTCGACATGGTGACGGTCATGCAGGTCCCGGATCCAGGGGACGTGGTGCAGCACGAACCGGTGCAGGACGTATTCGATCAGCGTCCACAGGCCAAGGCACATCAGCGCCGTGCCGATCCAGTCCGGCGCGCTTTCCTCTCCGGCCTCGATCAACCCGGCCACGCCCAATATGGCAATCACCAGGGGATAGACCACGAAGTCGCTGTAGTAGCCGATCAGACCCAGCTGCATTCGGACGCCTCACCTGACTTTCGACGCCGCCCCAAAAACGATGCTATCAGATTGCCGGACTCGCGCATGAGGTGCAATGCAGATGCGACTGACATAGCGTCGCAATTTCCCGGTGCAAGGGCGGAAATGATCGACGCGGGATCGGCCGGCTTCGCACCTCTGCCGCAAACGGACATCCAAACATGGCAAAACGCAGCGCGGGCCTGCTGATCCATCGCCGTAGCGGGGGTGACATCCAGGTGCTGCTGGTGCATCCCGGCGGCCCGTTCTGGGCGAAGAAGGACGATGGCGCCTGGTCGATCCCGAAGGGCCTTGTCGACGAGGGTGAGGACCAACTGGCGGCGGCACGACGCGAGACCGAGGAAGAGCTCGGCGTGAAGGTCGAAGGCCCCTTCGCGCGCCTTGGCGACTACCGGCAACCGGGCGGCAAGACCGTCACCGCATGGTCCGTCGAGGCCGACATCGATGTGGCCGCCATCAGGAGCAACATTTTCACCATGGAATGGCCGCCGCGATCCGGAAGGATGAAGGAATTCCCGGAGGTCGACAGAGCCGGCTGGTTCACATTGGCTGAAGCCGAGGTGAAGATGCTTGCGGGGCAACGCCCGATGGTGGTGGATTTGGCGGAACGGCTGGGGGCGGCATGATGCGGTCGCGATAAAGCTGCCAACCACCCCTAGGAGCGGGGAGATTGGCTGTCGTTCCTCAAAATTCGTCGTCATCCACGCCCCGTCCCAGTGCGCCATCGGCATGCGCGATACGTACCGGCGTAAGTGGCGCCGGGCACCGCATCTGCGATGACCGCGCCAGTTACCCCTGCCAGTTGCGACACATCGCAAGGCCCTGGGATTGACGTGCACGCCCGCTCACTGCAATCTACGTTAACCAGCTGTTTACCATGCCGCGGCTGAGATTGGGGGACAGTTGGAACCGTTCTTGGACACGAACCTCCTGAATTGGGACGATCGGGCCGAACTGCACGCGACCGACAGAACCGGCAGCTATCGTATCGAGAACGTGCTGGCTGGTGGATCCAATCTCTATGAGCTGGAAACGCGCGAGATCGGTGACTTATTCGGCAAGGACATCGTCCATCTGCAGTGCCACATCGGGCTCGACACGATCAGCCTCAGGAATCTTGGCGCCGGCAGTGTGACCGGCCTGGACTTTTCACCAAGGGCGATCACCGCGGCGCGAGTTTTCGCCTCCAAGGCAGGCAGCGACGTTCGCTTCGTCGAAGCACCGCTGTACGAGGCTGTCGAAGCGCTCGACCGGACCTATGACATCGTCTACGTTACCTGGGGATCGGTGAACTGGCTTGACGATGTCTTCCGTTGGGCCCGGGTGGTTGCCGATCTTCTGCGGCCCGGCGGCCGGCTCTATATGGCCGAGGGCCATCCCTTGATGTTCCAGTGCAATCGCAAGGCTGCTGCGCTCGAATTGAAGGACGATTGGCGAACGCCGGTAGCGCGACCTCTCGTCTGGAACGAAGAGCTGACCTACACCGGCGATGAGCGCACCTTGAAGCATCCTCGCTACTATGAATGGATTCATCCGATCAGCGACGTGGTGAACGCCTTGATCGCTGCGGGCCTGACGCTTGATTTCCTCAATGAGCACGACACCGTTTCCTGGCAGCACTTTTCATTCGCGGTAAGGGCCGGCAAGGATATGTACGGCCTGCCGGAAAACGCCCCCAAGATTCCAATGGCCTATTCAATCGGGGCAACCAAGCGCGGCGTCGGAACGTATCGGATCGCCCAGAAGAAAGTCGATAGCCACTAGTTTCGCCATGTGGCGAAATCTGGTGCGGTCCGCGCGCGGTGTCCGAAGGCGCAAAAATTTTAAGGACTGTGAAGGCTAAAATTAAGTTATAGCGAACTAATATTCCCTTGATGAGGCTTCAAAGAGCCTGACTAACACAGGGAATCTTGTTTTATTGGCTGTTTTCGCCGACATGTCCGGCCGCATGAAGGGGGCCGTCTTTTCCCCGGCGAGGATTCCGGTGGCGATCGCGGTTGTGGTCATTGCCGTTTGCGCGGCGTTCGCTGACCATCAAAACAAAGTCGTTGCGGACCAGGCCGCCCGCGCGGATGTCCTCGCCGAAGTCAATGTCGTTCGCGCCAGGCTCGAAGGGAACATCAACGGCAACCTCCAGCTGGCGCGAGGACTGGTCGCGGCAGTCACGACCGAACCCTACATGGGGCAGCAACGTTTCGCTGAGCTTGCCAGCAGATTGTTCAACGAAGAGTCTCAACTTCGCAATATTGCCGGCGCGCCCGACCTGGTCATTTCCTTGATGTACCCGATGGCCGGCAACGAGAAAGCCATTGGTCTCGATTACCGCAAGAACGACCAGCAGCGTGCGCCGGCCTTGCGTGCGCGTGATGAGCGCAAGCTTGTTCTCGCCGGCCCGGTCGATCTGCAGCAGGGAGGACAGGGCTTCATCGGCCGATTTCCGGTATTCGTAAAGAGTGCGGGAAATACCGACCGGTTCTGGGGAATCGTTTCCGCGGTCGTCGACGTTCAGCGCCTCTACCAGGCGAGCGGACTGCTCGACAAGAATCTCGGGATTGAGGTCGCGCTCATCGGCAATGACGCCCCCGGCGCGAAGGGAGTCCGGTTCTTCGGTGACGAACGTGTCGTCAAAGGCGATCCGGTGACGGTCGACATTCTTGTCCCGTCAGGCTCCTGGCGGATCGCGGCGATTCCCAAGGGCGGTTGGCCCGCCACGCCCGCCAACGCCTGGCGGCTCCGGGCGATCATGGCGGCGGCAGCGGCACTGATTTTGTTTCCCTTCCTGGCGGCCGGCCGCCTGATCAATGAAAGGCAGCGAAACTACTGGGAACTAAATCGGCTGTCGCGACGGCTGGAACTTGCCCTGGAGGCCTCGGCCATTGGCGTTTGGGAACACGACCTCGAAACCAACCATCTTGCTTGGGACGACCGCGTCAACGAAATATATGGCAGGGAGGCTGATGGCGGACCGCGCGGATATACCGACTGGGCCGGGGCCATTCATCCCGACGATCTGCCTCAGGCGCTTACAGACTTCGACAATGCCGTGACCGGGCGAGGCACATATTCATCGGAATACCGGGTTGTTCGTCCAGACGGCGAAATTCGCCATGTCCGGTCCAGGGCGATCTTTTACGAGACCGCGAACAATTCGCCCCGAATGGTGGGGGCCGAATGGGACGTGACGTCAGATGTAATGCTGAACACCGATCTGGTTCGCGCAAAACAGCTGGCCGAGTCGAAAAATGCGGAACTCGAAGCTGCCAAAGCGCGCACAGAACATGTCGCCATGCACGATTCGCTGACGGATTTGCCTAATCGGCGCTACCTGGACCAGGTGCTGAATGATTACGCGGCAAAGGCCAGGCTGAACGGCGGCCATGCCGCACTGCTTCACGTCGATTTGGACCGCTTCAAGCACATCAACGATACGCTCGGCCACGCGGCGGGCGACGCGATGCTGGTGCATGCCGCATCCGTTCTCAAGTCCAACGTCGGCGATCGAGGTTTCGTCGCTCGGGTTGGAGGAGACGAATTCGTCGTGCTCTGCACGGTAGGCGGTGAAGATGCCCAGGCGGCCGCGCTTGCGGACCGCATTATCGAAGAGATGCGCAGGCCCGTTTATTACCACGGTCACCAGTGCCGTTTTGGCGTCAGCGTCGGAATTGCAATCGACGATGGTACGGGCGCCGAAACCAGACAGTTGCTGGTAAATGCCGATATCGCCCTTTACCGGGCAAAGAGACGTGGCCGCAACCGGTTTGAATTCTTCACTGGCGAGTTGCAAAGCGAAATCGTCAACACGAAGAGAATTGCCGACGAAATTCTCGCCGGCCTCGAACAAAATCAATTCATCGCGTTCTACCAGCCTCAATTTAGCGCCAGGACGCAGGAGATCGTGGGAGTTGAAGCGCTGGCGCGGTGGAACCACCCTGAGAAGGGTATTCTGACACCCGACGTTTTCCTGAAGACCGCCGAAGAACTGAACGTCGTCTCGATAATAGACCAGAAAATCCTCCAGCAATCGCTTTTGGATTTCGAAGCATGGTCCGCGCAGAAGATTGGCGTTCCGCGCGTGTCAGTCAACGTTTCGGCACGGCGCCTTCACGATGAGCAACTCATAGCGAGTTTGCGAGATCTCGACATCAGGAAGGGAACGTTTTCCTTTGAGCTCGTCGAATCCATCTTCCTCGACGACAACGATGACCTGGTCACGTGGAACCTCGAGCAGATCAAGCAACTCGGCATCGACATCGAGATCGACGATTTCGGCACCGGCTACGCCTCAATCGTCAGTCTGCTCAAATTGCAGCCTCGCCGCCTGAAGATAGACCGCCAGTTGGTCGATCCAATCGTGAATTCACCCCAGCAGAGGCAAGTCGTGTCTTCGATCATCGAAATCGGCAAATCCCTCGGCATCGAGATCGTAGCAGAGGGTGTCGAGACGATGGAGCACGCCCGTCTGCTTAAAGCGCTTGGCTGCGACATTCTGCAAGGCTACGCCTTCGCGCAGCCCTTGGATTCCGACGGGCTGAGCAGATTCGTTCGATCTCGTCGGTTGTCCGTCGCCGGCTGATTCCGTTCGAATTCCCAATGCATGTCGCCCGGAAGTGTCCTCGGTTCCGGGATAACGACATGCATAAAATCAGAAGCTTACAGCAGGTCGGGCGAATCCTATTCGCCGCGACATGCTGTAGGCTTGGCGTGACCTCACCTGAACAGGGCAGCCGTCCACGCTCCACCCGCCGCGTTCGACTCCACCGCCGCGGCGACGAACTTCACGCCGCGCGCGCCGTCGACCACGTCGGGCACCTGCGCCGCGCGGGCTGGATCGACCGCGCCTCCCGAGCGGTGGGCGCGGATGATGTCGGCGGCGTCGCGATAGAAATTGGCGAAGGCCTCGATATAGCCTTCCGGATGTGCCGCCGGCATGCGCGACACGCGGCGGGCTTCAGCCTTCGAGCCATGGCCGCCGCGCACCAGCGTGCGGGTTTCCTCGCCATGGACGGAAAAGCGCAGTTCCTCCGGCCGCGCGCCCGACCATTCGAGCCCGGCTCTGTCGCCATAGATGCGCACGGAGAGATCGTTGTAGTGGCCGGGCGATGTCTGGCTGGCCAGGATCGTACCGCGCGCGCCATCGGTCCAGCGCACCAGCACATGCGCATTGTCATCGAGCCGGCGTCCGGGCACGGCGGTGAACAGGTCGGCCGACACAGCCTCGGCCTCGCGGCCGGAAATGAAGCTTGCCAGGTTGAAGGCGTGCACGCCAATGTCGGCCAGCACCGCCGACTGCCCTGCCCTCGCCGGATCGGTGCGCCACTCCGCCTGCTTCTGGCCGTCGGCGTCGATCGGCTTGGTCAGCCAGTCCTGGATGTAGGCCCCATGCACCGAGACGATCCGGCCGAGCTCGCCCGTCATCACCATTTCGCGCGCCTGGCGCACCATGGCGTAGCCGGTGTTGTTGAGCGTGACGACGAAGCGGCGCTTTTTCGCCTTCGCGAGCGCCACCAGCGCTTCGGCGTCACCGAGCGTCGTCGACAGCGGCTTGTCGCAGATCACGTCGATGCCGGCTTCGAGAAAGGCGGTGGCGATCGGCGCGTGCAGATGGTTGGGCGTGACGATGACGACCGCCTCGATGCCATCCGGCCGCGCGGCTTCGCCCTTTGCCATGGCGCTAGTCGGCATAGCTGCCGCCGTCATCGGCGGCACCTCCATCTTCGGCGGCCGCGGCGGCTACACCGGCACCATCATCGGCGCCCTGATCCTCACCGTGCTGACGACGCTCTTGACCATCCTGCAGATGCCTGAGGGCGCGAGAAGGATCTTGTTCGGGCTGATCGTGCTGTTCGTGACGGCGGCGTATTTGCGGATCGTCGAGGAGCGGTAGAAGCATCTCGAAGTCCAGTGGTTACGACGAAGGATTTTGGGTTAAGCTGGCGCATTCCTGCCCTGCTAGAGAGGCACCCTTATGGTCGCACGTCCGCGTGGAGGATAAAGCAACGGATCTGTCGCAGGCGGTCTTGAGGACGACGATCTCGTCTTGCGTTTATTTATCAGGAGGCGGTGAGAGGTCTCACGCATCAGAAGACCGTTGTCGAGAACATGAACACCCGCGCCGGGAGTCTTATCTTTGCCACCGCATTCGCAAACTCGTTGCTGGGCGGCGCGGCCCTTTCCAACGAACTTGGAGTTTGGGACTGGACCGCGGTGACCCTGCTGTTCAGCATCGGCGGCCTGATCGTCTTCATGCTTTGGCCCTACCATCAGTACACATTCCGCTTCGATCCAGAAGAGCTGCTCCATCAGTATGTCGATGGCGACAAGCCGACGACAATGTCGGCCATGCACCGCGCGCTGGCCCTCCGCATCAAGGCGGACATGGCCAGCAACTGGCGGATTATCCAGCGGCTCCGGGTGGCGTTGCAGTTCGCGCTGCTCTTCCTGTTGCTCGATATCCTGGCTTGGCTTCTGGCGATCGCGGGCGTTTGAGAGCGTTCCACCGACGTGATGACTATTGCGTCGATCTGCTTGGGCGCCAATGAGCTTTGCTCTCCTGGGCTTCGGCGACTCAGTCTTTCTTCCACGCCGCCAGCAGCGGGCCTTTGCTTCCATAGACGGGGTCCTTGCCCGGACGACCTACCCTGGGGATCGTCACCACCGCCTTGGCGTGATCGGCGGCGGTCGTGCATTCGTCATAGGTGCCGGACGGCGGATAGGCGCCAACCACGAGAAAGTCGTGGGAGGCGAAGATGCGCTGGTGCCCGGTGCCGGCCGGAAGAACCGCGACATCGCCGGCCTTCAGCGCCAGCGTTCGTCCCTTCTTGCCGCCGAACCGGACTTTCGCGATACCGCGCGCCACGCCCAGCACCTCGTGGATGCGCGAATGGTAGTGGAGATAGTCGTAGATGCCGTTGCGCCAGCTGTCCCCCCATCCGTTGGCCGAGAAAAGCTCCTCCATGACTGCCGCGGGATCGAACTCCTCCGGCAGCGTGACGGCACCGCGATAAACCACCAGCGGCCAGGACGGATGGTTGGGCACCAGCCCATCGTCCCCAAACCTGAACTCGTTCGATTTTCGTCGCCTGACAAGATCGGCCGCCTGTTGCCTGTCCGGTCTTGCGGCACCGGTCACCTGTTCGGCAGCGTTCTTGATGCTTTGCAGGATGCTCATGACGTCGCCTCGTCTCGGGGAACCCAATGCTGACTTAACCTGCGTGGCCGTCGCTTGGTTCCCCGCAGGCTCAGCGCCCGCGAAGCCGGGAACCGATCGCCGCACATCAGACGGACCGGCTCATCATCATCCCATCGGAACGGCGGGCGGTCGACGGTGTCATCCAGTAAGGGTGGCGTTCTCGCACGGCTGGCCTTCACCGAAATCCGATAAGCAACCGCACCCGACCGGTCTTGCAGGGTGCCCGCCTGATCAGCCCGAGGTTGAACGTTTCATGGCGCCCTCACAGCGCCAGGCTTCCCTGCTCCGCTCCTTCGGCGTTGGGGTCGCCGGGCGCGGTGGCCCAGGCGAGTTCGACCAGCGTCACGGTGCGCCGGCCGGCGCCGTCGAGCTGGCAGACGATGAGACCCTGCTCCTCGATATAGGTCAGCAGACGCCGGGCGCGGCGCATGGAGTGCGAGCCATAGGCGCGGGCGATCGCGGCATCGCTCGGGCACGGCCAGCCCTCCTTCGCCGCGCGCGCGATCATCATGAACACGCCCTGCATGTCCTCCGGCAGCAGCGAGGCGCGCACCGAAACATCCCGCCACGCATCATCCTCGGCCATGTCGGACCCCACCCCGGCGCGGGCGCGTGTCAGCATGCGCCGGAATTCCTGGAGATCTGGCACCACCGAAGCCAGCCCCTCGATGCGGCAGCGCACGACGAACTCCTGGTAGAGAACGCCGATGACGCGAAATCCCGCATCGGGCTCGACCAGGATGGCGCGCAGGATGCGGTCCATCCGCTCGCGCCGTTCGGCCAGATCCTCGGCGCTGATCGGCGGCTCGACCGGTTCGGGGCGGATGTCGCGCGGCGCCGATTTCGCCGCCATCAGTTGCTCCAGCAGGTCCGGCGACGCCACCCGGCGCGGCGTGCGCATCGTTTCCGGCGGCGGGGCGGCCAGGATGATGGCGCGGGCATCCTCAAGCGCCGCCTCCGGCAGCGGCATCAGCCTGGGCGTGCCGTTGCGTGGGCTGGTGTCGGTCGGGCCGATGCGCAGGCCGAGCGGGCGGCGCGACAGCGCCGGCCCCAGCGCCATGAACTGCCCGCGTTCCAGATCGCGAAAGGCTTCCGCCTGCCGTCGTTCCATGCCCAGGAGATCGGCCGCGCGTGCCATGTCGATGTCGAGGAAGGTGCGGCCCATGAGGAAGTTGGAGGCTTCCGCCGCCACGTTCTTGGCGAGCTTGGCCAGCCGCTGCGTGGCGATGATGCCGGCCAGCCCCCGCTTGCGGCCACGGCACATCAGATTGGTCATGGCGCCGAGCGAGAGCTTGCGCGCCTCGTCCGACACCTCGCCGGCCACCGCCGGCGCGAACAGCTGCGCCTCGTCGACCACCACCAGCATCGGGTACCAATGGTCGCGCGCGACCTCGAACAGCCCGCCGAGGAAGGCGGCCGCGCGCCGCATCTGGTTCTCGGCATCGAGCCCTTCGAGATTGAGCACGGTCGAAACACGGTGGATGCGCGCCCGCTCGCCGGCCGCCTGCAGGCCGCGCTCGGTATGCTCCTCGGCATCGATCACCAGATGGCCGTAGCGCTCACCCAGCGAAACGAAGTCGCCTTCCGGGTCGATAATGGTTTGCTGCACCCAGGGCGCGCTCTGTTCGAGCAGCCGTCGCAAGAGATGTGACTTGCCGGAGCCCGAATTGCCCTGCACCAGAAGGCGGGTCGCCAGCAGCTCCTCGAGATCGAGGTTCGCCGGGGTGCCCGCCGTCGTGTTTCCCATCTCGATCGCAACGGTCATGCCAGACTCATCAACTCCTTCGCAGACGGGCTTACCAACCCGATCGCGGCCCGTCGAGCGGCGCGGAGCCTGCGATTCGCGTTGCGCACAGCCGATAGAACGATGACGTGGCCACGATGGACGACCGGAAACCGGCGGGCCGCCTGCCGTTTACAGCCGCGGCCCTGTGGATAGTAACCACCTGTTCACCATGGGCCGGTGTTCCAATTGCGGACACCAGGCATCCGCCTAACCTGACCCTGCATCGCGCCCCAATGTGATGCACCCAACGCCCCCAAATGGCGACCGGCGTCTTCAAGTTCTTCTGTGTATGCGCCGGTCGTCAGCACGTCACGTCATCGCATCCTGCCGTGATACCGGCGGCAACTGCGGTGCGGCTGGTGCAATCCGACAATCATACATGCCCCGCGGACCGGGCGGAACAAGCAGCCCCATCGAAACAGGATGGGCGTGCAAAGTTTGGGTTGACCGCCTCCGATGGCGAGGCGACACTTCATCCCACAGCAAGGCAGGAGAAAAACGATGGATGAGCCCGACCGCTGGCGCCACATGTCCAGCGCGCCGAAAGACGGCAGCCGGATACTCGTTACGGTCCGCCCGTCCGAACAGGGGCCAGCGGAAGTCGACCTCGCCTATTGGTCACGCGCCGATCAGTTCGGTGACGAAGGCTGGCGTGCCTCCGATTCCTCGCCCGGCCGCGTCGTCGAATATGTCGAGCCGGAGCTGAAATGCTGGATGCCGATGCCCTCGGCCAATCTCAGCCGGGGCGCCTCGATGCCGGCGCCATGGGAAGGCGACGACGCGCAACAGCTGGACGGCTCGGGGATTTAACGCGCCGAGGGCTATGGCGCCGATCTCCCCCCTCGTGGGGGAGATGTCCGGCAGGACAGAGGGGGGCGCCGTAGAGCGCCAACCTCAATCACAATCGAAACTGCCATGCCGCATAGGCCATTGCCCCCACAAAACCGCGCAAACGCTCGATCGATGCGCAAGATCATGACCGACGCAGAGTTGAAGCTCTGGAATGAACTTCGCGCGCATCGGCTGATGGGACTTGGCTTTCGAAGACAATTTCCGATTGCCGGCTATATCGCCGACTTTGCGTGCCCGCAGAAGAAGCTCGTCGTCGAACTCGATGGATCGCAGCACGGCGACGCAGAGCTTGCAGCGGTCGACACCTTCAGAACGAAGCGGCTGGAACAGGACGGCTGGACCGTGCTCCGGTTTTGGAATGACGATGTCATCCGCGACATCGACAATGTCTGCCAGCATATTGTCATTGTGGCGGGTTTGGGTGGTACTGACTGAGTGGCCGGCGGGACAGTGCCCCCCTCTGCCCTGCCGGGCATCTCCCCCACGAGGGGGGAGATTGGCAAGCTTCAACGCCAGCTCCTTTAAAACAAAAACGCTGCCGTCGCCGGGTTCGGCCCGTTACGGCCGTCGGCCGAATCCATGCCGCCGATCGTCTCCAGGTCTTGCGCGTCCAGTTCGAAATCGAAGACGTCGAAATTGGCCGAGATACGGTCCTGGCGGACCGACTTCGGGATGACGATCAGCCCTTGCTGGAGATGCCAGCGGATCATCGTCTGCGCGGCGGACTTGCCGTGTTTGCGGGCAATGCCTGATATGGTCGGGTCGCTCAGCAAGCGGCCGCTGCCCAGCGGACTCCAGCTTTCCGTATGGATGTCGTGCCGGGCGTGAAACTCCCTGAGCGCGCGCTGCTGGAAGCGCGGATGTAGCTCGATCTGGTTGACGACGGGTGTCACGCCCGTCTCGCCGATGATGCGTTCCAGATGATCAGGATTGAAATTCGAGACGCCGATCGACTTGATGCGGCCGGCCTGCTTCAGCTCGACGAGCGTCTTCCACGCCTCGACATATTTGTCCTGGCTGGGCACCGGCCAGTGGATCAGGAACAGGTCGAGCTGCTCGACGCCGAGCTTCTGCATCGTGTCGTCGAAGGCACGAAGCGCCGCATCGCGCTGGTGGGCGCCGTTGCGCAGCTTCGAGGTGATGAACAGCTCGCTTCGCGGCACGCCGGCGGCACGGATCGCCTCGCCGACCCCTTCCTCGTTCTGATAACCCTCGGCGGTGTCGATCAGTCGGTAACCGGCCTGGATCGCCCAGCCCACCACTTGCGCGGTGATGTCGTGATCGACCTGCCACACGCCAAGGCCAAGCTGGGGAATGGCGGCGCCGTCGTTCAACGTGATCTGTTCGGGCATGGTCTGGTCCTTTTGCGGGGGATGGTCCAGCCTATCTAGGCTCGACATCGCGCAGCGGCCAGTCGGTGGGGGAAAATTCGTGTCCTCACTTCGGTCGGCGCACCGCCCGCACCACGCCGGCGTTTCCGCTGCCGCAGAAGAGGCGGTCGCGGCCATCGGATTCCAGCCCCGAGACGCCCATGCCGGCAGGCATGTCGAGCTTCTCCAGAACCTTGCCTGTCCGTGGGTCGATGCGGCGCAGATCGCTTTCGTCGCCCTCCCAGGTGGCGTGCCACAACTCGCCGTCGACCCAGGTCACCCCGGTGACGAAACGGTTGGATTCGATGGTGCGCAGGATCGCCCCGGTCTCGGGATCGATCTGGTGGATCTTGCGCTCCCGGTGCTGTCCGACCCAGAGCGCGCCCTCTGCCCAGGTGAGCCCGGAATCGCCGCCATTGCCGGGTGCCGGAATGGTGGAAAGCACCTCCCCCGTGTCGGGATCGATCTTCTGGATGCGGTCCTTGGCGAGCTGGAAGAAATGCCGGCCGTCATAGGCGGTGCCGGCATGTGCGGCGACATCGATCGAGCGCAACGCCTGACCGCTCTCCGGATCGAAGGCGTTCAGCCTGTCGCCCGAGGCAAACCAGACGTTCTTGCCGTCAAAGCTCACCCCGGCCACCGTATTGGCACCGGGAAAGGGTCCGTATTCCCTCAAAATTTCGGCCGCTGAATGTTTCATGTCTTGATCCTCGATGGTGGTCCTCATCGCTTCCTAGCCGTTCGGCAGCGGCGCCGGGAGTAACAAGGTGGTCGTGAAACCCGCCACCGGCGGCGTCATCCAGCGGCGCGCCCGGCCATGGCCGAAAGACTGCACCTTGCCGGCCTCGGCAAGCGGCTCGAGCGCCCGCTGCACGCTGCGCTGGCCGGTTCCAAGCGCCAGCGCCAGGGCCGAGCTCGACCAGGCCTCACCGTCGGCCAGCAAGGCCAGCACGGCCGCGTGCCGCTCTTCGATCGGCCGCGCCAGCACCATCACGGCGCGCGCCTGGCGCGGCGCCAGCGTGAAGCCATGCTTGGTGGCGCTGATGCCGGCCAGTGCGCGAAGCTCGGCGCGCAGCCGCCCGATCTCGACGCGCAGGCGCGCGCGGTGCGATTCATCGGCATGCCTGCCGCCGAAGGCCCGCGCCACGAGTTCCCCCCGCGACACGTCCCCGGGCCAGGCTTCGGCGAGCGAACGTGCCAGCGAAAAAAGCACCGGCCGGCTCGCCAGCGAGACCGTGACCCCGCTGCTGCGCACGGCGTAGCGGAAAGCATCGACGACCAGCGCCGGCGATCCCTGCAATGCCTCGACCTCTTCGAGCAGCAGCGGCTGCTCCCTGCCCTGCACGATCAGCCGCGCAGCGGGTGTCTCCAGCGCCAGCCATGCGCTGTCGACCTCCGCGATCAGGCCGGGAATGCCGGCCTTGCGGGCGGCATGGCGCGCCCACTCCAGCGCCGCGCGCGCCGGCCTGGTCCGCAGGCGCCGCATGGCGATGCCGGCGACGGCGAGTTCGTGCGCGGCCCTGGCCGCCGGCGGAAGCGGCGCGGGGTCGAGCCCGGCCAGCACATGTTCGGCCTCGTCGAGGCGGCCGATCAGCAGCAACCGCCGCACCTTGAGATGGCCGGCATGCGCCGCGTTCAACCGGTCGCCATGCTTTTCCAGCGCCGTGCGGGCCGCGTCGAGCGCCTTTGCCGGCCAACCGAGATCACGCGAGACCAGCGCGATCTCGGCCTCGGCGACGACGCATCTGGCGCGCGCCACCGCCTCTTTCGGGCTGAAGGCGCGCACGGCCCGCCGCAACAAGAGCTTGGCGCGATCGAAGTCGCCGAGCTGCGCCATGGCGATGCCGCGCAGCGCCAGCGCCGGCGCATCCTCGCGCAGGGCGACGCGATCGAGCGCGCCGAGCGGATCGCCGGCCGCCAGCGCCAGCGCCGCCGAGGTGATCAGCGAGTCCATTCAAATCCCGTCACACTTGTAACTCCCACCTCGGCGCCGCGCCGCCCTAACTTAAGTCAGTACCGTCAACCAGCAAGCCGGCAATGACGGCACGCATTGGAGAACAAGAAGATGCCTGCTTCCACTGACCTCCAGCTCGACGTCGAAGCGTCGAATGATACGGCCAAGCACGCCGGACGCCACCCCTGCTGCGCCGGGCCGGATCTCTCGGACACCGCCGTGCCTGCGGCACCCCGACATCCCCAGGCAACACCACACCGCAACGACGCCACGACTGGCAAAGGAGAAGACCAATGACCATGACGATGAAGACCCCGCCGATCGTTTCACGGCAAGATTGGGAAGCCGCCCACCAAAAGATGCTGGTGAAGGAAAAGGCGACGATGCGCGCCAGGGACGCGCTGTCGGCCGAACGCCGGCGCATGCCATGGACGGAAGTGGACAAGGCTTATGTCTTCGAGGGCCCCGATGGCAAGGTGAGCCTGCTCGACCTGTTCGAAGGCCGCCGCCAGCTGATCGTCTACCGCGCCTTCTTCGAGCCCGGCGTCTATGGCTGGCCGGAGCACGCCTGCCGCGGTTGCTCGCTCGGCGCCGACCAGGTCGGCCACCTCGCCCATCTCAACGCCCGCAACACCACGCTTGCCTATGCCTCGCGCGCCCCGCAGGCCGACATTGCGCGGCTGAAGCAACGGATGGGCTGGGAGATGCCCTGGTACACGATCACCGACAGCTTCGACAAGGATTTCGGCGTCGACGAATGGCACGGCCACAACGTGTTCATCCATGATGGCGACCGCATCTTCCGCACCTATTTCATCAACAACCGCGGCGACGAGGCGTTGGGTACTGTCTGGAGCTATCTCGACGTCACGCCGCTCGGCCGCCAGGAGACCTGGGAGGACTCGCCCGAAGGCTACCCGCAGACCCCGCTCTACAGCTGGTGGAACTGGCACGATAATTACGAAGCCGGAGCCGACAAGAAATGGGCCGAAGTGTCCGCCGCCGGCGAGGCCGCCTTCCGCGACAAGGCCAACCAGTAGCCGGCGCGAGACTGTCCAGCCTGGGTTCCCCTCCCGCCTCCGGCAGGGCCGAGGAACCCAGGTCCCGACGGGTCGCAACCACCAAGGGAATAAGACCATGAGCGATATCCATTCCGGCATCGGCAGCGCCGAAAATGCCGCCCCTCGTGGCATCGCCGACTGGCTGTGTCTCGCCGCGGCGCCCACCTTCGCGGTGATGGCGCTGGTCTCCTGTCTTCAGGGTGGCGATGCCGCCATGCTATGCATGGACGCTAATCCCTCGCCGCTGGCCGGCCCGATCCTGACCGGAATGCCTGCCATGTATCTGCTGATGAGCGCTTTCCATCTGGCGCCCTGGCTGCGGGTGATCTCCCGCCGGTAGGCGCCTGCCCACCTCACATGGCGATGTCGTTGACCGGCAGCAAGGGCTTGGGAAGGTCGCTCTCGCCGAGCCCGGCGCGCATCTCGATCTCGATGTCGCGGCAGATTTGCGAGATCGGCACATCGTTGGCGTTGCCCTCGAAGGGGTTGGCGCTGCTCTCGCCGACCTGGTCGAGGGACATGTAAGCCCAGCCCAGCAGCGTGCTGAACGGGATCGTCAGCCAGATGGCGATGGAGCCGAGCATGCCGTCCAGTTTGCCCATGTCGGCGAACACCGGAACAACGCCGAACGGCAGCAGCGTGCAGAAGATCATCACGAACATGGAACTGACGATGGCGTATTGCCGGGGATAGGGATTGTTCTTGATGCGGTCGCAGCGCGCCTGCTGGTCGTGGAAGTCGCGGATCAGCTTCGTCAGTTCGACATAGACCTGCGGCGGGACCTTGGCGTCCTTGAGCAGCCCGTTGACCTGGACCGACTGCAATTCGAGCAAGGCTATCGCCGGGCGAGGCGATTTCAGGACAGCCGCGGTCTGGTCGCCCAGCAGCGGGCGCAAGTCGTCGGCGATCGAGCCCTTGTCCTCCTGGATGTGGTAACGGCGCCGGTATTCGATGTTGGCGGCCTTCCCCATCGATTCCCACGGCATCGGCCGCCGCAGCGCGTATCGCAGCGCCGTCATCCAGGCGATGTGGCGGTAGACGAGCTGCCGAGCCGTCGGCGCATCGAGGAAGTCCCGGCAGAAATTGGACCACATCCGGCTGCTGGCCGTGATCTGCGTGAAAGCCTGCAGCGCCTCACCGCTGCGGGTGAACACCTGCGAATTCTTGAAGCCTGCGACCAGCGACACCGTGGTGCCGAGCACCAGCACCACCGACCATGGCACGGAGAACCCGGCAATGCCCGGCAGGCGGTAGGCCGCCACGGCCAGCCCGCTCACCACCACCATGTAAAGGACGCTGCGCCGCGACCAGAGCGCGAAATCGACCACCTTGTAGGAACGGCCTACATACATTGAATGCCCTCGAAAACGTGGATAGCGGACAAATCGAGCTATCCTGCCGTGACGCCTGGCGCAATTCCAGGAAACGCTCCGCCGCTCTAGCATGCCGCATGTCCGGGATGAATGGCCGTTCTTGGTAGAGAGCCGCACAAGGCCGGCGCATGTGGTCGCGCGCCGTCCGGGTCCTCGGGCTCCGGCCCGGTGGCCTTGAGCGGACCGTCCTTGGCGATCTCGATCGCCGACTGCGGGCCGGGATCGACCGCGGCGATCGACGACAGCCCTTCCAGCCGGCATTCGCGAGGGCGCCTCGCCGCTCACTGGCCCCAGCAATTGCTAATTGACAGGTCGAAGGAAACGGCGCTCACTCGCTCGCGAAGGTGGATCGCTGCGAAAGGCGGGATCTCGACCGTCGGCGCCACCTCGGGAGGATGCCATGCCGACAGTCATTGCCCACCACAACATCACCAAAGATGCCAAGCACTGGCTCAATTCACCCAAGCGGGCGGAGCTTTTCGGTGCGCTCGGGGTAACCAACATCCGCACATTCATCGATCCCCAGAACCCGACCCGGGTGGCGGTCATGATGGACGTTCCCGACATGGCTAAGTTGGCGGGAATGATGCAGAGCAAGGCTGCCGCCGATGCGATGGCCCATGACGGCGTGGTGCCGGAATCCCTCGTGGTCCTGGTCGAAGCGAGGAAATAATCGCTTCGCTACAGCGTCGAGAGGAAGTCTTGGCGTCGTTGCGGTTCGGCTTGACCTTCAAGCACGCGGACACGACACCGTGACCGCGGCGGCGCGGACCGCCGCACGCCGCGACCGTTCACAGTCCAGGCGGCCTGACAAAGCCGTCGGTGAGCCTGGCCAGTGCCCGAGCAATGGCAAGCAGTCTCAGGTCCGCGTGGCGGCGGCCGACGAGCTGGACGCCGATCGGCAGGCCCTCACGGTCGAGGCCGATCGGGATGACTGCCACCGGATGGCCGGTCAGGTTGAAGCGGCAAGCGTGGCTCAGCGCGGCCCAGTACGGCGTTTCGACGCCGTCGACCGGGATCGGCACGCCCATCTCTCGGTGGAGGAAGGCGGTGCATATCGTCACCGGGCAGACGAGCACGTCCCAGTCGTCGAAGAAGCGCTCCCAGGCGAAGATGAATTCATCGCGCTGGTTGAGCGCCTCGATATAGGCCGACAGCGACGGCGAAGCGTCGCGCGGCAGCTGGAAGACCTGCGAGTACCAAGTGATCAGGTCCGAGAACAGCGCCCGCTCGGCAGCGAAATCATGCGACGGCAAGGCCTGCCCCACGCGCGCGCCGCCGGCCTCGATGACGGCGGCGAAGCCGGCGATCGCATCGGCGATGTCGAGCGCGACCGGCACCCGGGGAAAAGTCGGCGCCCAGGCGACCCTCAGCCGGTCGAGCGGCGGCTCCGGCCCTTCTTCCAGCGCGACCGGCGGAACCTCCGTATCGAGGCCGTCGGCGCCGGCGATGATGCGATGAGCGAGGATGAGATCGTCGACATCGCGGGCCAGCGGCCCGATGCCTAACAGCAGGCGGAAGCTGCGCGGCATGTCGGGCGGATCGCCATAGCTGCCGGTGATCGGCACCGTCGCCTCCGTCGGCTTGAAGCCATAGATGCCGCAGAAATGCGCCGGTACCCGGATCGAGCCGCCGGCGTCGCTGCCGATCTCCAGCGGCACCAGCCCGGCAGCGACCGCGGCCGCGGCGCCGCCGCTGGAGCCGCCCGGCGTGCGTGCGACATCCCAGGGATTGAGTGTGCGGCCGAAGATCGGGTTCCAGGTCTGCAGGTCGCGGAGCCTGGGCGGAACATTGGTCTTGCCGATGATGATGGCGCCGGCCTTGCGCAATCTGGCGGCAATGGTGCTGTCCGTTGTCGGAATGTGATCGGCCCAGGCCGTCAGGCCGACCGTGGTGCGCATGCCCGCGGTGGCGTGGCCGTCCTTCAGGGTAATCGGCACGCCATGCAGCGGGCCGACGGCATCGCCGCGCGCGATCGCCATATCGGCGGCCTTCGCCCCGGCGCGGGCCGCCGCCTCGTCGAGAGTGACGATGGCGTTGATGAGCGGATTGACCAGGGCGATACGGGCCAGCTGCGCCTCCATGGCCTCGCCGGCGCTGATCCGCCGTTCGCGGATCGCCGCCGCCAGACGGGTGGCGGTCATGAAGGTGGAGTCGTTGGCGAGGGCGTCGTTCATGTCCTTATCCTCCCTGAGGAGGGAACTGGGGAATAGGGAGTGCGGATCGACCACATTCCCCTATTCCCCTACTCCCCGGCCATCTCCTTCTTGAACGTGTCGAAATCGACCTGCATGCCGTTGAAGATGGTGCTCCAGTGGCGCGTCAACGCCGACATGGCGACCGCCTCCTGGATCTCCTGGTCGGTGGCGCCGGCCTTCCTGGCGGCCTGCGTGTCCGACCAGATGCAGTAGCTGCACGGGATCTGCGCGGCGACCGCCAGTGAGATCAGCGACTTCACCTTCGGCGACAGCGCTGTGTTCTCGCTGAGCTCGATGGCCTTGACCTCGGCCCAGGCGCCGGGCAGGCCGGCCTTCGGGAACTGCTTCACGAAGCTCGGCACGCCGCCCATGGTCGACTGGATGTCCTTGAGGGTAGCGTCGTAATCGTCGGCATGGGCGGGAGCCAGGGCCGGAATGGCGAGGACCGAGCCGAGAACCATGGCACGGGCGAGAGTGTTGCGAATACGGCTGACGGCAGACATGATATTCCTCCTTTGCTGTGGGTTGGCGCGCCGGAAGCCGGCCGCGTGACCCAGAAAGGATGAAGCGGCCAACCGGAAAGTTCGCCGCCGCCGGATTTTCACGAAGACGTTATTCCTCCGAGCGGGCCGGCCGTGCGGAATTGTAGATGCGCATGCCGCGCACCTGGTGCTCGCCATGGAACAGAACGAAGGCAAAGCCCGGCGGGCAGTGGAACGGATCTTCCGGCGGATTGAGGAAATTGCCTTCGAGCACGGTGACATTGCCGCTGGCCAGCGCCCGCACCGGCTCGGCGCGCACGCCATCGCCGGTGTCCTCGTCGACGATCTCGGCAAACAGATGACGCCCGAGGCGCCGCGGTCCCCCCGCCAAGCCGATTTCGAGGTCGTCGGCGTAGTGGGCCAGGAAGCGGTCCCTGCCACCGCCATAGAGCGAGCGGAATTCCGCGACATAGAAAGCAAGACGCTCCGCCACCAGCTTCTGGTGATCCCTGTCGGACAGGCCGGCCGATGCCAGCAAGAGCTCCGAAAGCCTGACTTTGGCGTTGGACAGCCGGCTGCGCACCGTGCCGACCGGCACGCCCAGGATGGCTGCAATCTCCTCATAGCTCGGCGAGCTGCCGAAATAGCGCAACATGACGGTGGCGCGTTGCATCTCCGGCAGCCGGCCAAGCGCTGCCCACACCCAGTCCCGCAGGTCGCGGCTTTCGATCCGGCTTTCGATGCGCTCCTCGTCCGCGAGCTCGCGGAAAACACGGTCGGTTTCGGCCGGCTTGGCGCAGGGCCGGCGCCGGCGCAGCGCCATCAGGCAGTGGTTCCTGAGGATGGAATGCAGCCAGCCGCCGACCGCGGCGGGATCGCGTAGGCCATCCAGCCGTGTGAGCGCGGTGACGAAAGTTTCGTGGACCGCGTCCTCGGCATCGCTGGTGTAGCCTAGCATCGACAAGGCGATGGCATAGAGCTGCGGCCGGTAGCGTTCCAACAGCAGGCCGAGACTGGGCGCCTCGCCACCGCGTGCCGCCATCACCAGCTCCGCGTCGGGCTTGCTACCGTCACGGTGAAAATTGGGCTGCCCCATGTCTGCATTCCCTGCCGCGATCATATCACAAATGGACAGGATGCGCTGAGGGGTCGGAAAGTTCGGCGGGGAAGGCCGGCGCGTCGGACTCCTCGCCAGGAAACGTGGTCGAATTATGCCGGGCCGGAGCTCAGATGCTGGATGCCGCTGCTTGCGGCCAGCCCATGGCTAGAACGAATCCGGCGTGCAAGCCCGATTGCGCCGCGCCGATGCCGATCGTCCGAACTGTTCTCATTCCGGCCGCTTCACGGCCCCGAACCGCAACCCGTCCATCAACAGCTTCACCAGCCGGCGCGAGCGGTCGCGCCATTCTGGCGTGTCGGGCGCCGAGTAGATGCCACCGAGCGCATGCAGCACGTCGGAGGCATCGACGTCGCCGCGGATCGTGCCGTCGGCCACCGCCGCCTCGACCAGTTGCCGCAAGGCCTGCGACACGCGTCCCGACGTGTCGGAAAACAGCGTCGAATTGGTGGTGAACAGGATGCGCAGGCTGGTCGCCAGGCCGCGCTTGGTGGCGATGTAGTCGACGAAGCGGTGCATCCACTCTTCCAGAGCGACATCGGAGGGATGTTTTGCCGCAAGCTCGCCGGCGGCAGCGCACAGCGCCTCCGCCTCGCGGCGGTAGACCACCTCGACCAGATGCTCGCGCGTCGGGAAATGCCGGTAGAGCGTGCCGATGCCGACGCCGGCGCGCCGCGCGATCTCCTCCAGCGAGGCGTCGATGCCGCGTTCGGCAAACATGATGGCCGCCACCTCGACCAGCTTGTCGCGGTTGCGCCGCGCGTCGGCGCGCAACGGCTTGTCTGCGGCGGCGGGGTTTTGTTCGACAGTCGTGACAGGCTCAAAAGCCAATTTTTTTCTCCACCAGGGATATGGGGGCTTGAACCATGCGTGGCCAGCCCCCACGTAAATAAACGGAGGCACCTCCGCTTTTAGTGGAGAACCTTTATCATATAATCAGGGAGCCCGGTATGTCACGTCTTTCGAAGCCGCAAGCTGTCACCTTCCCCGCCTGCGGCGGATTGGCTGTCGCCTGACCTTGTCCTTCCCTGCCAAAGCGCCAGATCATCCCCCTCAGCGTCAAGCAACTGGAGCCAGACGCCCATGACCACCCTTCCCCTCTCGCTTACCGTCAACGGACACCACCATGAACTCGAGGTCGACACCCGCGTCACCTTGCTCGACCTGCTGCGCGAGCGGCTTGAGCTCACCGGCACCAAGAAGGGCTGCGACCGCGGCCAGTGCGGCGCCTGCACGGTCCTGGTCGACGGCAAACGCATAAACTCCTGCCTAGCGCTGGCGGTCAGCCATGACGGCGCCGAGGTGCTGACCATCGAAGGTGTCGCGCACGGTGAAGAACTGCATCCGGTGCAGGCCGCCTTCATCGCCCATGACGGCTTCCAGTGCGGCTTCTGCACGCCCGGCCAGATCATGAGCACGCTCGGCCTGATCGCCGAAGGACAGGCTGGCGCCGATCCCGAGCGCATCCGCGAGGGACTGAGCGGCAACATATGCCGCTGCGCCGCCTATGGCGGCATCGTGGAGGCCGTCCTGGAAGCCCAGCAACAACTTGCCAGAACCGACCGGAGGACCGCGGCATGAGAGACTTCGATTACGTCAGGCCGGCCACCATCTCCGAAGCCATAGCGGCGGCGGCCGGACCGGGCTCGGCCTATCTCGCCGGCGGCACCAATCTGCTCGATCTGATGAAGGGCGGCATTACCAGCCCCGAACGGATCGTCGACATTACCCGCCTGCCGGAACTCAATCGCATCGAAACGCTCGATGATGGCGGCTTGCGCATCGGCGCCCTTGTCCGCAATGCCGATCTCGCACACGATCCGGCCTTCGCCAAGGCCTATCCTGCGGTGGCCGAAGCGCTGCTTTCGGGCGCCTCGGCGCAGCTTCGCAATGCCGCCACCGTCGGCGGCAATCTGCTGCAGCGCACGCGGTGCAGTTACTTCTACGACACCGCCAGCGCCTGCAACAGGCGCGAGCCCGGTTCCGGCTGCTCGGCACTGGGCGGCGAGAACCGCCTGCACGCCATTCTGGGTTGGAGCGATGCCTGCATCGCCACCCATCCCTCCGATTTCTGCGTGCCGCTGGTGGCGCTGGATGCCGTGGTCGAGATCGAGGGCAAGCAAGGCCGGCGCCATGTGACACTGGAGGAATTCCACCGGCTTCCTGGCGACACCCCTCAGCGCGAGACTGTGCTGGAGCCGGGCGAGTTGATCGTTGCAGTGCGCCTGCCGGCGGAAGCAGCCTCCTTCGCCGCTCACGCCCGCTACCTGAAAGTGCGCGAACGCACCTCCTATGCCTTCGCCGTCGTTTCGGCGGCCGCGGCACTTGTCGTCGATGGCGGCAAGATCCGCGGCGCAAGGCTGGCGCTGGGCGGTGTCGCGGCCAAGCCATGGCGCGCGCGTTCGGCGGAAGCCGCTCTGCTCGGCGCCGATGCCGACGAGGCGAGCTTCGTTCGCGCCGCGGACGCCGCGTTGGCAGACGCCAGCCCCTCCGGCGACAATGCCTTCAAGATCGAGCTTGCCCGCCGCATTGTCGTCAGGGCGCTGATATCAGCAAAGGCCGGAACGCCCGAGCGGATCCCGGCCCTTCCTGCCTCACCCTTTTCCTCCATTCCAGGAGTGCGCCATGACGCTTGAACTCGGCCTCAACCAGCAACACGCCCATACGCGTCAGGGCTCCAGCATCGGCCAGCCGCTGACCCGCCGCGACGGATTCTTGAAAGTCACCGGGACGGCGCGCTACGCCGCCGACAACCACCCGCCCGGCATGCTTTATGCGGTGCTCGCCGTCTCGAGCATCGCGCGCGGCCGGGTCGTGTCGCTGGATATCGAGGCGGCCAAGGCGCATCCGGGCGTGGTCGAGGTTATGACGCCACTGAACCGGCCGGCGCTCGCCGTCGATCCGGATGCCAAGGACCATCCCTTCATGTTCCGGCTCGACCTGCTGCAGAACGATGCGGTTCGCTACGCCAACCAGAGTATTGCCGTGGTGATCGCGGAGACCCTGGAAGCGGCGACCGAAGGCGCGGCGCTGCTTTCGCCGCGCTATGAAGCGGAGCCGGCGCGCGTTGGTCTCGACGGCGCCAAAAGCTTCGTGCCCCGCGGTGTTGGCGTCGGCAACCCGGCGGTGCAGCGGAAGGGCGATGTCGAAGCCGGCCTCGAATCGGCAAGGACGCGGATCGAGGCGACTTACGAGACGCCAGCGCAATACCACAACGCCATGGAGCCCCACGCAATCGTCGCTGCCTGGGATGGCGACCGGCTGTCGGTCGACACGCCGAGCCAGGGCCTTGCCATGGCGCAGGGCCGCATCGCCGGCCTGTTCGGCATCGCGCCGCAAAACGTCCATATCCGCAGCCCGTTCCTGGGTGGCGGTTTCGGCTCCAAGGGCATGATTTCCGGGCCGCAAGTGCTGGGCATACTGGCGGCGAAGCTCGTCGGCCGCCCGGTCAAGCTGGTGCTGCGACGCGAGCAAATGTATGGACCGGTCGGTCATCGCGCCCCGACGCGCCAGACATTGCGCATGGGTATGGATGGCGAAGGGCGGCTGACCGCGATCTCCCATCACGCCAGGACCACATCGAGCACATTCGACGATTTCTTCGAACCGGCGGCCGACGCATCGCACACGCTCTATGCCAGTCCGGCCATCGCCACCTCGCACGATGCCGTGCGGCTCGACACCGGCACGCCGCTGTTCATGCGCGCGCCGGGCGAGGCCACCGGCTCGATCGCGCTGGAAAGCGCTATCGACGAGGCGGCGCATGCCTGCGGCATGGACCCGCTGGAATTCCGGCTCAGGAACTATGCCGAAGTCGAGCCCATGACCGGCAAGCCGTTCTCCTCCAAGGCGCTGCGCGAATGTTACGAACAGGCGGCCGAGGCGTTTGGCTGGGCGAGCCGCCCGCCGCAGCCGCGGCGGATGCGCGACGCCCACGGTTTCCTCACCGGCTGGGGCATGGGCACGGCGACGTTCCCGGCCCTCATGTTCCAGGCCGAGGCACGCGCGGTGCTGAGGGCCGACGGCAGCGGCTTGATGGAGACCGGCGCCCAGGACATGGGGCAAGGCGCCTGGACCGCCTTTGCCCAGATTGCAGCCGACGGGCTGGGGCTCGACATCGACCAGGTCGATTTCAGGGCCGGCAGTTCCGACCTGCCCAATGCGGGCATCGCCGGCGGGTCGGGTCACACGGCAACGGCCGGCATGGCCATCCACAATGCGGGTGCGGCGGTCATCGCCAGACTTGCCGACCTCGCCACCCGCAACGAAGCCTCGCCCCTGTTCGGCGCCGGCAATGAAGGCGTGCTGGCGCGCGGCGGACGCCTCTACCGGCGCGACGATGAAAGCCGCAGCGAAAGCTATAGCGAGATCCTTGCCCGCGCGGGCCTTGCCGAGATCGAAGGCCATGGCAAGGGTGCACCGGATCCGGCGTCGCAGGAGGCCTACGCCAAGCACGCGCATGGTGCCGTCTTTGCCGAGGTCAAGGTCGACCCGGATTTGGGCCAGATCCGCGTCACCCGGCTGGTCGGCGCATTCGCTGCCGGACAGGTCATCAATCCGCGGCTGGTGCGCAGCCAGTATTATGGCGGGATGATCTGGGGCGTTTCCTTTGCGCTGCATGAGGAAGCCGTCACCGACCGGCGCTCCGGCCGGATCCAAAATGCCAACCTCGCCGAATACCATGTCCCGGTGAATGCCGACGTGCCGTCGGTCGAAGCGCTGCTGGTTCATGAGGACGATCCTCACGTGAACGCACTCGGCATCAAGGGCGTCGGTGAAATCGGCATCACCGGCACGGCCGGCGCCGTCGCCAATGCAGTCTGGCATGCGACCGGCGTGCGCCCGCGGCGCTTTCCGATCCGGATCGAGGACCTGCTGGGGTGAGGAGCGGTCCGCCCGAAGGAACGGTTGGACCCTCCCTACCCCTAACTCCAATGCATCCCCCAAGCGTCAAGCAACTGGAGCCAGACGCCCATGACCAGCAAGACCACAATTCCCGTCCATCTCGATATCAACGGCAAGCATCACACGCTGGAACTCGAACCGCGTGTCACACTGCTCGACGCCCTGCGTGACCGGCTCGGCCTGACCGGCACCAAGAAGGGCTGCGACCATGGCCAATGCGGTGCCTGCACCGTCCATGTCGACGGCGAGCGCGTGCTGGCCTGCCTGACACTGGCCGCGCAAGCCGAGGGCCGCACCATCACCACCATAGAGGGGCTTGCACGGGAGGGCGAACTGCATCCCGTGCAGGCTGCCTTCCTCGAACAGGACGCCTTCCAGTGCGGCTATTGCACGCCAGGCCAGATCATGTCGGCGGTCGCCTGCATCCGCGAGGGCCATGCCGGATCGGACGAAGAAATCCGCGAATACATGGCCGGCAATCTCTGCCGCTGCGGCGCCTATCCGCACATTGTCGCCGCCGTGCGCCAGGCAGCGCTGGAGGCCGCGTCATGAGGGATTTTTCCTATCTTCGCGCCACCTCGGCCGACGCCGCCCGCCAGGCGGCCGCGCTCCCCGGCGCCATGCTGCTTGCCGGCGGCACCACGTTGGTCGACCTCGCCAAATGCGGCGTCGCCAACCCCGACACGCTGGTCGACATCACCCATCTCGAGGGGCTGGACCGGATCGAGATCGACGAGCGCGGCGCCATCATCGGCGCGCTCGCCAGGATGGGCCATGTCGCCGACCACGCGGACATCAAGAACCGCTTTCCCGCCATCTCGGAGGCGCTTTGGCAAGCAGCCTCGGCGCAGATCCGCAACATGGCAACCATTGGCGGCAATCTGATGCAGCGCACCCGTTGCCCCTATTTCCGCGATCCCTCGAATTTTGCCGCCTGCAACAAGCGTGTATCAGGCAGCGGCTGTTCGGCGATCGGCGGCGTCACCAGGGGCCATGCCGTGCTCGGCACCAGCGAAGCCTGCATCGCCATGTATCCCGGCGACCTCGCCACCGCGCTCGTCGCCTTCGACGCAACAGTCCATCTCGGCGAACGGCGCATCCCGGTCGACGACTTTTTCCTGTCGCCTGGCACGACACCGGACAAGGAACACGCGATCGAGCCGGGCGAGATGATCACCGCCATCGAAATCCCCTCCTCCGCCGCCGCCCGCCGTTCGACCTACCTCAAGATCCGCGACCGGCAATCCTATGAGTTCGCCGCGGCCAGCGCTGCCGTCGGGCTCGAACTGGAGTCCGACGGACGCACCATCCGAGACCTGCGCGTGGCGCTCGGTGGCGTCGCCACCAAACCCTGGCGGGCACGCGCCGTCGAAGACGCGCTGAAAGGCAAGGTGCTGGAGCCGGAAGCTGTTCGCGCCGCAAGCCTGCTCGCCGTCGAAGGCGCCGTCGACCATGGCGCCAACCACTACAAGATCGAGCTCGCGCCGCGCGTCGTCGCACGGGCTATTCTCAAGATGGGAGAAACGGCATGACCGTTCACAGCATCAGAGTTGGTGAATCGAAACGGGGCGACGCCTCCGACGGCGGCGCGGAAGCCGTCGGTGGCCGGCTGTCGCGCGTCGACGGCCCGGCCAAGATCACGGGTGCGGCCAAATACGCCGTCGAGCAGCAGCTCGAAGGGCTCGCCTATGCCGTGCTGGTCGAAAGCACCATAGCATCCGGCAAGGTGCGCGCCATCGACAGCAAGGCGGCCGAGGCAGCACCGGGCGTACTCAAGGTGCTGACACCGGACACGATCATCAGCCTGAAAACCGCCTCGGACTGGTTCGGCACCCCGCCGCCCGACAAACCCTACTGCCCGCTGGCGCGCGACGTCACCTTCTCGGGCCAGCATGTCGCCGCCGTCGTCGCCGAGACCTTCGAGCAGGCCGTGGCCGCCGCAGCGATGGTCAAGGTCAGCTATGACGAGACGCCGGCAATCGTCGACCTCAGCGATGGCAAGGCCGGCGACGGCATTCCGATCGACGCCATGACCAAGGAATGGGGCGACGCGCAGGCCGCCTTCGCCTCCGCCCCGGTGCGCATCTGTGCCGCCTACAACACGCCGCGCGAATACCAGGCGCCGATGGAACCGCATGGCCTTATCGCCCGCTGGGAGGGCGACCACCTCACCGTGTGGGAGCCGAGCCAGTGGCTGGACGGCATGGCGCGCACCTATGCCGAATGGTTCGGCGTGCCGTTCGAGAATGTGCGGCTGGTGTCGCCCTATATCGGCGGCGGCTTCGGTTCCAAGGCGCTGGCGCTCAGCCATGGCGCGATTGCCGCGAGTGCCGCGAAAATGCTCGGCCGGCCGGTGCGGCTGGTGATGACGCGGCCGCAGACCTTCACCGGTTACGGCGGCCGCGCCGCGACCCGCCAGACGGTGACGATCGGCGCCGACCATGACGGGAAAATCCAGTCGATCGTGCATCGCGGCGTCAACGAAACCTCGATCGACGGCATGTGGGTCGAGCCGCTGGGCTCGGTCACCTCGATCATGTACGCGACGCCGAATTTCTCCTCGAAACAGAATGTCGTGCGGGTGAATTCGGTGGTGCCGGGCGCCATGCGCGCGCCGGGCGAAAACCCTTCGGCCTTCGGCATCGAAAGCGCCATCGACGAACTCGCCTACGAGGTCGGCATCGATCCGCTGGAGATCCGGCTGCGCAACTACGCCGAACAGGACCCGCACGCGAAAAAAGCCTGGTCGACCAGGCAGTTGCGCGAGGCCTTTGCAGCGGGCGCCGACCGCTTCGGCTGGGCCAGGCGCACGCCTGAGCCACGCTCGATGCGCGATGGCAACCACCTGATCGGCTGGGGCGTCGCCGCCGGCACCTATCCGGTACGGCGCGCCTATGGCGAAGCGATCGTGCGCATCCTGGCCGACGGTTCGGTCGAGGTCGAAAGCTCCTCGATCGACATGGGCCAGGGCACCTACACCATCCTGGCGCAGACCGCCGCCGAGACGGTCGGCGTGCCCGCCGACAACGTCGTGGTGAAGCTCGGCGACTCCCGCTTTCCCCGTGCCGGCGTCGCCGGCGGGTCACGGCTGGCCGGCGTGATGACGGGCGCTGTCCACAAGGCGGCGACCTCGGCACTCGACCATCTGATCGGTCTGGCGATCAGCGATCCGCGCTCGCCCTTCCACGCGCTGCAGGCCAACACTTTGGTCGTCGCCAATGGCCGCATCACCGCACCACGCGGCGAAGGTCCCGATGTCTCGATCGCCGAACTGCTCAACAGCGTCGGCCGCGACCGCGTCGAGGCGACCGGCGACACCATGCCGGCCAATTCGACCGCCGAGGATCGCTACAAGAACTACACCACCATCGCCATGGCGCTGCCACACACCGAGGGCGATTATTCCCGCCACTCCTGGTGCGCGCATTTCGTCGAGGTGCGCGTCGACGAGGATTTCGGCACGGTGCGCGTGTCGCGCGTGGTGTCGGCGCTGGATTCGGGCCGGCTCTACAATCCGAAGCTGGCCGAAAGCCAATGGAAGGGCGGCATCATCATGGGTATCGGCCAGGCGCTGCTCGAGGAAGGCATTGTCGACCGCCGCCACGGCCGCATCGTCAACAACAACCTCGCCGACTATCTCGTCCCCACCAATGCCGACGTCCCCGACATCCAGGTGATCTCGGTCGGCATCCCCGACCTGCACTCCTCGGTGCTTGGTGGCAAAGGCGTCGGTGAACTGGCGATCGTCGGCATGGCGCCGGCCATTGCGAATGCTGTGTTCCACGCGACGGGCAAGCGGATTAGGGATCTGCCGATCACGTTGGAGAAGCTGATCTAAGGGTGGAACTGCCAATCTCCCCCCAAGTGGGGGACATGGCCGGCAGGCCAGAGGGGGGCGCTGTCCCGCCGGCATGTCAGCAGTTTGCGATCGCAAGTTTATGCAGATCCTCAGCGCTCTCAGATTGACCGAAAGGCCGCGATCCTTCGCGCCCCCTCTGCCCTGCTGGGCATCTCCCCACGAGGGGGAGATCGGCTACTTCACCACTCCAGCCCGAACACCAGCTTGCCGAAATGCAGGCCGCCGGCGGCCATGTGGGTGTAGGCTTCGGTCGCTTGATCGGGTGAAAACATCTTGTCGACCACCGGCTCGATCCGGGCCGCGCCGATGGCACGGGCGGCGTCGAAGAGATCGGACACGGATCCGGTGTTGTTGCCGACCACCTTCAGCGCCTTGATGATGATCGGCAGCAGATTGACCGTGGCCTCGGCGCCGGTGACGAAGCCGATGGTGAACAGCGTGCCGCCGGGCGCGGTGGCGTTGACGGCGCGGGCGAAGGTTGCGGTTCCGCCGGTCTCGACGATGAGGTCGGCGCCGAGACCGCCGGTCAGCTCCAGCACCTTGCCGTCCCAGTCGGGCGTCGCGCGGTAGTTGATGAGATGATCGGCGCCGAGTGCCTTCGCCCGCTCCAGCTTTTCGTCCGACGACGAGGTGATGATGACGGTGGCGCCGGCGGCTTTCGCGAGCTGCAGGGTGAAGATCGAGACGCCGCCGGTGCCAAGCAGCACGACGACCGAACCCGGCCCGACATTGGCGGCGCGGATGGCGTTCCAGGCCGTGGTGCCGGCGATCGGCAGCGTCGACGCCGCCTCGAAGGAAAGATACGCCGGGACCGGCACCAGCGAATTGGCCGGCAGCGCCACATATTCGGCCAGCGATCCCGGCAGCGAGATGCCGCGCATCTGTGTCATCTCGTAAGGTCGCGGCGGCCCACCGATCCAGCGCGGCTTGGCATGCGCGACGACGCGATCGCCGATGGCGAATCTGGTAACGTCCTCGCCCAGCGCGACGATCTCGCCGGCGGCGTCGGCGACGGGGATGAGCGGGAAGCTCGGTCCGGGATAATTGCCGCTCGCCACCGCCACATCGACGAAATTGAGGCTCGCCGCACGCTGACGGATCAGCACCTCGCCACGCTGCGGTTCGGGGGTTGCAACGGTGACGGCGCGGAAGGCGTCCAGCCTGGGCTGGCTGAGTTCGATGGCTTTCATGGTTTCACTCCGGTGGGACGATTGATGGATTGAGTGAACCTATTTGCTGCGCTATCTCTGGATAATCCTTGTTTTCTGCAATTGAGAACTGTGAATGATGCAGCAATCTCACGAACCCGCGGCCCTTGCCGAGATGGCCGCCTTCGCCGCCATCGCCGAGGCGCGCTCCTTCACCCGCGCGGCGGCGCGTGTCGGGCGCGACGCGACCATCCTGTCGCGGCGCCTGCAATCGCTTGAGACGCGGCTGGGGGTGAGATTGCTCTCGCGCACGACGCGCAGCGTGTCGCTGACCGAAGCAGGCGCCGAATTCCTGGTGCGTGTGCGCGCCATCCTCGCTGCCGTCGACGAGGCCGAGGCCGTCGCGTCCGCGCATGCCGGGGGCGGCCCGCGCGGCGTGCTCAGGCTGGCCCTGCCCGGCACGTTCGGGCGCATGTGGATCGGGCCGCTGCTGCCTCAATTCCTTGCCGAATTTCCCGATGTGCGCATCGAGGCCGAATTCTCCAACCGCTTCACCGATCTGGTCGCCGAGAATTTCGATGTCGCCGTGCGGCTGGGCAGCCTGGAGGATTCGCGCCTGGTGGCACGCAAGGTGGCGACGCGACGCCGGCTGCTCTGCGCCGCCCCCTCCTATCTTGCCCGCAGGGGCAGGCCGGAGACACCGCAGGCACTGCTCGACCATGCCTGCCTGGGCTTCTCGGGCTTCCAGACCTTTCCGGCCTGGGAGATGACCGACCGCGAGGGCCGGCGCGCGCGCGTTGAGGTTTCCGGGCCATTGGTCACCGACGATGCCGAGGTGCTGGTCGACGCCGCCGTGCAAGGCGTCGGCCTGATGATGAGCACCGACTGGCTGGTCGGCCGCGAGCTTGCCGATGGACGGCTGGTGCCCGTGCTGGAGGAGTGGACGCTGGCGGACGAAGGCGCGGTCTATGTCGTCACGCCCTCGGCCAAGGGAAAGGCCGCCAAGACCCGCGCCTTCGCCGACTGGATCGGCAAGCGCTTCGCGCCGGAGCCGCCCTGGCGGCGGTGAGGCCTCTGACCCGCTGGCGGTAGAGACCACGCGCTCCGCCCTCAGGGTCCATGAGCCGCCAGCGGCGTGCCGATGTCCGACACGAGTTTGACGAGGTCGGCTTGGCGTCTCGTGCCGGTTTTGGCGAAAATTCGATTGAGGTGGGTCTTCAAGGTGTTTTCACCGATGCCGAGCGACGACGCGCTCTTGGAGGCTGACAATCCGCTGCCGATCCGCAGCAGCACCCGCGCCTCCGCGGGTGTAAGGTCGAACAGCGTGGTCAGAACGGCCTCCGGGAGGGGAGAAGCCGATGTCGTCGTCGATATGAACACAGCCGCGCATGCCGGCCGGAAAACCGCGCGCGCCGTTCCTTCAGTCAGCGGCAACACATAGGCAACGGCGGGCGGCTGGCCCTGGGCCGAAACCGGCAGCCCTATGCCGCGCGCGCCAAGCGAAGCATCCGCGCTCGCCGCACTGGCGATCGCGTCCAGCAGGGCGCGAGCCACCACCGGATTCTGTGCCTGGAGCAGGCCGTTCCTGGAGAGAATGGGACCCTGCGCCGAAAACATCTGTTCGGCGGCCGCATTCGCATGGAGGATTGCTCCGTTGGCGTGGGTAAGCACGAAAGGCACAGCCAGATGATCGAGCGCCTGGCGATAATGATGGGTGATGACGCGGCCCTGATCGAGCAGATCGCCGATCAGCGAAGCACGGCGCAGATGCGGCGAGAGCAATTATCGATCCCGGCATTTCCGCCCAAAGTGTCGCGCAACAACTCGGCCTGTCGGTGCGCTATGTCCACGACCTCCTTCAAGAGACGGGAATGAGCTTCTCTGAACGCGTTCTGGAACTGCGTTTGCAGAGCGCCCACAGGATGCTCTCGCACAAACACAGCGACATGCGGGTCAGCGACATCGCCCTGACAAGCGGATTCAGCGACGTATCGTACTTCAACCGCTGCTTTCGTCGCCGCTTCGGCTATACGCCGACAAGCGCCAGATAAGTTTTGCAGCTTTCGGCAGCTGTCCGATACCAGCCCGTGCGAGGCCGAGACCGATGACGCCGAACTGCCACAGTGCGCGCAAAAGACGCTGCTTTTCGCTCCAGTCCAATTCCAGTGCGGGCCTACCCAAGACAAGGCCGGGCTCCAATGACATGTCAGCCTCAGGGTGAAACAGCGCGGTGATCGAGACCGGCTTCGACCTGCCGATGTCGGCCAATGCGACACTCGGCCTGTCCTATGTCGGCCAGTTCGGCGGCCACAACACCGACAACGGGGCCAAGGCAGATCTCAGCGTCAGGTTCTGACAGTGAGAAAAGATCAGGCGGACCCAGCAAGGACGCAATATCTGGCGGGACAGCGCCGTTCCTGCCGGGCGACCGCCCAGGGATGGACAAAAGAGACCTCGCGGCCCTGCGGACCGCGAGGTTCAGCGATGCTAAAAGGCTTTGTAGCCGCTCTAACCTATCTATCCTTGCCAAGGCACGGATCGAACACCGGGATCAATGCCAACAACACCGCGGCTTCCTGGATCAATCCGGCCAATGCATGGTCGGCGAGCACGCAATCAGGACACAGCTGTCGCACCCTTTTCATCACATAATTGGTGGAAATTACTGAGCGGCGACGATAGCCCCGCAATGTAAGGAGAATGGCTGTCTGAAGCTCCATTGCCCCATGATGTACCGATTTTGACTGCTCGGACAGGCTATCCTGTTTATTCCGGTATTCTGAACTCAAATGAAGGGTCGACATCCGCCATCCTCTCCAAAATATCGCAGCGGACGCCCTGTTACCCGAAGAAACCACTCTCGACTTTGATCTAGGACAAAGACTTATGGTTTATTTCTCACTTATTTTGAGTGTGCCTTGCAGTGCGTAAGAACGCCTTCTTGACGGAAACTGTTCCACATTTTTCCTGGACTTGTTGTTGTAGCGTTGAGCCAGACCAGGCCGAGCCGAGAGTGGACGATATCGAGAGCCCGGAAGCGAGCGTATCTGACGTCCGTGGGACCGGAAGCGCAGGAACCTGCAGGCTGGCTGAACTCACCCAGTTGGGAGGCGGAAAGGGGGTTGCTTACTTCCCCTGCCCCTTCAGGAATTGACCGAGCAGGTCCACCGGCAACGGGAACACCACGGTGGAGGAGCGCTCGCCGGCGATGTCATGCAAGGCCTCGAAATAGCGCAGCTGCATGGCCTGCGGCTCGGCCGCCAGCATGCGGCCCGCCTCGACCAGTTTCGCCGCCGCCTGCTGCTCGCCTTCGGCATTGATCACCTTGGCGCGCCGCAGCCGCTCGGCCTCGGCCTGCTTGGCGATGGCGCGGACCATGTTCTCGTTGAGGTCGACATGCTTGATCTCGACATTGGACACCTTGATGCCCCACGCATCGGTGCGCTGGTCGAGGATTTCCTGGATGTCGCTGTTGAGCCTGTCGCGCTCGGCCAGCATCTCGTCGAGTTCGTGCTTGCCGAGCACCGATCGCAGCGTGGTCTGCGCCAGCTGGTTGGTGGCGGCCATGTAGTCCTCGACCTGGATGACCGCCCGTTCGGCGTCGACGATGCGGAAATATAGCACGGCATTGACCTTCACCGAGACGTTGTCGCGCGAAATCACGTCCTGCGGCGGCACGTCCTGCACCACCACGCGCAGGTCGACCTTCACCATCTGCTGGACGAAGGGAACGAGGATGATGAGCCCGGGCCCCTTGACCCCGGTGAAGCGGCCGAGCGTGAAGACCACGCCGCGCTGATATTCCCGGAGGATGCGGATGGCCGCGGACAGGAATATGACCACAATTAGCGCTAGTACCAGATAGGCCACATAGCCGATGTTCATTGCCTTGCTCCATTCCTTCCCGCGTCGCGCCGCCGCACGGTCAGCACGAGATCGCTGATGTCCGTCACCTCGACGCTGTCGCCGGCCGCGACGGGTTCATCGGCCTTCGCCCGCCAGCGCTCGCCCAGGGCCAGCACATGGCCCTCGCCGCCCTGCCAGTCGAGGATCTCGGCCGGCTGGCCGCGCATCGCTTCGCCGCCGACGCGCGGTGGGTTCCGGCGCGCCGCCCAGAGATAGGTACCGCTCAGCAGCGCCAATCCAAGCGTCAGCGCGGCGGCCGGACCGATGACGGCCCATGACATGGCAAAGCCCGGCCCCTCGACCCGCAGCAGCATGGCGGCACCGAACAGAAAGGCGGCCACGCCGCCGAGCCCAAGCACGACGGTGGGATTGAAGGCCTCGATGATGAGGAAAACGATGCCGAGCAGCATTAGGGCAAGGCCGGTATAGTTGATCGGCAGGAGATCGAGCGCATAAAGGCCGAGCACGAGACAGGTGGTGCCGATGACGCCGGGCGCGACCGCGCCCGGGCTGGTGAACTCGAAGACGATGCCATAGACGCCGACCAGCATCAGGATGACGGCGGTGTTCGGATCGGTGATGACGGAAAGCAGCTGGATGAACCAGCCCGGCTCCAGCGTCTCGACCGGCAGCCCCTTCGTCGCCAGCACCACTTTCTTGCCGGCCACATCGACGGTGCGCCCATCGGCCAGTTGCAGGAGTTCGGTGGTGTCGCGGGCGACGAAATCGATCACATGTTCCTGCAATGCCGCATTGGCCGACAGGCTCGCCGCTTCGCGCACGGCCTTCTCGCCCCAGTCGCCATTGCGATTGCGCAGTTCGGCGAGCGAGCGGATCAGGGCGACCGCGTCATTGGTCACCTTGGTCATCATCGCGTCGCCCGCCGGCCGTCCGGTGGCATCCTTCTGGTTGTCCTTCTGGTCGCCCGGAAGCGCCGGCAGCCCGCCCATCTCCACCGGTGTCGCGGCACCCAGATTGGTGCCGGGCGCCATGGCCGCGACATGGGTGGCATAGAGGATGTAGGTGCCGGCACTCGCCGCATGGCCACCGGCCGGCGCGACATAGCCGATGACGGGCACCGGCGAAGCCAGGATATCGGCGATCATCTCGCGCATCGAGGTGACCAGCCCGCCGGGCGTGTCGAGTTTAAGGATGAGAACCGCGGCGTCCCGCTTGGCGGCGACGTCGAGCGCTTCCTCGAGCTGCCTTGCGCTTGCCGGCCCGATGGCGCCATCGATCGCCATGCTCAACGCAACCTTCTCGCTCCCGGCCGAAGGGAAGAGAGAAACGACAGCTGCGGCGACTAAGGCCGCGGCGAAAAGGGCCACCCGCGCGAAGATCACGCTCAAACTCCTACCCAAGATATGGGTTCGATCTCATCGAAATCCATGGGCGGGCCTGCCGATCGCAAGCGATGGCCAGATCGGCACGGGCGGACCGGCAAAAAGATGCCGGCACCGGAGCGCCAGCCCAAATTTCGCGTACCTTGGGCGCGCAATTCCAGATCTGCGGGAGGAGCCCGTCACTCGCGCGCCGAGCCCCCACCCTTGGTCCGTCCCAGATCACGCGTGCGCGTGCGGGTGACGGAAGTCCCAGACGGCCCAGCCGGATACGGCAACCACCAGCACGCCGAGAACGACGTCGGTGGCCATCGCATGTGTGTTCGCCATGAAACCGAGTAGCCAGGGCGAAACGATCAGCCAGAGCCCGAGAACGACACTCACCCATTCTTCCCACTCGGCGAATGCGGTAAGCGCTGCCAGAGCCATGACACCCAGCACGACGCCAACAACCCAGGCGTTCCATGCAGGTGCGGTCTCAGCAGCGAAGCCGATTACCCAAGGTGAGATGAACAGGCAGATGGCAAGGACCAGATTGAGCCAGTCCTGGCCCTTCTTTCCTTCCATGAGCATATTAGCCATGACAACCTCCATAGATGAAGCTTGACCAAAGCAATTCGCGTGCGACGCACGCTTACCCATTGATGTAATTATGCTTCACGTGGCCTTCAAGAGCTGCTCGGCGGCAGGCTCGGCCGGGCGTAGCTAGGGTTCCCTGCACCCTTTGCGGTCGCCTCGCTCCCGAACGGGATCAGTGCGCGGCATTCCCAGTGCAGGGATTGCAGCCGAGGTTTTGCCCCGGGGCGCGAATCCCAGGGTTGTCGTTGCCGACAATCGTGAGAAATTCGAAGCGCGGCACCTTCTCCGCTGGTGCTTGACAGTGCCGGGCAACGGCGTAGCGTATGCCTACTGGTCTGGCGCGCCGATCGTTCGCGGGGTTGGACTGTCTGCCGCTCGAAAATGCAAAGAAAAGCGGCGCCACCTGGCCAAGAAAGCGGCGATATTCCGGCCCGCCTCGCACTCGGGAGGAGCCAATGGCAACCAGTTGGCAGTTGTCCGGAAATTATTTCGAAAATTGTAACTGCGACGTCGTCTGTCCCTGCCTGATGTCACCCAAAGCGCAACTGACGTCAAAGCCGACGCAAGGCGTCTGCGACGTTGCCCTGGCCTTTCACATCGACACCGGCAATTTCGGTGATGCGCGGTTGGACGGCCTCAACGTCGCGATGGTCGCGCGCACGCCCGGTCCGATGGCGGAGGGCAACTGGACGGCCGCTGCCTATATCGACGAACGGGCCGATGACACGCAAATGGAGGCGCTGGGCGCGATCTTCACCGGCGCCGCAGGCGGCCCGATGGCTATGCTCGCGCCGATGATCGGTACAAACCTGGGAGCCAAGAAGGCGCCGATCAGGTACCAGATCGATGGCAAGAAGCGGTCGGTGGAGATACCGGGGGTCATGCATGTTGCGGTCGAACCGCTGCCAACGATGCGCGAGGACGGAGAGATGTGGGCGGCCACCGGCCATCCCATCAACCCCGACAAGCTGTTCATGGCGATGGGCGTGCAGGACAGCACGTTCAGCGACCACGGCATGCGCTGGGACAATTCCCGCCGCAACGGGCACTACGCGTCGATCAACTGGTCGGGCCAACAATAGGTCCGGCCGCCAGAGCGAGACGCTCCACTCGGTCAATGGGTCCCGCTCTGTCTCTTTGTTTCAGGGGTGTTTCTGCAATGCCGGCGGACTGAGTTCGGCTGCGAAATGCTCGATCGGAACGGACTTGGGCCATGCTCGATGCTGGGACCCCGTCACTGGCGCTGCAGCGAAACATCATCGCTGCGCTGCTGATCGCCGTTGCCGCCGCGGCCTGGGCCATGCTCATCCGGTGGCAGATCGGCATGGACATGCCGATGGCCATGAACACGCCCACGATGGGCATGAATGCGCTACTGTTCCTCGTCGTCTGGATCATCATGATGGTCGCCATGATGTTCCCGACGGCCGCCCCCATGATCCTGACGTTTCACCAGGTCCAGGCCGGGCGGCGGGGGCCCGGCGCAACCTTTGTCTCGACCTGGGCATTCGTGGGCGGGTATATGCTGGTCTGGGGCCTGTCGGGCGTACTCGCTTTTGCCGGCGCGGCGGGCGCGGAGAATATTGCCGGGCGAGAGGGAATGTCCACGGCGACGGCCGCTCGCATCGGCGGCGCGCTGCTGATGGTTGCGGGTGCCTACCAGCTCTCGCCGCTGAAGGATTTGTGCCTGGCCAAATGCCGTACTCCAATGAGCTTCATCCTGACCTCATGGCGCGACGGGCACTGGGGCGCGGTGCGCATGGGCTTGGAGCATGGGCTCCTTTGCCTGGGCTGCTGCTGGCTCCTGTTTCTCACTCTCTTCCCGCTCGGGATCATGAACATCGCGGTCATGGCCGTGGTCACGCTGCTGGTCTTTGCGGAAAAGACCTTCCCGATGGGAGAGAGGGTAGCAAGGCTGGCGGGCGCCGCCTTGCTGCTCTACGGGGCGGCGGTGCTGGTCGTTCCACGGTTGCTGCCGACTTTTCCGGCAGCCGAAGCCATGGCTGGAATGTAATGACTTGATCGCATTCGACGGCGCCCGAGCCCCTCTACAGTCAGTCTGGTATCGTGCCACGGTCACCGGTGACCACCTCGCCGTCTTCCTTGGTGAAATGGTTCACCGGATGGTCAAGCAGGTCGAGTACAAGCTCGGACGGCCGGCACAGCTGCGTCCCCCTGGGTGTTTCGACGATCGGCCGGTTGATCAGGATCGGATGCTCCAGCATGGCATCGAGCAGCTGCTCGTCGGTCCATTTGGCATCAGCCAGGTCAAGCTCGGCATAGGGCGTGCCCTTTTCGCGCAGCAAGGCGCGCACCGGAATTCCCATGGCGGCGATAAGCTGGCGCAGGCGCTCCCGGCTGGGCGGATGTTTCAGATATTCGACGACGACCGGCTCCTCGCCGCTCGCCCTGATCATGGCAAGCGTGTTGCGCGAGGTGCCGCAGTCGGGATTGTGATAGATGGTGACGGTCATGGCCTGGCCTCGACGACAAGAGGTTGGATTTCGGATTGCGGTTGCAGCAGCCACGTCATCAACGCCAACGCTAAGCCGGCGCCGGCGAGCTCGGCGGCGATGAAGCCGGGAAGGCTTGCCCAGCTGATTCCGGAATATGTGTCGGTGAACGCCCTCGCCACCGCGACCGCGGGATTGGCGAAGGACGTCGAGGCGGTGAACCAGTAGGCAGCGGTTATATAGAGGCCGACAAGCCAGGGCACGGCCGCGCGTTCGAAGCGCAGGCCGGCCAGAATGACCGCGAGCAGGCCGAAGGTGGCAACGCCCTCCGAAAGCCATTGCGCGGCGCCGGTGCGGCCATGCGTCGACAGCGCCAGCGGCGCCAGGCCGAACATCAGATGAGCGATCATCGTTCCGGCGATGCTGCCGGCAAGTTGGGCCAACATGTACAAGATGCAATCGCTGGCCGACAGGCGGCGCGAAAGCGTCAGGGCGAGCGACACTGCCGGATTGAAATGGGCACCGGATATTGGGCCGAGGATTGTGATCAGCACGACCAGGCTCGCACCGGTTGGCAGCGTGTTGCAGAGAAGTGCCAGTGCGCCGTCGGTCGTCAGCGACTGCGCCATGATGCCTGAACCGACGACCGTAGCCACAAGCAGCGCCGTGCCGAGGCCTTCGGCGACCAGGCGTCGCGGCAGGTCGAATTGACGCTCGACTGTCATCGAACCATCTCCTGCGCATCGGCCGCGCAGCAGCTCGGCGCCAGCGCCGGAGCGCAGATTTCGGGCCTTCCGGAGCAGCAATCCTCCATCAAAAAGCGGATCAGCCCGCTCAGCGCGTCATATTCGGCGCTGTAGACCATGGATCGGGAATCGCGGCGCACGCTCACCAGCCCTGCCCGCTCGAGCTCCTTCAGGTGGAAGCTCGCATTGGACGCCGAGACCTCGACTTTCTCTGCGATAGCGCCTGCGGCAATTCCATCCGGACCCGCAATCACCAGATGCCGCAGGATGCGCAGACGCGTCTCCTGCGAAAGGGCCGCGAAGGCAGACAGGGCTTGACGTTCATCCATATTTCAACAATCCTAGAAATGTTGAAACAAGGATTACCGCACATGCTCGTCTCTGACAATCGGGAATTTGAACCCACCATCGTCAGTGATCCCGAGGACATCGCCATCGCTGGCCTCCTGGGGTTTCTGGCCGGTCACAAGGACAGGCCGTTGGTGTTTTTCCATGATGGCCGACCGGTAAAGCCCGGCTACCACGTCACCGAGGTGAAGGCGGGCACGTTCGCCGCGCTGGATTGCGGCGCCAATCCGGAAGCCTGGGCCGAGATCTTCATCCAGCTCTGGGACGTCGACGAGGGCGACCGCACGCATATGCCGGCCGGGAAATTCTCCGCGATCATCCGCAAGGTGACGGAGCATGTCGACCTCGACCCGTCCGCCCGGCTCACTTTCGAGGTCAGCGACGGTGTACGCCCGATCGCGCTTTATCGGGCCGCCCTTCCCCGGCTGGCCGACGGCGCGGTACATGTCGAGCTTTCGCCCCGGCCTGCAAGCTGCAAGCCGCGCGACCGTTGGCTGGAGGAAGAGCGGAAAGCCAAGGCCTGTTGCGAGCCTTCCGCCGGCTCGCAACCTTGCTGCGGATAAATCGCTCGCCTCAAAGCAGGAAAGGCCCTCGCCTCACTCAGAGATAGGGTGCTCGCGCTCCCAGGTTCAGCCGGAGAAGGACACGCCCCTGTGGCGCATCCCCGCCTGGACGCCGCGCACGATCAGCCGGGACAGGACTTCCATGTCCAGCGGCATTCCTGGACGCCAGACGTCGAGCAGCAGCGCAATGCGGGGCTCGTCGGCGTTGTTCATCACCTCGTGCGGGAAAGTGTCGTCCCAGAGCAGGCCTTCGCCATCCGTGATCCGCTTCTCCTGATGATTGATCATCATGATGGTCGCCGGGCGGCCATCGGCCTGCCGCGGTATGACCAGGCCGAGGTGAAAGCGCATGATGCCGCGAAACGGTCCGCGATGGCTGGGAATGTGCTTGCGCGGCGCCAGGAACGAGATGGCCGCCGATTTGACTTCGGGGCACTCGGCGAGCAACTGGCTCAGAACCGGCATCCGCGCCAGGTTTTCGGGGATGCCGATGTCGTAGGCCTTGAGCACGAACATGCGCCAGTCGAGACCGTCATTGGCCGAGATGTCGGCCTGTTCCGGCATGATGTCGTGGAAGCGCGGCGCCCCGCCCAGCCGCACGGCAAGCGCTTCGTCGCGTATGCCGCGCCAGGCGGCGGTGAATTTCGCCGCGTTCGGAAAATCGCTGGCGGCATCGAGGATAGCCGGCGCGTCTATGCGCTTTTCATAGACACGCCGGACCCCATTGGATGCAAGATCATAGATGCGCGACATCTCATAGCCTCAAGGACACTATAAACGGACTGCCGATGGTTCGGGTTGCACATTTTGTTCATTGCGTCGTGAGCGTCGATACTATCCGTGGCGCGGTCCTGACGTCGACGATCTCAGGCCTGGTGCTATCGACCGCGCCGTTCCAGCCGCCGCCGAGCGCCTTGTTGAGGGCGATGTAGTTGGTCGCCAGCAAGACGCGGCTCTGCAACAATGAATCCTCGGCCGAGTAGAGCGAGCGCTGGGCGTCGAGCACGTCGAGAAGACTGGTCTCGCCGGCCTTGTAGAGCGTGCCTTCGAGACGTGCCGCATCGCCATAGGATTTCGCCGACGCGGCAAGCTTGCCGAAGCGGATACGCTCCTGCGCCAGCGCAACGAGTGCGTTCTCGACATCCTCGAGCGCGGTCAGCACCGAAGACCGGTAGGCGATGAAATACTGGTCGCGCTGCGCCTGGGCGACCTCGACGGCCGCTTTCAGCTGCCCGGCATTGAACAGCGGCACGCTGAGCGTCGGCCCGAAGGACCAGCCGATGGACGAATTCTTGCCGAGGTCGCCGAGATTGAGGGCCGCCGTACTGATGTTTCCCGTCAGGCTGACCGTGGGATAGCGCGCGGCCTCCGCCTGGCCGACCTTGGCGTTGTATTGCGCGTATTGCCGCTCGGCCATGCGCACGTCGGGACGCGACAGCAGGATATCGGCGGGAATCCCGGTCGGCATCGGCAGGCGTGGCGCCGGGATCGGCTTGCTGCGCTTCAGGCGCTCGTTGAGTGCCGCCGGCGGCCGGCCGGTGAGCACCGACAAGCGATGCAGCGCTTCGGCATAGCTTGCCTCCAGCGTCGGCACCGCGGCCTCGGTGCTGGCCGCTTGGCCCATCGCCTTGGCAACATCGGCGGCGGTCGCAGTGCCCGCCTGCGCCATGGTGCGGGTGAGTTCGGCGGTCTGCCGCTGCGACGCGGCCGAACGCCGGGCGAGCGCGATGCGCGCCTGGTAGCCGCGTGCCTGGGTGTAGTCGGACGCGACATCGCCGACCAGGGTCAAAAGGGTCGAGCGCAATTCCTGCTCGGACGCGTCCACCCCATAGCGTGCCGCCTCGACACCTCTGCGGTTGGCACCGAACAGGTCGAGTTCCCAGCTGGCGTCGAAGCCGGCCTGGTATTCCGCGTAGACGGAATTGGTGCCAGATGTCGTCTCGGCTGACTTGTTGCGCGTGACCGAGCCGGACCCATCCGCCGACGGCGCCAATGTGCCGGCGGACTGGCGATAGCTTGCGCGCGCCTCGCGGATCTTGGCTTTCGCCGTGGCGACATCGAGATTGCCGGCGACCGCTTCCTCGACAAGCGTGTCGAGCTGCGGGTCGCGCAGGCGCTGCCACCATTGCGAAAGCTGCGCCGGCTGGACGGACTTCGTCGGCTTCTGGCCGCTCCAGTTTGCCGGCATCGGCAGGATGGCTGTCCGGTAGTCCGGGCCGACGACGCATCCCGCGAGCAAGGCCGCGCCGAGAACAGGCGCAAGGAGCCGCCCCGCGGCCAGCGGGCCACGTTCAAAACCTGTCATGTGAAGAACCCTTATTGCTGGTTGGCCGTCACCGGCGTTTCGCCCGTATCCTGCCCGGGATCTGGTTTGGCCACCCTGCCCTTGAAGATGCGCCGCACCGTGACGAACAGCAGCGGCACCAGGAACACGCCGATCACGGTCGCCGCGATCATGCCGCCCATCACGCCGATGCCGACGGAGTTCTGCGCGCCCGAGCCGGCGCCGCTGGCGATCGCGAGCGGCGTGACGCCGAGGATGAAGGCCAGCGACGTCATCAGGATCGGCCGCAATCGTTGTCGCGCCGCCTCCAGCGTCGCCTCCACCAGCCCCATGCCGGCCGTCTGCCGCTCGATGGCGAACTCGACGATCAGGATGGCGTTCTTGGCGGCGAGACCGATCGTTGTCAGCAGACCGACCTTGAAATAGACGTCGTTGGTCTGGCCGAACAGGCTTGCCGCCGCCAGCGCGCCGAAGATGCCGATCGGCACCGACAGCATGACCGCGAACGGGATCGACCAGCTCTCATAGAGCGCCGCCAGGCACAGGAACACGACCAGGGCCGAGATCGCGTAGAGCGACATCGCCTGGTTGCCCGAAAGCCGCTCCTGATGCGACAGCCCGGTCCATTCATGCGAATAGCCGGCCGGCAGCTGCGCGACGAGTTTGTCGATCTCGTCCATCGCCGCGCCCGAGCTCACGCCCGCTGCCGCCGCGCCTTGGATTTCGACCGCCGCCGAACCATTGTAGCGTTCGAGCCGGGGCGAGCCGAATGTCCAGTGGCTGGAGGCAAAGGCCGAGAACGGCACCATGGCGCCGCTGGCATTGCGGACCTGCCATTTGTCGAGATCCTCCGGCTGCATGCGGAAATTCGCGTCCGACTGCATGTAGACCGGCTTCACCCGTCCGCGATCGATGAAGTCGTTGACGTAATCGCTGCCCCATGCGCTGGACAGCGTGTTGTTGATGTCGGCAAGACTGACGCCCAGCGCGCTTGCCTTCTCCTGGTCGATGTCGACCGAGAATTGCGGCTGGTCCTCCTGGCCGTTGGGGCGCGTGTTGGCGAGCAGCTTGCTTTGCGCCGCAAGACCCAGAAGCTGGTTGCGCGTCTGGATCAGCGCGTCATGCCCGGCGCCATTGACGTCCTGCAGGTAGAAATCGAAGCCGTTGGTGTTGCCGAAACCCTGGATGGCGGGGGGCGCCAGCGCGAAGACCTGCGCATCCGTGATCTTGCGGAAGGCGCCCATCGCGCGCCCGGCAATCGCCTGCGCTGCTGACGCCGGCGACTTGCGCTGGGCGAAATCCTTCAGCCGCACGAAGCCGATGCCGACATTCTGCCCGGCGCCGCCGAAGCCGAAGCCCGACGCGGTGAAGACCCCGTCGACAGCGTCCTTTTCGTCCTTGAGATAATGATCGGTCACCTCAGCCAGAACGCGCTCGGTTCGGTCCTGCGTCGCGCCGACCGGCAGCTGCACGCTGGTGATCAGGATGCCCTGGTCTTCTTCCGGCAGGAACGAACTCGGCAGGCGAGCGAACATCCAGCCCACGGCGACGACGATGGCGAGGAAGATGGCAAGAAATCGCCACGACCGCTTGATGATGCCATGCGAGCCGTCGCGATAGGCCGTCGTGCCGCGATCGAACATCCGGTTGAACCAGCCGAACGGACCCGTCTGCGTCGCATGGTCCTTCGGCCGCCGCAGGATCGTGGCGCACAGAGCCGGCGTCAGCACCAGCGCCACCAGCACCGACAGCACCATGGCCGAGACGATGGTCACCGAGAACTGCCGGTAGATGATGCCGGTCGAGCCGCCGAAGAAGGCCATCGGCACGAACACGGCCGACAGCACGGTGGCGATGCCGACCAGCGCGCCGGTGATCTCGTTCATCGATTTTCGCGTCGCCTCTTTCGGCGACAAATCTTCCTCGGCCATAACGCGCTCGACATTCTCGACCACGACGATGGCGTCGTCCACGAGCAGGCCGATGGCCAGCACCATGGCGAACATGGTCAGCGTGTTGACCGAATAACCGAACAGCGACAGCACGCCGAACGTGCCGAGCAGCACCACCGGCACCGCGATGGTCGGGATGATCGTCGCCCGCAGGTTCTGCAAGAAGATGAACATCACCAGGAACACCAGCACGATCGCCTCGGCCAGCGTCTTGACCACTTCCTCGATCGACAGCCGCACGAAGGGCGAGGTGTCATAGGGGTAGACGACCTCGACCCCTTGCGGGAAGGTCGAGCTCAGCCGGTTGATCGTCGAGCGCACCGCTTCGGCGGTGCTGATGGCATTGGCGCCGGTCGCCAGGTTGACGGCGACGCCGGCCGCCGGCTTGCCGTTGTAGTGGGCCTGCGTCGTATAGCTTTCGGCGCCGAGTTCGACGGTGGCGACGTCGTTGAGGCGGACCAGCGAACCGTCCGTCTGGCTCTTCAGGATGATGTTGCGGAACTGTTCGGCGGTTTGCAGCCGGCTCTTGGCGGTCACCGTGGCGTTGAGCTGCTGGCCCTTGCGCGCCGGCAGGCCGCCGAGCTGGCCGGCCGAAACCTGCGTGTTCTGCGCCTCGATGGCGCTCGCCACGTCGTTCGGCATCAGCGCGTATTTTGCGAGCTTGTCCGGGTCCAGCCAGATGCGCATGGCATAGCCCGAGCCGAAGAGCTGCGTCGAGCCGACGCCTTCGACGCGTTTCAGCGTGTCGTTGACCGTGGCGTCGACATAGTCCGCGAGATCGGTCGAGTTCATCTTGCCGTCGCTGGAGACGAAGCCGATGACCATCAGGAAGCCGGTCGACGATTTTGAAACCGTGATGCCGTTGCTCTGCACCACCTGCGGCAATTGCGACTGCACCAATTGCAGCTTGTTCTGTGTCTGCACCTGGGCGGTGTCGGGATCGGCCGTACTGGTGAAAGTCAGCGTAATCGAGGCCGAACCGGTCGAGGTCGACGTCGCCGTCATATAGTCGAGATTGTCGATGCCGGTCATGCCTTGCTCGATGACCTTGGTCACCGAATTCTCGACCGTCTGCGCGTCGGCGCCGGGATAGGTGGCGCTAATGTTGACCGTGGTCGGCGCGATCTGCGGATATTGCGAGATCGGCAGCGTGGTGAGCGCGAGCAGGCCGCCCAGCATGATCACGATGGCGATCACCCAGGCGAAGATCGGCCGGTTGATGAAAAATGCTGACATCGTCTCAGTTCCCGGTCGAGGCGGCGGGTTGCTGGCCCGTGCTGGCCATCTTGGATGGGGCCGGCAAAGCCGATGTCTGACCGCGGTCCTTGATCTCCCCGGTCGCCTCGTCGATCGTCACTTCGACGCCGGTCGCGTCGCCGCCGGGGCGCACGAGCTGCAGCCCCTCGACGATGACGCGGTCGCCATCGCCGACACCGCTGTCGACCAGCCAGTTGTTGCCGACGGTGTTGCGCACGGCGAGCACGCGCGTCTCGACCTTGCCCTGCGCATTGATGACCATGGCCGTCGCCTCGCCCTTCGTGTTGCGGGTGACGCCGCGCTGCGGCACCAGAAAACTGTTCTGGGCGACGCCCTCCTCGACCAGCGCCCGCACATACATGCCGGGCAGAAGCAGGCGGTCGGGATTGGGAAACTCGGCTCTCAACGCGAATGTGCCGGTGGTCGGGTCGACATTGGCGCCGGCGAATTCCAGCTTGCCGGTCTGCGTGTAAACGGTGCCGTTCTCGAGTTTCAGCTTGACGCTGACATTGGGTCCGCTGAACTTCAGCCGCCCTTCCGAGATCGCCTGGCGCAGATTGAGCAAATTGGTGCTCGACTGCGTGACGTCGACATTGATCGGATCGAGCGAACGGATCGTGGTCAGCACCGTCTCCTGGTTGGCGGTGACCAGCGCGCCCGGCGTCAGCGTGGACTTGTCGATGCGACCGGCGATCGGCGCGGTGATCGAGGTGCGGTCGAGGCTGATGCGTGCGGTTTCGGCGCTGGCCTTGGCGGAAGCCACATCCGCCTGCGCCTGCGCCAGCGTGGCGGCGGCGTCGTCATAATCCTGTTTGGAAACAACGTTCTGCTTCAAGAGGCCGGCATAACGGTCGAACTTGGCCTGCGCGGTAGGCACCGCCGCCGCCGCCTTCTGCTGCGCCGCGACCGCACTGTCATAGGCCGCCTTGTAGCTCGCCGGATCGATGAGGTAGAGCGGCTGTCCCGCCGCCACCTCGCTGCCTTCCTTGAACAGGCGCTGCTGGATGATGCCGTCGACCTGCGGGCGTACCTCGGCGATCAACGACGCCGCCGTGCGCCCCGGCAGTTCGGCCGTGATCGCCACCGATTGCGGATGCAGCGTGACGACGCCGACTTCCGGCTTGCCGACGCCGCCCATGCCCGCGGGAGCCTTGGCTTGCTCCTGTGAGCAGGCCGCCACGAGAAGGGCTGCGGCAAGCGCCGTCCAGGGCGCGAGCCGGCGAACCGGCGGGGAGGACTGGCTGGACTGGATAGACATGGGCTGAATGATCTTTCGCTTGAGGTGCGGTGGCTGCCTGGGCATGGGATCGTGCAAGGAGGGGCGAGGCCGAACGTTGGCGGTGTCGAGCAGTGCTTCGAAGCGGCTCATGTCGCGCTCCTGCTTCGCGGGTGGAGCGCACTCGAGGATCGAGTGGCTGGCTGCGATGCCCCTGCGTCATTATGCCGATCAGCGCCGACATGCCAAGCGCCTTGCCAAGTCTCACGCGATCTTGCGGTCATGATTTTCGTCGGGCCGGTGCGCAAGCGGGAGCGACAGGCGCCAGGCGGCGAATTCCAGCCGGATCGCGCCCTTCAGCGTGTCGGCGGGCAGCGCCGCGTCGTTGGCGCGCCCGGGCAGCGCCGCATGACTGGCGCGCCCGGCATGGCCGAGCGATGCGATCAGCCGCAGCAGCATCAGGGCTTCCCACATTGTCGTGCCTTGTTGCATGAGGGTGAATCCGGGATGGCGCGATCCACCACCCCGGAAGGGAAACCGGCCGGCCCGGGAACGGGTTGAGTACCGGAGCCGGCCGGCGCAGCCGGTCTGTTGTCAGCCGTTCCCGGGCTGGGGTGGCGACATCAGGCCATCATCGGGTGGGCCTGCCGGACTGGCCGCATCATTCGGCGGGCCGCCCCAGGGACCGGGGGGTGGTCCGTGGGGCCCTTCCGCCGAAGCGAGGATTTCGAGCTGTTCTGGCGTGAGCTTGGCGCGCAGCTCGGCGATCGCATCCTTCAGCTTCGCGGCCGAGGCGGCGCGCGCCGTGACGTCGTCGGCCAGCCTTTCCTGGAAGGCGAAGGGATCGGGCGTGCCGCCAGCACCCGCATCGGGGCCTTTCGCCTGCGGCGCGCCATCTGGCCTGGCAGGCCAGCCTGGACCACGATCAGGCCGCGGCGGCGACAGCACCGCCTGCAGCGCGCTGGTGTAGTCGCGCCAGGCGTCGAGCTGTTCGCTGCGGATGCCGACGCGGGTTTCGAGCGCGGCCAGCCGGGCGGCCAGCATGAATTCCGGCGGCGGCCCCAGGCGGCGGGGGCCAAAACCTTCCGGGCCGTGCGACATCGGCCCGCGCGGGCCAAAACCCTGCTGCCAAGGCATCGGGCCATGGTCTGGGCCATCCTGCATTGCCATGACCGGCGGCCCGCCGGGTGCGGCACCCGGATCGGGTTGCGCCGCCAGCGCGGGGTGAATGGCGGCGGCGGAAAACAGGCCGAGCGCAAGAAGTCTGCTTCGCATGACGGTTCCTTTCATCCATGCCTTGGACGCCGGGAGGATAGGAAGCGTGTTTGTCTGCTTCGCGTCGGCGTGTTGCCGAAGGTTTCCGCAAAAGGGCAATTTGTTTCCGAACGTTTCCATGAGCCGGCCAGAAACATTGCGTTGCAATTTTCCATGCCGCTTGCACGCGCTCTCCCTATAATCGGCGCCAAGCAGAGGGCACGGCAAATGCAGTCACAACCCCATATCCTCGTCGTCGACGACGACCGCGAAATCCGGACGCTGCTCGGGCGCTATCTCGACGGCCAGGGTTTTCGCGTCTCGGTGGCGGCCGACCGGCGCGAATGCGAGCAGAAGCTGGCCTCGGGCCAGTTCGACCTGACCGTGCTCGACGTCATGCTGCCGGATGGTTCTGGGCTCGATATCTGTCGCGCCTTGCGCGACCGCAAGCCGCATATCCCCGTGATCCTGCTGACGGCGCTGAAGGAAGATGTCGACCGCATCATCGGGCTGGAGCTCGGCGCCGACGACTATCTCGGCAAGCCGTTCAACCCGCGCGAGCTGACCGCCCGCATCCGTGCCGTGCTCAGGCGCTCGACCCCGGAAGAGGCGGCGCCGGCGCCCCCGCCCCGCGCCTACCGTTTCGCCAGCTATAGGCTGGAGCCGGACACCCGCAAAGTGACGGATGCGCAAGGCGCGGCCGTCGATCTCACCGGCGCCGAATTCGACCTGTTGCAAGTCTTCCTCGACCGCCCCGGCCGGCTGCTGTCGCGCGACCAGCTGCTTGATCTCACGCAAGGCCGCGAGCGCGACCCGCTCGAACGCTCGGTCGACGTGCTGATGAGCCGGCTGCGCCGCAAGTTCACCGACACCGGCGACGGGCCGCTGTTCAAGACCGTGCGCAATGGCGGTTACCAGCTCACCGCGCGCGTCGAGACGGTGGAGGCGCAGGCGTGAACTCGCTGCGCCGCCGCCTCATCCTGTTGCTGGTTGCTTCGATCGTCGGCGTCGTCGGCCTGGCGACGGTGGCCGTGCTCAGCGTGCGCGGCGGCGGGCCGCCGCCGGAACTCGTCGTGCCCTGGGTTGCCCAGCAGATGGAGCTCGTGGTGCGGCTGCTGCCGGGGCCCATACCCGATGTGCTGCGGGTGCAATTCAGCGACCGGCCGGCCGATGGCAAGGTGGACCGGCAGGAGACGGCGATGCTCAATGATCTGCTGCGCCGGCGAGGTTTCGACGTCCTGGCCGTCGTCAGCGACAAACCGGGTGAACCCGCCCAGCGTGCCTCCATGCGCCTGCCCGACAGCCGTTGGGCGATCCTGGAAATTGCCCACATCGATCCGCCCAGGCGCGAATGGCTGGTTCTCGCCGGCTGGATCTCGCTGATCGTGGCCGGCGCCACCGCCGTCTCGGTCTATTTCACATCGGTGCTGATCCGGCCGCTCGAAATGCTGGAGGCCACCGTCTCCAAGATCGGCAGCGATGGCGTGCTGGCGCCGGTGCCCGAGGTGGGCTCGGCCGAGGTCAAGGCGACCGCGCATGCGCTGAACCAGCTCTCGTCCAGGCTGAAGACGGCGATGGAAAGCCGCATGCGGCTGGTGGCCGCCGCCGGCCATGACCTGCGCACGCCGATGACGCGCATGCGGCTGCGCGCCGAATTCCTCGACGAGGAGCGCGACAAGTGGCTGCACGACCTCGACGAGCTTGACCGCATCGCCGACAGCGCCATCCGCCTGGTGCGCGAGGAGGTCAACCAGGATGCCGTCGAGCCGCTGGACCTGGAAAAGATGGTGCGCGACATATCAGCCGAGATGGCCACGCTCGGCCATTCCGTCTCGATCGGCCATCTCGACAAGGTTTCGGTGCGCGCCGGCGCGCTCGGCCTGCGCCGCGCGCTCCGCAACCTGATCGTCAACGCCGCCACCCACGGCAAGGCCTGCACGATCGCGCTCGACCTCGCCGGCAGGCGCGCCGTGCTCTCGATTTCGGATGTCGGCCCTGGCATTCCGCCCGACCTCATCAACAAGGCCTTCGAGCCCTTCTTCCGCGTCGACCCCGGCCGCCAGCAATCCATTCCCGGCGCCGGCCTCGGCCTCGCCATCGCCAAGGAAATCATCGAGCGCTACGGCGGCACCGTGACGCTGGAGAACCGCCAGGGCGGCGGACTGGCGCAGACCGTGGTGTTCGCGGCTGTGTGATTGCGTGAGGGCAGCGGCCGTCCGCGTCGTCAAGGGCAACCCAACGCTGGGACACTGCCAGGCAATGGGGCCCGCGACCCTCGCTAGCGGAGCGAGCTACGACGTGGCGCGCAGATTTCTGCGCATGGTCCGCCTGCCCGTCGCACGGGCCTTCTCGGCCACCACGGCGGCGATCTCGACCACCTCGCCCTCGCGCGATCTGCCGTTGGTGGCTTTGTGGAGCCGCTCGTAGGGCAGCAATTCCTTGATCCGGGCGTTGAGCGACGCGATTTCGGCCCGCAGGTCCTCGCATTCCTGCCGCTGGACATCCCGCTGTATGTCCTCCGATGCCTGTTGCAGCGCAATCTGCGAAAGATTGGCGTTCGCTTTGGAAAGGCTCATCTTGTCGGTTTCGTTCTCGTCCGTGAGCGCCGACAATCTTTCATCGGCGATCTTCTTTTCGGCCACTGCGTCGTCCAGTTCGGTCTTGAGCCTGGCGATCTCGGCGGCGGCCGCGCTGTTCTCGTTCGAGGCCCGCTCCAGCCGCGATTCCAGGTCCTGTATCTCGGAACGCAATCCGCGCATTTCCGTCTGGCCGCGAGCCCGTTCGGCTTCCCAGTCGCCTTCCATCATGCTGGCCGACTCGGTCTTTTCCGCCAGCTTCGCCTGCGTGGCCTCGAGCGCCTTCTGCAGCCGGATCTCCTCTTTCTCGCTCTTCCCGAGCGCCGCCATCAGTTCGGCAAGCCGCGCTGCTTCGCTGGCGTGGATTGCCGAAAGCTCGTCCAGCCTGTGGCGCGTCTGGGTCTCCCGCTTCAGCACCTTGTCGAGCTCGGCCGACAGGCTGACATGTTTCTCCCGCAGCATCTTGCTCTCGCGCAGGCGCCTGTTGGCCTCGACCGTCCTGGCCGTCAGCCGGTTGGCGATGTCGCCGAACTCCGCGTCGCGTTTGGCGTTGGCATTGGCCATCTCTGCGAGTTCAAGCCTTACCGCTGCGAGCGTTGCGCGAAGCGTCTCCCGGTCCTGGACCAGGGTCGTCTCGCGCTGCTGCAGCAATTCGCACGCGCCGTCACGCTCGCGCAGCTTTGCCGCCGTGTCGTGCAGCTTTTCCGACAGCGTTCTCTGCTCCGCGATCAGGCCGGCATTCGCGAGCTCCAGCTCATTGGCGCGAAGAATGTCGGTGTGGAGGATGTTGAGGAATTCCCGCGTCAGATGGTGCGAGGTCGAGATCTCCGACAGTTTGCCGTTGATCTCGTCCAGATAATCCCTGGCGTCGTGGAACATCCCTTCGAAGGCATTCAGTGCCGCCAGCCGGGTCTGGGCATGAGGCGTCAGTCGTGGCGCGGTTTCGGCGGTCTCGGCATTGCACGCCGCATCGGGAGCGTCCGCGGCATCCGCTTGTGGCGCATCGGCTTGGACTGGTGAGGCGTCGGCGCCTGACGCGGGATCCGGGACATCGTCGCCCTTTGGCGGGTCCTCGAATTCGCTATCGAGGCTGGCATCCAGGGCGTCGGCCAGATCGTCCTGTAACTCCTGGAGTGCGTTGTCTACGTCTTCAGCACGCTTGATCAGGCTCTTGAAGTTCATACGGAACTCCCTCTTACGCAACCAAACCCAGATATTTAATAAACTGCTAATATGTATCCTTACATCCGCTTATTCCGCAAGGGAAGGCCCCGGTGGGAAATGTAAATTTGCAACATTGGCGATTTGGATGCCGCGAGCAGCCGGCGTTCGCGACGGTGTGAACGTCGCGTGCAGCCTGATATGCAGCCGGCAAACGGCCTGCAGGTCGAACGGGAGGGCGTGGAGATGTCGATCAAGGTGATCGGAACCGGCTTCGGCCGGACGGGCACGGATTCGATGCGCGAGGCGCTGGCCATTCTCGGCTTCGGCCCCTGTCATCACATGCATGAAGTGATCGGCAACGAGGAGCAGAAACGGATGTGGCGTGCGCTGGCGCAAGGTGCCGCGCCGGACTGGAACCAGCTGCTTTCGGGCTATGTCTCCTGTCTGGACTGGCCCTCGGCCTACTATTGGCGCGAACTGATCGAATTCTATCCGGATGCCAGGGTGATCCTGACCTACCGTTCGGCCGAAAGCTGGTGGGGCGAGTTTTGAAAAGACGATCGCTGCGGGACTTGAGCAAAGCGTGGATCGGGAATCGCTGGGCCTTGCCCTGATCGCCAGGCAGGTGTTCGGCGGCCGGCCTGGCGATCGGGCGCATGCTATTGCCTGCTATGAGGCCAATGTCCGTGCGGTGTACGCCGGGGTGCCGCCGGAGCGGCTGCTGGTCCACGCTCTTGGCGATGGCTGGGAACCGCTGTGCACCCATCTCGGCGTTGCGATACCGGATCAGGACTATCCCAATCGCAACAGCGCCGCGGGCTTCAGGTCGAGATTTTCGCTGAACTGACCTGGACGAATGCCGGCGGTGCCGGACCGGCAAATCGCGTTCCTCGCCCCCCTCTGCAGGGGGGCGAGGAAACAGCGCGGCGTTTTACCCCGCCATGGCCAGCGGCACGGCGCTCTTGTTGGGGATCTGGATGTCGATTTCCAGCGTCGACATGGTCTCGCCGCGATCCATCGAGACCTGGAGGTAGTCCTGGTCGATCTGCACATGCTTGGCGATCACAGCCATGATCTCCTCGCGCAGGATGGAGACGAGATCGGGCTGGCCACGGCTGCGGCGCTCATAGGCGAGCAGCACCTGCAGCCGCTCGCGCGCCACCGGCGCGCTGGTGCGCCGCTTGAAGAGGTCGAGGATGCTCATGCGGCCCTCCTTCCGAGCAGACGGTCGAGAAAGCCCTTGCGTTCGAAGGGCACCACCACCGGCAGATCTTCGCCTTCCAGCCGTCTTGCCGCTTCGAGATAGGCCTTGGCGGCGTTGTTGAGCGGCTCCGACAGCGTCACCGGCGAACCGAGGTTGGAAGCGCGCAGCACATCCTGGCTTTCCGGGATGATGCCGAGCAGCGGCACCGACAGGATTTCCAGCACGTCGTCGATCGAGAGCATTTCTCCCCGCGCGGCGCGTGCCGCGTCATAGCGGGTGACCAGGACGTGCTTGGCGATCTGCTCGCCCTGTTCCGCGCGCATGGTGCGGGCGTCGAGCAGGCCGATGATGCGGTCGGAATCGCGCACCGACGACACTTCCGGATTGGTGACGATGACCGCCTCGTCGGCAAAGCGCATGGCGAGCTGCGCGCCGCGCTCGATGCCGGCCGGGCTGTCGCAGAAGACATAGTCGAACACCGAGCGCAGCTTGTCGATCACCTCGCCGACGCCGTTCTCGGTCAGCGCGTCCTTGTCGCGCGTCTGCGAGGCCGGCAGCAGGAACAGCGTGTCGACGCGCTTGTCGCGGATCAGCGCCTGCGACAGCTTGGCTTGACCCTGGATGACGTTGACGAGGTCGAACACCACGCGCCGCTCGGCGCCCATGATCAGGTCGAGGTTCCTGAGGCCGACGTCGAAATCGACCAGCGCCACCTTCTTGCCGGTCTTGGCGACCGCTGCCCCAAGTGCGGCCGTCGAGGTGGTCTTGCCGACGCCCCCCTTGCCCGATGTGACGACCACTACCTTGCCCATGGAAAAAGCCTCCGTTGCCTGTTGTCGTTGCCGTGCGCCGCACGGTTGTTGTCAGAGCCTGCCATCATGCCATCCCAAACCGGTCCGAGGCTTGCGCGCGGCGCCTCGGCGCTTGTCCGGGCCGGAACCGTGAAACCGGGCGTCAGCATCGCGCCGCCCTAGTTCAGCGGCACGACGGCGAGCATGTCGCCTTCGAGGAAAGCCTGCACCGCCTTGCCGCGCGAGACGCCTTCCATCTCTTCGGCCGTCGTGTACCAGCCATCGACCGAAATCAGTTCCGCCTCGTTCTTGCGGCAGAAGATGCGCGCCGACCGATTGCCCTGCGAGCCGGCGATGGCGCGGCCGCGCAGCGTGCCATAGACATGGATCGAGCCCGCCGCGATGATTTCCGAGCCCGACGCGACCGAGCCCAGCACGATGACATCGCCATGCGGATGGAAGATCGACTGGCCCGACCGGATCGGCGACTTGACCATCAGTGTGCCGGCCTGGACAGCATCCACCGCGCCGGCTTCAGCAGCCTTGGCAGCCTTGCCCTTGCCGGCCTCGGCCTTGATCTCGACGGGCTTGCCCTCTGCGGGCTTGCCGGCATCCTTGCCGCGCTCCGAAAACACCGTCTCCAGCTTGCCGGCTTCATCAGCCGCCTCCGCCTTGCCCTTGCGGCCGGAAAGCAGGCCGTCCGAAGTCGCCTCCTTGGCGCCGGAGAGCAGCGGCGGCAGGTCGAGCCCCAGCGAAGCCCCTTCGAGTTCGATCGCATAGACCCGGATGCCACGCGCACCGAGCGAAGCGACCAGCAGCGCGATGTCGGCGACCTCAGGCTTCAGCACGTTCAAATCGAGCACCACCGGCCGCCCGGCAAAATACCCCGGCGAATTGCCGATCCAGTGATCCAGCCCCTCCAGCCAAGCCGAAATCGGCGCCTCCGGCGTGAGCGTGAAGGCCACGAACGACCGGGCGCGGAAGCGAATGGATTTTGTTTCGACGGGGGCGGCAAAGGTCACGGCCAGCGAATCCTTACTGAGAGGTAAACGCTAGGGGGTTAATGGTTAACGAATGGTTAATGGGGAGGGATCAGAGAGAGCTAGAATGAGGTTTCTTGACAGCTTCCACGAGAGCCGCGCTATCGTAATTATCCGCTGCGCACGCCCTTAGCTGAGAGAGTGAAATAGCCAAGAACCAAACTCGCTGCCACGATGGCCATGGCGACTTGCCAAAGGCCTTTGCTTGAAAGCAGGGCCGTAAGAAAATTCTAGGCGGTCCTGCCGCTTACAGCGTCCGCCTTACTGCTACCATCCTTATCATTACTCATCTCTATCGAGCCCCACCTTCGGAGCAGAATTCTCGCTTGCCCGCAGAAAGTCATTCAGAGTTCCATCCAGTAATTGCAACCAGGCTCTAGTCACGTATGCTGGTCGGCGGCAGGCAGCCGATGGCGAGCAAAGTACCGCAGCTAAGCTTGTGCCAATGCAAGCTGCTGAGGGATCCTGGAGTTAGGGGGGAAATTCATGCAAGAGGTTAATTTTAGCTCCGTTGTAAGGTGGGGACCTCAAGGGGCGGCGGGCGCGCGGGCACCTAGTGTGATTAGTGGCATATGTCCGCACTGTAACGAGCGGGTGATTTTCTCACTCAGTCACCATACTGAAGACCCCAACCGGACAACGATAGCGGCAAACGCCGTCTGCCCCGCGTGCCAGCGCGGGGTCCGATTTTGGTCTGTGCGTAACACGCCAAAGCCGAAAGATGAGGTAGGCAATCCCATCGCCGTTTTTATGTACCCACCAGCCGTTGCCCAATATCCCTATCCGACTTTGTCGGACGGAATCCCTGAACGCCTGCGCAACTCTCTTTTCGCAACGATAGATGCGTTCAATGCCAAAATTTACGGGGCTACGGCGGTGGCCGGTCGCGTGACGTTGGAAGGCATTTTTAAATACAGAGTCCCGGAAGGGAAGCGAAAAGAGTCCCTTATGAAGCTTATCGAAATCGTGAAAGCTGATTCCAGTCTCGCGGAACCGCTGACAGCTTTATCACATGTGATTCGAACGGGAGGCAATCTTGGCGCCCATTTTCACGAAGAACGTGAACCTACAGAAGCCGTAGCTCGGGGCATAGTCGAATTGCTGGATTATTTGATATCTTATCTCTACGTGTTGCCTGAAAAGATCAAAGCACTTGAGAAAGATCTTGGAGCAAAACCTGCAACTCCTCTGTCGCCCCCAGACGGGGCTCCGCCGTCCTAGGAGAGAAGTTTGCCCCATTAACTAGGCAGAGAATTGTCTGTCTGTTTCGCAGACTAGATAGACACTCACCCCCCTCACCCCCGCTTAAAATACTGCACCTCCTTCTCATGCTTCTCCGCCGCTTCCCTCGTATCGAACGTCCCCAGATTCCGCCGCTTCCCCGTCTTCTCGTCCTTCTTCCGGGAATAAAGCCGGTATTTTCCGTCTTTCAGCTTCCTGATCATCGGTCTCTCCCTTGGAAAAGACGAAGGGTCCGGCCATCGCCGAGCCCTTCTTTTTGTCAGTCGCGGTGTTCGGGCATGGCTTTCAGCTGGTCCTTGGTCCAGTTGGTAACGGCGTGGACGTCGCCGTCCTCGTCGCGCATAAAATCGAGTTCGTTGGCGACGACGGCCACCGGTTTGGCGCCGATGCCGAGGAAGCCGCCGACATCGATGACGACCAGGCCGCTGCCATGCATATGATCGACGGAGCCGATCTTCTCGTCGTTGGGGCCGTAGATGGCCGCGCCTTCAAGCGTGTCCGGTGTCAGTTCGGCGGGGCGGAGCCTTACGTGATTTGCGTGGTCCATCAGTGCATCTCCTCTCGGGTTGGGACAGGGTGAACCTCCCAGGCGGCCAAGGGTTCCGACCGATTTCATGTCGCCGATGCCTTTGGGGTAACGCCGGTCAGACAGCACCAGGCCACCGGCGCCGGGTACCGGTGGCGCCGCGTTTTCGTGCGCTGATCAGGGCAATTCCAGGAAAAGCCTGAAACGGTTTTCCCTTGGAAATTGCGTGGCCTAGCTGCGCTTCTTCGCCTTGAGGCTGCGCGCGGCCTGCTCGATCGCGGCGCGGTCGTTGCCCAGGCGGTCGAGCAGCTCCTGCGCCTCGTCGCCCGATATGCCCGTGCGGACGGCCAGTTCCTCCACCGTCAGCACGTCGGTGCTGGCGATCTCGCCGGTCTGCGGCAGCGCGTCATCGGCCGTCAGCGGCAGGGCGGCTTCCCGGTCGATCTCCATCTCCGCTTGGCGCCAGTGCCGGTCATGGTCGCCATGCGCGCCGCCTTCGCGTTGCCAGATCTCGTAGGCGCGGTTCCTGATCTTGTCGTCGCGGTCGTCGCTCATTTCGATTCCTCCACTCATGTGAGGCATGAACGCCGCGCCGATCCGAACGATCCAAAAAATCTGCGTGATCGCCGGGCATCGCAAGGCGCCGCCTTTCAGCCGCGCCCGGTCCCATTCGGCGCGCCTACTCGCACTGGCGCCTGGGTCCGCCGGAATAGGGCTGATAGCTGTTGTCTTCGGGCCGGTAGGAGCGGTAGCGGCTGAAGCAGGAATCGACATGGTCGGGGGAAAGCGCCGTCGTGGAAGCGGCGTCGCCCGTCTCGGCATAGCTGACTTCGGCCGAAGCGCCCCGGTCGGCGCCGGCGTCGAGATATGGCGAGACGCAGAGGCGCAGCCGCCCGCTATAGGACATGTAGCTGTTGTCGTCGGGATGGTAGGAGCGGTAGTGGCTGGCGCACCACTGGAGATGCGACGCCGGCAGTTCGGCCGCTGCGGGCGCGGTCGAGCCGGTCGCGGCCGGGTCGGGTGCCGGCTCCTTGGCCGCGATATCAGGCGGCGCGGGCTGGTCGGCCGGCAAGCGCTGGAGATTTTGCGCCGCCTTGTTCACCGGCCGCGCGTTCCTGGTCCACAGTTCCGCCACGCTGACGGTCGGCCTTGCCTCATGCGCGGGCTTGGCGGCAAGCAGCCAGGCGGCGAAGCCCAGCCCGCTGCCGAAGACCGCAAGCGTCAAGACGAAGCCGCCGACCAGTGCCAGAATCGCTTTCACGTCACGCTCCTTCAGTCCCTGCTTATAGAATGCGGAGCATCAAGGCCGGTTCCAGCACAGCGCGCGCAAGCGTGCGTGGGCGCGCGGGCTCAGCTCGTCCTCAAACCGGCAGCCTCAGGGAAAACTGGTTCTCCACCGCCAGCAGCGCCGCCACCATTTCCCTGTCGCCCCGCCGCTGCTGCAAATAGCCGGCCAACAGCCAGTCCAGCGAGACCCTGCCGGCGCCAGCCACGGCCAGCACGAACATGCCGCCTGATATGGCCAGATCCTTCTCGAAATGCAGCAGTTCGTTCTGGCTGGCGAAGTTGGTGTGGAACAGCATGGCCGTGGCCAGGCAGAACAGGCCGAGCCCGACTGCGCCCGGCCGCGTCAGCAGGCCCGTTGCCACCGAGAGCCCTGCCCCCAGTTGCAGCGCGATGGTGGCGACAAACAACGGCAGGCCGACGCCGAGGGCTGCCATGGCCTTGGCGGCGCCCTCGAAATGCGTGACCAGCGTGACGCCCTCATGCAGGAAGATGAGGGACAAAAGCAGGCGACCGGCGAGCAGGGTCACATCCCTGACGTAGAGTTTGGTGGCGAGGCCGTACAGCTTCGCGGCGCGTTCGTTCAGGGTCATGGTCGGGCTCCGATATTTTTGACACCGTGCAGGCATCGTGCGCGAGAATGGCGCTTGCCGCATGTGATGCTTGAAAGGGCCGGAGCCGGCTCGAGGGAGAGGCGCCGGCTCCGGCATGGGCGCCAGCCACGAGCGCCCGAACTTTGGTTCATTTCGCGTTGAGGTTGGCGCCAAGGCCCCCTCATCCGGCCGCTTCGCGGCCACCTTCTCCCCGCTGGGGAGAAGAGGCAGATGCCGGCGCCAGCGCCCTCCTCTCCCCTCGGGGAGAGGTCGGATTGCCCCGAATTGCTCTTTGCAATTCGGTTGGCAATCCGGGTGAGGGGGAACTTGCGCCGCCGCCCTACTTCGTCACCTTGGTATCGATGGCCTTTTGCAGGTCGGAAAGTTCCTCGCAGCCGGCGGGGCACAGTTTCTGCAGCGAGGCCAGCTGCTCATTGGCCTTGGCCATGTCGCCGGTCTCGACATAGAGCTCGCCCAGATACTCACGGGCGGCCTTGTGGTCGGGCTTCAACTCCAGCGCCTTGTCGTAGTAGGTCAGCGCGGTGGCGGTGTCGCCGGTCTTGCGCAGCGTGAAGCCGAGCAAATTGTAGACATCGGCCTGCTGGTTGTCCTGCGCGAGGTCGCGCAGGTCCGCCAGCGCGCCCTTGTAGTCCTTGGCGTCGAGTTTGGCCTTGACGGCGGTGAGGTCGGGCGCGTCGGCGCCCTCGATGTTGTCGACCGCATAGGCCGGCATGACCGTGGCGACGGGAACGACGGTCAACACGGCAATGGCGCCGAGCAGGCCGAACAGGGCGTGCTTGCCCAGGTAGGATTGTTTCATTGTCTGTCTCGCTTGGTTGGGAGCTCGCGCTCAAATCTGGACGGGAGTGAAGCCGTAGGCATTGCCGTCCTTGACGAAGACGCCGGTGCCGGGGAACGGGAAGTGCGAGCCGGAAATGCGGATGTTGTCCGCGATCACCCGGTCGATGAGCTTGTGGCGCGTGGCGATCGCCGTCGGCCCGTCCTGGTCGTAAGCGCCCTGCCATTCCGGGTGCGGCGCCAGAAGCGCCGGCACATACATGGTGTCGGCCGAGATCATCAGCTGCTCCTTGCCGGAGTTGGCGAGATACACCGAATGACCCGGCGTGTGGCCGGGTGCGGCGATGATCTGGATACCGGGCACGACCTCGGCGCCATCCTCGACCAGCTTCCAGTTCTTCCATTTCGGGAAGTTTTCGGCGATGCGCTTGCCCGCCGGCTTGCGCCCCTCGGGCAGCTTGGCCAGGCGGCTGGGATCGGTCCACCAGGTATATTCGGTGGCGTTGACGATCAGCTCGGCATTGGGGAACACCGGCGTGTTGGTGCCCTTCTCCATCAGGCCCCAGACATGGTCGGGGTGGAAATGCGAGATCATGACGGTGTCGATCGCCTTGTAGTCGATGCCGGCGGCGGCCATGTTGGCCGGCAGATGCGTGGCATTGGCCTGCCACTGGCCGACGCCCGAGCCCGCATCCATCATGATCAGCCTGCCGCCCATCTTGAGAACGGCGACGGTGAGCGGGATGGGCATGAAGTCGGTGGTCAGCCCGGCCTTGGCGAGTGCCGCCTTGGTGTCTTCGACCGAAACATTCTTGATGAAGGCCGGGTCGTGCGGCTTCTTCCAGATGCCGTCATAGATGGCGGTGATTTCGATGTCGCCGACCGTGTATTTGTAGAAGCCGACAGTCGGTTCCACCGGCGTCTGCGCGAAGGCGGGCCGGGTGAATTCGAGCTTGCCGGCAAGGCCGAAGGCGGCAGCGGCGGCGGCGGCGGCGGATTGAAGCACTGTGCGGCGTGACATGCTGAACATGGCGTATTCTCCTGTGGGTTTCGGTGGCGGTGGCGGTGCAGGTGACGGAGGAGCCACGCCACATGGCCCTCCGTCCTGATTGCGGACGGGGTCAGGACCTGGAGGATGGTCCGAACCCCTGAACTCAGTTGCCCCAGATGCCCTGGCCTGGTTCATCCGCATCAGATTTCATCGTCGCCCGCATGCCGTGGCGGACAATCTCCGGCTTGGCGGTCGAGGCGGTGTAGGTGTTGTCGATGGTGGTGAGCGTCTGGTCGGCGGCGCTCGAGCCGAAATGGTCGCTGCCGGCAAAGGCGAAACTCGAGGCGAGCAACATCGCAGCCACGCTGAGAGCGAGCTTGGTCATTTCGGTAAATCCTTGTTTCGTTTTCCAGGGGTCGCGGACCGCAAGATTGCCCGCTTGCAGAGAAGACCCGCAGGGGCCGCGCTTTATTCCCGAGCGGGGCGGGATTTTTTCTGGAAGGGCAGAAACCGGCGGCAGCGGCCATGCGGAAGCGCGCCCAGACACAATCCAGAAACAAGTTTCAACAGTTCAGAAAAACTGGCGAAAAGATCGGATGACATAACCATCCCTCAACGGCCGGAAATCTGGCCGCCGCACAGGGCGCACGGACACAAGCGCACGGGGTTGGGTACGGGCGATGCTACGAGGTTCGAACCGACGGATGGGGGGCCTGCCCTGCATGTCGCCCGCCGCCGGCAGCCTCCAGGCGATGCGCACGCCTGCGCCCCGCGCTCGTGCTGCCGAATATGTGAAGACAGGGCGGCCGATTTCGTGATAACCGCCCGGCCAAAGAGGATCCAGCGGTCAGCGATCGCCGGTCGGGATTCCGGAATCTTCCGTTTTGGACGCTTCGGTCATTCCACCTCCATCAACCACGATCAAATTGCAGCGGCGGCACAGCCGATAATGCCTGCTCGAGCGGCGGCATGATCGAGATGTGCCTGTGACGGCTTCGCCAGGACGAGAAAGTTTGGAAATGGACCACGGTATCGATATCGCCGAACTGGACAGGGAAGCGGCAAGATCGGGCGGAGAGCCCGAGACCAGACCCGACAGCGCCGATGCACTTGCGGAACTTGCCTCGGTAGCGCGCAGCCAGATCCTGGTGGGTGCCGACTTTGCCCGGGCAGGTCAGCCGGACGAGCGGCTCGACAAGGTCTTCGAGCAACTCGCCGAAACATTCGCCACGCTGCCGGCGGTGATTTCCGAAGGCCGCACCTGGACGTATCAGGAGCTGGACAAGCGCGCCAACCAGTTCGCCCGCCTGCTGGTCAAGCGTGGCGTGCGGCCGGGTCACCGGGTCGGGCTCATCCTCGACCGGTCCGCGGAAACCTATGTGGCCCTGCTCGCCGTGGCGAAGGCGGGCGCCGCCTTCGTGCCGCTGGCCACAGCCTTTCCTGAAGAGCGCATGGCGCTCATCGTCGAAGACGCCAGCGTCAGCCTGATCGTCACCATTGCCACCTACGCATCGCGTGCCGGCCAGTTGCCGGTTCCGCATCTGTTGATCGACAGTGCCGCCGCCGAGATCTCAGCCCAGTCCGACGCGCCGCTGAAGCCGCACAAGGCGCCGGCCGCAATCGAAGACATCTGCTATATCCTCTATACGTCGGGCACGACCGGCCGGCCCAAGGGCGTGGCCATCCGCCACCAGAGCTTCGTCAACTTCATCCGCGTCGCCGCCGCATCCTACGGCTACCGGCCGGGCGACCGCGTCTACCAGGGCATGACCATTGCCTTCGACTTTTCCTCCGAGGAGATCTGGGTGCCGTTCGTCGCCGGCGCGACCGTCGTGCCCGCACCCGGCCAGATGCCTCTGGTGGGCGAAGAGCTCGCCGATTTCCTGCGCCATCACGACATCACCTGCATGGCCTGCAGCCCGACGCTTCTGTCGTCCATGACATCGGAGGTATCAAGCCTGCGCACGCTGCTGGTCGGCGGCGAGGCCTGTCCCCACAATCTGGTGGTGCGCTGGTCGAAGCCCGGCCGGCAGATCCTCAACACCTATGGCCCGACCGAGGCGACCGTCACCGCAACCATGGGTGCGCTGACGCCGGACCGGCCGGTGACGATCGGCGCGCCGCTGCCCACCTATTCGATCGTCATTCTCGACCCTTCGCTGCCGCAGCTTGCCGAGCCTTGTGAGCTGGGCGAGATCGGCATTGCCGGCATCGGCCTCGCCATCGGCTATCTCAACCGACCGGACCTGACCGAACAGAAGTTCATCGCCGATTTCCTCGACCTGCCGAACAACCCGTCGAAGCGCATCTACCGCACCGGCGACCTTGGCCGGATCAACGACGCCGGCGAGATCGAGTATGCCGGGCGCATCGACACCCAGGTGAAGATCCGCGGCTATCGCATCGAACTCGGCGAGATCGAGGCCGTGCTGCTGGACCAGCCCGAGATCGCGCAGGCCGCCGTCACCACCTGGGAGATCGAGCCCGGCCGCGTCGAGCTCGTTGCCTATTATGCGCCCAAGGCCGGCCAGCCTGCGCTCTCGCGCGCCGACATTGCCCAGACGATGAAGCGACGCCTGCCGGATTACATGGTGCCCTCCTATCTGGAGGAACTGCCGGCGATCCCGATGACGGTCTCCAACAAGGTCGACCTTCGCCAACTGCCCAAGCCGACCAGCGTCAGGCTTTCGGCCGACCGCGCCATGGTGGCGCCCGGCAATGACGACGAGCGTTTCCTGGCTGAAGCCCTATGCGCCGTGCTGAAATTCGACGACGTGTCCGTCGAGGACAATTTCTTCGACGATCTCGGCGCCAACTCGCTGCTCATGGCGCATTTCTGCGCCCGCGTCCGCACCCGCAAGGAATGGGCGACGACGTCGATGCGCGACATCTATCTCTATCCGACCGTTGCGCGCCTGGCCAAGCACCTGAGCGTGGCGGAAGAGATGATGACGGCCACCAACGAGCCCGTTCTCACCCGCCAGGCGTCCAATATCGTCTACTGGACCTGCGGCGCGGCGCAGCTGCTGTTTTACGCGCTTTACAGCTACGTGGCCTTGTGGGCGATCAACGGCGGCCTCAACTGGGTCTATGACACGCTCGACGATCCGCTTCAGCTTTATGTCAGGTGCGTGGTGCTCTCCGCCGGTGTGTTCTTCGGCATGTCGGGCTTTGCCGTTCTCGCCAAATGGGTGCTGGTCGGCCGCTGGAAGGCGGAAGCCTTCCCGATCTGGGGCCTGCGCTACTATCGCTTCTGGGTCGTCAAGACCCTGATCCGCTCCGCACCCGTCGTCCTGTTCCGCGGAAGCCCGCTCTACAGCCTGTACCTGCAGCTCCTTGGAACCAGGATCGGGAAGAACGTCGTCATCGAATCCCGCGCAGTGCCCGTGTGCACGGACCTGATTTCGATCGGCGACCGAACGATCCTGCGCAAGGAATCGCTGATCCTCGGCTACCGCGCCCAGGCCGGCTATATCCACACCGGGCCGCTGACCATCGGCCGCGACGCATTCGTCGGCGTCGGCTGCACGCTCGACATCGACACCGCGATCGGCGACGGCGGCCAACTCGGCCATTCCTCCTCGCTGCAGCGCGGGCAAAGCATCCCCGACGGCGAACACTGGCATGGATCGCCGGCGGTGCCGACCACGGCGGACTATTGCAAGGTGCGCAACGTCAACCCTCCCCGCATCCGACGCTTCCTCTACGAGGCCGTGCAACTGATAGGGCTGTTTGCGATCGTCACCCCGCTGCCGCTTTTGTTCCACAGCTATTGGGAGAATGTCGGCGACGACTATCAGGAGACGATCGGCCTTGTGGCGATCGGCACCACGGTCACGTTTTTCGGCTACATCGCCGTGGCCTTTTTCGCCGCCACGGTGGTACCGCGCCTGTTCAGCCTGATCCTGAAACCCGGCCGCACCTACACGCTTTACGGCTTCCGCTACTGGCTGCAGACGGTTGCCGAGTTCTCGAGCAACTCGCGCGTGCTTGGGCTGCTGTTCGGCGACAGCTCGGCCATCGTCCATTATATGAGCGCCATCGGCTGGAACCTCAACAAGGTGGTGCAGACCGGCTCCAATTTCGGCTCCAACCAGCAGCACGAAAACCCGCTGCTGTGCGAGATCGGCACCCAGACCATGGTGTCGGACGGGCTTTTCATGATCAACATGCACAAGTCCGCTTCCGCGTTCCGGCTTGAGCCGACGCGGATCGGCGAGCGCAACTATCTCGGCAACAACATCTACTATCCGCCGGATGGACGCACGGGCGACAACGTCCTGCTCGGCACCAAGGTGATGGTGCCCATCGACGGACCGTTGCGCGAGAATGTCGGCCTTCTGGGCTCGCCGCCCTTTGAAATCCCGCGCATGGTGAACCGCGACAAGGAACTCATCGCCGGCATCGACGAGGAAGACCGGCGCAAGCGTATCCCGCTCAAGAATCTCCACAATCTGGTGACGATCCTCCTGTTCATGGCGACGCAATGGGTCATGCTGTTCGCCACGCTGGCGATCTGGGACCGGGCGCTGAACTACTACACCGAATGGGCGGAAATCGCCCTCTTCGCGGCGGTGCTCTTGACCTCGGCGATCACCATTCCGTTCTACATCTTCGTCGAGCGGGCAAGCCTTGGTTTTCGCAAGCTGAAGCCTCGGATAACGACGATCTACGACGTCACCTTCTGGCGCCATGAGCGCCACTGGAAGCTCGCGGATTCGCCCATCGTGCGCCTGTTCGCCGGCACGCCGTTCCGGCCGATGATCCTGCGCATGCTGGGTGTCAAGGTGGGCAAGCGTGTGTATGACGGCGGGGCCAACCTGACCGAGCGTTCGCTGGTGGTGATCGGCGACGACGCCACGCTCAACGAAGGCTGCGTCATCCAGGCCCACTCGCTGGAGGAAGGCGCGTTCAAGTCCGACTTCATCCGCATCGGCGATGGCTGCACGCTGGGGCCGTCCGCCTTTGTCCATTACGGCGTGGTGATGGGCAAGGGATCGATGGTCGATGCCGATTCCTTCGTGATGAAGGGCGAGGAACTCGAGCCCAACTCCATCTGGCGCGGCAACCCGGCCAAGCTGCATCGGTTCGTCGAGCCGATCATGGAAGACTGCTCCAGGGCGTCGTCCTGACGCTTGAGCCCGATATCATCGGAGGCCAGATGGCAGAGCGATCCGGAAGCACCATGGACATCCGTATCGCTCCCGTGACCAAGGCCAATCGAGCCCTGGTCACGGCCCTGCAACTGGCCCCGGAGCAGATGGATTTCGTTGCCAGCAACGCGGACTCCCTGCGTGAAGCCGGATCCGATCGGGACGCGCGGCCGCGCGCCGTGTTGGTCGGGGACCAGCTTGTCGGATTCCTGATGTACGAGGCGCCGCGGGACGACGATGAGGCGCGCATCTACCGCTTCATGATCGACCGCGCCTGGCAGGGCCGGGGATATGGCAAGGCCGCGTTGCATAAGGTGCTGGAGGAAATCGGCGGGCTCGGCCACATCAGGCACGTGTCGATCTGCTACGAGCCGGAGAACGAAGCGGCGCGGCGGCTCTATCGTAGCGCCGGTTTCGTCGAAGAAGGTCTCGACGAGGACGGCGAAATGATCGCCGATCTCGTCCTCCCGGCCGGCGACCGATGACGCCATCAGCCGATCCGTCGGAGGAAATCGCCCTGGCGCGCGCCATGGCGGCCATGGCCCCGGCGGGGGTCCGCACCGGTTGCCGGATCATCCGCGACGGCGACGAGGCCCATCTGTTGCCGGCGGAGGCACTCTCCATCCCCGCCCGCCGGCCGGCCATGCGGCGGGCCAGTGGCGCGGCGCGCTGGATCGCGCACCGGCTGCTGGCGGATGCCGGTTTCGACGGTTTCGCCCTCTTGCGCACGCCGTCCGGTGCACCGGCCTGGCCCGAGGGGATGACGGGCTCGCTCGCGCATGACGACGACATGGCCGTGGCGGCGGTCGTGAATGTTGCCGGCATCGGCTCGCTGGGCATCGATGTCGAGCCAGCGCTGCCGCTGCCCGATGACATTTTCTCCCTCGTAGCCATTCCCGCCGACCGCATGGGTGCAGCCGACCGGCAGCTTGCAGGCCGCATCCTCTTTGCCGCCAAGGAAGCGGTCTACAAGGCTGCCTATCCGCTGGATCGCGAGGTGCTGGGCTATGAGAACATCGCCGTGGACCTCGAAACCGGCCACGCGACGACGAGCATGGGGCGCAAGGTCAGCCTCGCATACTGCATCGCCCCGCGCGTGGTCGTGCTGGGGTTTGTCGGGGAATAACCCCTATTCGCCAACTATCTCCCGATAGGTCCTCACCTGCCCGTCCAGCCCGCGTATCCGCCAGCTCTGCCCGTCCTGTCCCTCGACATGGCATGGTCCGAGCGGCACCTTCCCTCCCCCTTCCGGCAGCTCCAGCACATAGACCGGATTGCAGATGCCCGACAGGCTGGACCGCAGCGCTTCGGCCAGCGCCTGGCCTTGCGCGATGGTCGTGCGGCGATGCGCCATGCCGCGCGCGAGGTCGCCATGGTGCAGGTAATAAGGTTTTATCCCCAGCCGGTACATCAGCTCGCGGCACAGTTCTTCCAGCACCTCGACCGTGTCGTTGACGCCTTTCAGCAGAACGCTCTGGTTGAGCAGCACGAAGCCCGCCTGCCGCAAGGCGCGGCAAGCTGCTTCGGTGGCATCGGTGATCTCGCGCGCGTGGTTGAAGTGGGTGACCACCGTCACCATCAGCCGGCCCTGTAGCGCCGCGACCAGCCCTTGCGTGATGCGCGACGGCAGCGCCACCGGCACACGCGTGTGGATGCGCAAGAGCCGCACATGGGGGATAGTCTCGATGCGGGCGCGGATTTCGGCGAGCGCTGCGTCGGGCAGCGACAGCGGATCGCCGCCGGTCAGGATCACCTCGCGGATTTCGGGATGATCCGCGATATAGGCTAGCGCCGGCTCCAGCGCCTCGCGCGTATAGCCCCGGCCGATCGATGTCAGCGATTCCTTGCGGAAGCAGAACCGGCAATAGATCGCGCATTGATAGGTCGGGAACAGAAGCACCCGGTCGGCATGGCGATGCGTCAATCGCGGCACCGGGCTGAATTCGTGATCGGCGATCGGATCGCCAAGCTCGCCCTCCGCCTCCTCCAGTTCCCCAGGCGACGGGATCACCTGCGCCCGGATCGGATCGGCCGGATCGTTCCAGTCGATCAGGTCGAGATAGCTTTTTGGCGCGCGCACCTTGTGCAGCGTGGCGGCGGCTTGCGCGGCTTCGCGCTCGGCCGGCGAGAGTGGCAAGGAGGCGAGGTCGCGCACATGGCGCACGCCTGCGCGGACATCGTCCTGCCAGGCGGTGTCGGCGGCGCGGGTTGCATCTTTGAGGTTTGGCATTGGCAGGTCTCGGGCTGTTCGCCCGGACCTATCGGCCGGATGGGCTGTCGGGTCAACCATCACAGGAGGCCAACGACATCCGCCGCGCCCTATGGCGCCCCTCTGTCCTGCCGGACATCTCCCCCTCAAGGGGGGAGATTGGATGTTGCGACGGCCTTCGAAAATCTTCAAGGTTACAAGGGGAACGCCGGCGCCCGAGCTGCCAATCTCCTCACTTGAGGGGGAGATGTCCGGCAGGACAGAGGGCGGTATCGTAGAGTGCCAGCCTCTGCCAAGAACCCTAATCACAACCTCCGCCCACCCGCGCCCGCCATCGCCACAAAAGCGCTCTCAATGCTTTCAAACCTCAGCTCCGGATAAAGCGTCCCGACTTCCGGCCTGGCGGTCTCGAGCGCGGTCTCGCCGCGGATCCAGAATGCCCGCAGCAATCCCAAGCCGGGAACCGCCGCGATCAGAGCCTCAAGCTCATCGGCGCTCATCTGCTTGACGCGCGGCGAGCGGCCGCTCACTTGCCGCCACAGGTCGATCATCGCGCTCTGCGTGATCTTGTTCTGCGCGATGCGAATTTCGCTGCGAACGGCGTTGGGATCCTCCAGCGCGCGCAAGGTGACCGCCGCGATATCCTGCTCGCTGACAAACGTCGCCGGAACACTGCCGTCGCCATAGAGCGTCACCTCGTCCGGCGGCAGCGGCGACGAACCGAAGCGCGTCAGGTCGCCCAGCGTCGCCACCCAGGTCGAGAAGAAGCCGTTGGTGTAGATCACGGTATAAGGCAGGTCGGCCTCCCGGACCGCGTCGAAGACGGCCCGCTTGATGTCGAGCGGTTCGATCGAGCCGCGTGCCGCTGCGGCAAAGTCGAGGCCAAAGCCGGTCGACGGCACATAGCGGGAGACGCGGGCATCCCTGACGGCGCGCACCAGCGTCATCTCGTTGGCCGACCCGACATGCACCGAGCTGATGACGCGATCGACGTTGCCGACGGCGCGAACGAGGCTGTCATAATCGTCGAGATCGCCGACATGCACCGTGGCGCCCAATTCCATCAGAGGGCGCATCCGCGCTTCATTGACTGATGTGGCCGGCCGGACGAGGACGTGCAGGCTGTCGCCATTGCGGGCGCTGGCCTTCGCCATCTCGCTGCCGAGAAGCCCGGTCGCGCCGATGATCAATGTGCTGGTCATATCGTCCTCCCGTTGCCCAGAATTCCTTTAGCAAGAATGGAGCCGTCCCAGTCGCGTTCGAGGCCGATGTCATGCAAACGGCGATCGGAAAGCCGGGAGATCTGGCGCAGCGTGCGGCGGCGCTCGAACGCTGCCGCGCTTCGCAGGGCAAGGCCGCTCATCGCGGCGCCGATGGGTCGAAGGGTCAAGCTCATAATCCGTCTCCTGTGTCTCACTGGGCGCGAGCCTGCCGATGTCGCCCGAGCGGGGCGAGCATGACGATTGCTCACACTTGTCTGGTCAATTCAGCGCATCGATGAACCGAAAGCCCGGTATGGATGCTTGGTACGCCTGAATATTGGGCCGTTATGGGCTGGACGACAAACGACTCTTTGTGCAGGATTTGTGAGCAACGCTCACAGATCGAACCCATGCCGCGCAGATTGCCGCCCCTCACCGCTTTGCCCGCCTTCGACGCGGCGGCCAGGCATCTGAGTTTCTCCAAGGCCGCGGAGGAGCTCAACGTCACCCATGGCGCCGTCAGCCGGGCCATCCGCAACATCGAGGACAGGCTGGGCATCCAGCTCTTCGATCGCGGCACACGCTCCGTGCGCCTCACCGCTGTCGGCGCGGCCTATGCGGCGGAGGTCGGCAAGGCGCTCGACCAGATCGCCGCCGCCACCATCGCCGCAACGCCCGACCGCTCGACGCGCATCCTCAACGTCAGCACGTCGGACGGCTTCGCCGGCCGCTGGCTGGTGCCGAGGCTGCATCGCTTTCATCGCGCCAATCCCGACATCGACGTGCGGCTGGCGACCTCGGGCGTGCTGGCCGATTTCGTCAGCGACGGTATCGACATATCCATCCGCTACGGGCGCGGCGGCTATAGCGGAGTGACGGCGGAATTCCTCGCCGACGAGGAGGTCTTCCCTGTCTGCAGCCCGGAGCTCCTGCAAGGCGAGCATCCGTTGCGCCTACCCGAGGATTTGAGGCATCACAAGCTGATCCACGATGCCTTTCGCATCGACTGGGCGACATGGCTTGAACAGGCCGGCGTCGAAGGCATCGACCCCAAACGCGGCGTGCGCTTCGATTCCGCCACCTTCGCCGTCGAGGCCGCCGTACACGGCGAAGGCGTGCTGCTCGGCCGCAGCGCGCTGGTCTCGGCCGACCTCGCGGCCGGGCGGCTGGTCAGGCCCTTCGACCTCGCGCTGAAATCAGCGGCCAGCTACTACGTCGTCTATCCCGAAGGCGCGCTGCGCCAGAAAAAGGTCAGGGCCTTCCGTGACTGGCTGTTCGCCGAGATCGCGACCGACTGGGCGGGCGAAGAAGAGCGGGTGATGCGGCGAACGCCCACCTAAATTCCCCCTCCGGTCGGGCGAGATATCGCCGTCCGCTCCAGAGCGGAGGCTGCGCAACCAGTCAGCCCGACGGGTCGTCAGGCAGCTTGGGCATCACGATCTGGATGGGACGGCTGCCGATCGGCGCTCCGGTCCCGCGATCGATGCTGACCGGGTCGATTTCGGTTCCTGTCTCGGCGTCGAAGAACCGGGTGAAATTGCCACCGCCGCGGTGCTTTGCCCCCCAAGCGGCGAGCGAAAACAGCACGGGAAGCAAATCCTGACCGGCCTGGGTCAACACATATTCATCGCGTGGCGGCCGCTCTGAATATCGCCGTTTCTCCAGCAGTCCTTCTTCCGTCAGGGCTGCCAGCCGGCTGGTCAGCATCGTAGGGGCGATGCCGAGGTTCTTGCGAAATTCGTCGAAACGGCTGAGCCCCGCATGGGCGTCGCGCATGATCAGCATGCTCCACGTGTCGCCCACCGAGCCGAGGCTGCGAGCGATCAAACAGGGCTGATTGGAAAGATTCTTCACGTCGATACCATTTTGATAGTGACTTACTACTAATTTGATAGTATCAGATCCCGCGAGGCCGTTCCACCGAAAAGTGAGGTGACGGCCGGTCATCGCGCCGCTGGAGTCCCAAATGAAATTCTATCTGTGCAAGTACATCCCGCCCCGTGCCGACTTTCTCGCGACCATGACCGGCGACGAGCGGGAATGGATGAAGCAGCACGGTGCCTTTCTAGACGAGTTGCTCGACCGCGGACTGATCGTCGCCCATGGTCCGGTGATGGATCCAGGCGGCGGCTATGGCCTGTCGCTCTACCGGATCGCCGACGACCAGGACATCCAGGCGATAACCTCGCAAGACCCCATCGTGAGGAATGGCGCCGGCCATTACGAACATCACCCCATGCTTCATCTGAGCGTACGCGGCTGACAAGTCCGTCAGCACAGGCGCCATCATCATGCATCTCGAAGGATATTGAAATGAACACCAAAAATCGCGGCGTCGTCGTCGTCACTGGGGCAGCGGGTGGCATCGGCCTTGCGACCGCCAAGGCCCTTCTGTCGGCAGGCTACCGCGTCTTCGGCACGAGCCGGAAAGCCGCAACCGGGTCGCAAGCCGGGATCACCATGCTGAGCTGCGATGTAACCGATGCGGAGTCCGTCGCACGCATGGTGTCGGAGGTCATAAGTCAGGCCGGGCGCATAGACCTGCTCGTCAACAATGCTGGCAATGCCCTGATCGCGGGTGCGGAAGAATCGTCCGTCGAACAGGCAAAAGCCCTTTTCGACGTCAACGTCTTCGGCCTCATCCGTGTCACAAACGAGGTGCTGCCGATCATGCGGCGCCAGGGCAGCGGCCGCATCATCAACATCAGCTCGGTCGTCGGCTTCGTCCCCAGTCCGTTCAGCGCGCTCTATACATCCACGAAACATGCAGTCGAGGGTTATTCCGAATCACTGGATCATGAGGTCCGCCCCTTCGGCATTCGCGTCCTGCTGGTCGAACCCGCGTTCACCCGCACGGCTCTCGACCACAATGCGACGAAGCCGGACAGGATGATGAGTATCTATGATCAGGCGCGGGCAACGGCAACCGCAGTCTGGAACCATGCCATCGAAGCCGGCGATGCTCCCGAGATCGTCGGCCAGGCGGTCGTCACCGCAGCCACTGCGACATCGCCGAGGCTGCGTTATCCCGCCAGCAAGCAGGCGCGCCGCCTGTACCTGCTGCGACGGTTTGTTCCCGCGAACGCGTTCGACAAAAGCCTTCGAAAACAGATGAACCTGCCGGCGTGACAAAAGCGCGTAGCCACTGTTCGTCGGCCAGTTCTGAAACGCCAGGCTGAAGCGAGACAGGTGGACAGAAGAGCTGCCCACCCGGCCCACGCCGCTAATACATGTCGCCCCGCGGACAGAGTGAACCGTGGGGTGCGTGGCGACCAGTCGTCATATGACGGGTATCCCGTTTGTGGCCTATTCCTTGGCGCGAAAAGCTTCCAGCACGACGAACACCTCGTCGGCGCGGCCATAGCCGCCGTCGGCAACTTCCTCCACCAGCACAATCGTGTAGGGCCGCACGCCTTCGCCGAAAAAGTCGACGAACATGGCTGTCGTGCGATGGATGAGGTCTTCCTTCTGCGCCTTGGAGAGGGCCGCCTGCGGCATCTTGATGTTGGCGAATGGCACGCTGGTCGAGGTGCTGGCCGAGTACCCGCCCTCGCCGACACCACTGTCGGCGCTCTACCCACAGAACCGCCAGCTCTCGCCGCGCCTGCGCGTCTTTCTCGACTGGGCGGCACGCATCTTCGCCGAGGCGAACCTGTAAGAGCCATTCCAGGAAAACTATGTAGCGGTTTTCCGCCCGGAATTGCGTCAACACCGGGGAACAGGCACTCGCCGTTGCCCATCGGCGCCATCTGGTGTCAATGTCGCCGCGACAGCGCGCCATGGGGAGATGGCGCACCGCCAGGGAGGATTTTCATGACCACGACACAGACCGGCCTGCCGCGCTATGACGATGCCGTTGCGGGCTTTCGTATCGAGGATGAGGTTGCCAGACTGCAGGGCGACCCTGCGACCGGCATCAACGCCTATGTCGAATGCTGCGGCCGGCACACTGGCGCGAACCGCCTGGCGCTGCGCGCCATCTCGGCCGGCGGCCAACTCAGCGAATTCACCTTCGACGATCTCGACGACATGTCCGGCCGTGTCGGCAATCTGCTGAAGGGGCTGGGCGTCGGTCCCGGCGATGTCGTGTCCGGCATGCTGCCGCGCATTCCCGAACTGGTGGCGCTGATCCTCGGCGCCTGGCGCATCGGCGCCGTCTACCAGCCGCTGTTCACCGCCTTCGGCCCGAAGGCCATCGAGCATCGCCTCGGCTACAGCGCGGCTAAGCTGGTGGTGACCAATCCCGCCAATCGCGGCAAGCTCGACGAGGTCGAAAACCCTCCGCGAATCGCCACCATCCTCGGTGCGGGCGAGGCCCTGCCCCCGGGCGACATCGATTTCCGCGCCGCCCTTGCCGCCGCCTCCCCCGACTGCGATCCGGTGATGCGCAAGGGCGAAGACCTGTTCATGATGATGTCGACCTCGGGCACCACCGGCCTGCCCAAGGGCGTGCCGGTGCCGCTCAGCGCGCTCATGGCCTTCGGCACCTATATGCGCGACGCGATCGGCCTGCGCGCCGACGACGTCTTCTGGAACATCGCCGATCCGGGCTGGGCCTACGGCCTCTATTACGCCATCACGGGGCCCCTGCTGCTCGGTATCGCCACCACCTTCAACGAGGGCGCCTTCACCGCCAGGAGCACCTATGACGTCATCGAGCGGCTCGGCGTCACCAGCCTAGCCGGCTCGCCCACAGCCTTCCGCCTGCTGCTCGCCGAAGGTCCCGATGCCGCCGCGCGTGTAAAAGGCCGGCTGCGCGTGGTGAGCAGCGCCGGCGAGCCGCTCAACCCGGAAGTGATCCGCTGGTTCGACGCCCATCTCGCCGCCCCCATCCACGACCACTACGGCCAGACCGAGAACGGCATGATGGTCAACAACCACCATGGCCTCGCGCATCCCGTGCGCGCGGGCTCCGCCGGCTTCGCCATGCCGGGCTACCGCATGGTGGTACTGGACGAGGCCGGCAACGAGCTTGGCCCCAACCAGCCCGGTATCCTCGCCGTCGACATCGCCAATTCGCCGCTGCGCTGGTTCGCCGGCTACCACCAGGCGGAGACACCGGCCATTTCAGGCGGCTACTACCGCACCGGCGACACGGTGGAATACGAGCCGGACGGCTCGGTGTCCTTCATCGGCCGCGCCGACGACGTCATCACCTCATCCGGCTACCGCATCGGCCCCTTCGACGTCGAAAGCGCGCTGATCGAACACCCTGCGGTCACCGAGGCGGCGGTGGTCGGCGTACCTGACCCGCAGCGCACCGAGATCGTCAAGGCCTTCGTCATCCTGGCCCCCGCCTACCAAGGCAGCCCGGAGCTCGCCGAGGAACTGGCGCAACATGTCAAAAAACGCCTCTCAGCCCACGCCTATCCGCGCGAGATCGACTTCGTGACGGAGCTGCCGAAGACACCGAGCGGCAAGATCCAGCGGTTTCTGCTGCGCAAGGCCGAGGTGGAGAAGAGGAAGGGGTGAAGGGCTGGCGCGCGGATTGGAGTCCGTTGCGCCCGAAGTGCAGACCCTTGGCGAAGTCATGTGATGCTTTGAGTCGGACCGCGAGCAGATCGGCAGTTCTTCGAGTATCTGGCCCGATCGGGGCCAATCCGCCAACAGGCCAAAACTAGATGGCCGTAAACGGCCCTGAGGGTGCTGAACCGACCTTCGTCTAAAAGCGATGGCCCGCGAGGGAAGATTGCCAAATCGGCCTTTTGGCACGCTCGACATAGAGCGGTTCGAGTGCGCCTGTTCGCCCGTAGATGGAATAGGGCGGCGCCCAACCATCGGTCGTCGGATAGTCGTGACGTCCGCAGGAACTCAGCCCCATTATGCGGCCGCTTCGTCAAATGTGATGCAAACTCCACTATTTCGAAGGCCGATGTCCAGCTGATCGCAACGCTGCGCCTAAGTTGAGCAGCACCCTGGCCCAAGATCAGTCCGCGGCTTGGATCGAGACGTGACCTCCTAACGTCGCCACATAGGCTCGGGGGTGGAATCATGTATTGGCCGATATTCGTACGGTGGCGCCAGCCGGTTGCCAGTGCCATCGACTTCGCTGCCCATCCTTTCCAGGAACAGATGGGGCGTAATACACCATGGGGTACTTTACTAAACGCAGCGATGGTCAGGTCACATACCGAAGTTGGGAAGCGGAAAAACACTCAAACTCCCGACAACTGAGGATCCTTGCTCTCAAGCTAGATCATGTAGGCGACTTCTGGATGGCGATGGGCCCATTGAAAGAATTGCGCCGGCGGTTTTCTCACGCCCACATCACGCTTGTCGTCGGAAGCTGGAATATCGAGACCGCGAAGGAGTTCCGCCTCGCCGACGACTACATTGCTTTCGATTTCTTCTCTCGCAATCCGTCGCTCGACAAAGGGCGTGAGGAAGCTGCCAGCATCAAACCTTTGCTGCTTGGCGAATTTGACCTCGCCATAGATATGCGGGTTCCTGATGAAACAAGGCCAGTCTTGCTCGCAGTTCCGGCAAGACATCGGGCGGCGATCGTGGACCAATACCGCGTGGATGGCATCGACATTGCGATCGCGCCATTCAATTTGAAGTTACGCAGAAACGTCTTCTACAAGTTCGCCCAGAGGATAGGAATTGCTGACAGAATACCTCGGAGGTTCTTTGATTGGTTCACTGATCGCAATCAAGTGCGCCTTCAGCATGTAACAGAAATACTTTCCTTTCTGGTGGCAAAGGCCGCCGCCTATTTCGACAACGAGAACGATGCGCACAATCACCAGAATGCGGCGACAAAAGGAGCCCCTGTTGTAGTGGCTCCCTTCTCGAACTCCAACCTGCGGGATTGGCCCATTGAGTATTTTGGGCAACTCGTGGCTGCGCTCGCTGAGCGTAGCGAAGTAGTCGTCATCGGCCGGAGCGAAAGTCAGGCAGCGCTCGAGAACGTCGTGAAAATCGCCAATGATCTTGGGGCCGCCTTGGTTAGCACTGCCGTCGACCTCCCGGAGCTAGAGTTCAATCAACTCATAAAGTCGGCATCGTTGGTTGTTTCGAACAACTCGGGCACAGGGCACGTCGCCGCTCAACTTGGCCGCCCAACTGTAGGCATTTTCACCGCATCACACCTGCCGGAAATTTGGGGGTTCCAAGGCCCGCTGGTTAGCATGCTTATGAGCTCGATCGAATGCCGTGGATGCGGTTTGGATCAAGTTCGCAGATGCCCGATCGGGGTCCGCTGCAAATTCGACATCAAACCGGATCGTGTGTTTGCAGAAATAAGCTCGATGATGAACCACGTGAGGGGAAAAGTTGCCGACGCGGTGCCTTTGGCCGTGAGTACTGCGGCGATCTATCCACTGCAGATGGGTCTAGCTGGCCGCATTCTGGAAGGGGCACCGTTATGATAATCGTTACTGCAAGCGACGATAATTTTGTTCCCGGGCTTTTTGTACTCGTCTATTCAGCTTGGCTGCATAATCGTACGGCGAAATTCTTCGTCATCGATGCAGGGATAGGGCTCGCCAGCGCGGCAGAATTTCGTCGCTTTTGTGAAAGAAATGGAATTGATTGTGAGCTGGTCCAAGCAGACTGCGACCGGATTTCTAATCTGCCCACGAGAGGAAAACTGACGGCTGCTGCATATGCCCGGCTTCTCATTCCCGAGATCTTGCCCGACTGCGACAAGGCCATCTACCTGGATGCGGATACGCTCGTGGTGTCAGATCTCCGCGACCTCTGGTCGGTGGACTTGGGCGACAATTTGGTCGCCGGCGTGGTCGACGGTTTCGTGGAGCAGGAAGAGCTTGATGACGTAGGCTTGGTTCGGGACGAATACATCAACTCGGGCGTTTTGGCTATCAACCTCGACGCATGGCGCAGGGAAGGCATTGCGGATAGGATCTTTGCAAAAGCCAAGGAAACCGTAAGCTCGCGGTACCTGGACCAGACGGTCTTAAATTCGGTATCGCGCGGGCGAGTTCATTACCTGGCCAGGGAATGGAACTTCTTTTCAGAGCGGTACGTCCAGAGCGAACGGCGGCTTCCCAAGGTGATCCACTATGCTGGATCGGCTAAGCCCTGGCGCTACAAGCGCGTCCCTTTTGCGGAGGTTTTCAATTCCTATAGAATCATGTCGGGATCGAATGTTCCTGCGGCGACGGCGGCTACAAAATCCGTCCGTGCCCGGAAGATTATCCTTGGCCTCATCGGATTGAGAAGGAAATATTGGTCCTCCCTGCTGGCAAGTGTCTACTACCGCCGTCGCTTTACCAAGCCACACCTGCGAAGGTTGGAAGAGATCCGTCAAGGAGGCGCTTCGGCGTAGGCTCCACTGATCCTGGACCCATAAGTGGCGCAATATTCTCGCGGCGGTACCGGCCCTTTACCAGGTCCGCGGCTGGCGGGTGCGCCGTCGCTGCCGGCATACCGGCTCCTGGCGCGATCTCGATCTCCGGTGCTTGTCGCGCCAGAAATGTCCGCTTTCGGGCGACGGCGAAATTGAATCCTAGATGGGGCGCGAAGCAGACGCCCGGCATTGGTCGCCTCAAGAACGAAAAGAACGAGACTTCGTTGCCCGTCAGAGCGGCCTAAGCCGGCGTTCACAGTATGTCCGGCGGCAGCCTCTCGCACTCACACCGCGATCTGCAGCGTCCCGTGGCGCCGCACCTCGGCCTCTATCTCCCGCACCAGCGTCTCCAGCGCGGGGTTGCGGGGGTTGCGGGCGCGGCGGATGACGTAGGCCAGGTCGGGAGGCTTGGGGAACTGCTTGTCGACGATCTCCATGCCAGGCTGCAGATGCCGCTGGCTGAGCAGCGCGACGCCGAGCCCGGAGGTCACGCCGGCGATGATGCCGGCCGCGCTCGAACATTCGAACACGATCTCGAACACCGTTCCCTCGTCCTGGCCGAGATCGAGGCCCCAACGGCGATAGAAGCAGTTGTCGTCGAAGGACAGGAACGGGACCGGGTCTCCTTTCGCCAGGATCAGTTCGGGCGACTTCACCCAATGCAGGCTCTCGCGGAAGAGCAGGATGTCGGTGGGCCGGACCTCGTGCTGGAACACCTGGATGATGGCCGCGTCGAGCGCCCCCTCGCCCAGCAGCTTCTGCAAGGCAAGGCTCATGCGCACTTGCGTGCGCACACTCACTTCGGGATGGAGCCGGCGAAACCGCCCAAGAATGCGCGACAGGTCCGTGCAGGTCGTATCCTCGGTCATCCCCAACGCGATCTTGCCTTGCAGCGTGCTTTTCGACAGGCTCAGGATCGCCTCGTCATGGATGCCCAGGATGCGCCTGGCATAGCCCAGCAGATCCTGCCCTGAACTGGTGAACATCGGCGCATTGGCCTTGCGGCTGAGGATTTCGCAGTCGAGGCTCGCTTCCAGCCGCCTGATCTTGTGGCTGACGGCCGACTGCGACAGGCCCAGCACCTCGGCCGCACGGGTGACGCCGCCATGTTTCTCGATCGCCACCATCGCCCGCAAGGCATCGACATCCAGGCGTCGGCTCATCACTCCAGCCATGACAATCCTCGTTTGAAACGAAAGCGGCGCTCCAGTTCCTGGCGCGCAACCGGTTTTCGCGCAAATGAATATGCCAGATTTCGTGGCAATTTCATGGATGCATCGAAATTTGTCATGTGCAAACGCGTGCGTGCCGCCATAAGTCCGCCCCGGCACCCATTCAACGTAGAGACCGCATGACGCTCCCGAAACATCAGCCCCTGCTCTGGCCGCTCATGGCGGCCGCGCTTGTCGTTAGTTGGAGTTCCGGCTTCGTCGGCATCCGCTACGCCAGCGAGAGCGCCAATGTCATGCTGGTCCTGTTCTGGCGGACCCTGATGTCGGGATTGGTCCTTCTGCCCTTCGCGCTCATGGTCGGGCCGCGCATCGGCGCACGCGCCCTGATACAGCAGATTGCGTTCGGCGTGGCGATGATGTTCCTCTATCTCGGCGGCTTCGCGCTCGCCATCGGCCAGCGCGTGCCGACCGGCCTCGTCGCCCTGATCTCGGACCTCGTCCCCCTCGCCATCGCGGCACTTTCGCAGCCCATACTGGGTCACCGGCTGACATCGAGGCAATGGACCGGAACGGCGCTCGGTGTGCTCGGTGTGCTGATCGTCTCGCTGAACAGCCTCAGCCTCGGAACGGCGCCGGCCTGGGCATATATTGTGACCATCGCCTCCATGATGGTCTTTGCCCTGGCGACCGTGCTGCAGAAGCGGATGGGGACGATCGACATGCCCATCCACCAGAGCCTGTGCATCCAATGCCTGACGGCGGCGATGCTTTTTGCCGCCTGCGCCGGCTGGAATGGCGGGCTGATGCCGCCCCTCGATGGCCGGTTCGAGTGCGGCATCGCGTGGCTGGTGCTGTTTTCGACCTTCTTCTGCTACGGCGTCTATTATGTGAGCCTGCGGCTCTACAGCGCCGCCCAGGTCAGCAGCGTGATCTATCTCAGCCCACCGGTGACGATGCTCTGGGCCTGGCTGCTCTTCGGCGAGCCGCTTTCATCGGCGATGGTTCTCGGCCTTGCGGTGACGCTGTTCGGCGTCTGGCTGACGTCGTCGCGCGGCACCGCATCGAAGGCAGGTCCGAGCCCGGTCGGGCAGCCCGCCGGGCAACCGGCCGATTGATCGTGATCCCGCACCAAACCAACCATCCAACCCAAGGGAATGAACCCGATGAAGCTGACTGATTTCAAGGCCCTCACCTTCGACTGCTACGGCACCCTCATAGATTGGGAATCCGGCATGATCGACGCGCTGAAGCCGCTGACCGGGCGGGTTGGCCGCGGCCTGAGCCGCGACGATATCCTGCAGGCGCATGCAAGGCATGAATCCAGCCAGCAGAACTGGACGCCCCAAAAACGCTATTGCGACCTTCTGGCCGTCGTCTACAAGCGGCTCGCCGAGGAATGGGGCGTCGTGGCCACGCCGGAGGAATGCATCGCCTATGGCCAAAGCGTGAAGGACTGGCCGGCCTTTGCCGACACCGCAGCCGCCCTGCAATACCTCAAGCAGCACTACAGGCTGGTCATTCTCTCCAACGTCGACAATACGAGCTTCTCCTTCAGCAACAGGAAACTCGGCGTCGATTTCGATGCGATCTACACGGCGGAGGACATCGGCTCCTACAAGCCGTCGCCTCGGAATTTCGACTATATGCTCGAAAAGCTGGCGACGCTCGGGATTGGCGACAAGCAAGTCCTGCACACGGCCGAAAGCCTGTTCCACGATCACACCGTCGCCAACCGGCTGGGCCTCGCATCATGCTGGATCCACCGCCGGCACGCCGATCAGGGTTTTGGCGCCACGATGCATCCCGGCGACATGCCGAAAGTGAACTTCCGCTTCGACAGCATGGCCGACCTCGCGAAGGCACATAGGGAGGAATTGCGCGCCTGACGGAAGAGCCGCCGGGCCATCCCTCGCGCTGAAATCAGAACTCACCGGACGGCCGTCAAGTCTTCTTACGGGCGGCGCCGCGCTTTTCCGCCCGCCCACCGGAACCCCACAAGGCGCGGCTGAGCAAGCCCCTGCGCCTGCGCGGGACAAGATCGATATCGCTGACGAGCTTGGCGCCGCCCCTGCGCCGCTCGAGCGTGATCTTGCGGCTGTGGAACGCCTCCAGCTCGGCCCGGTGCGCCACGCTCAAGATGGTCACATTGGGCAGTTCTTGGATGATGGTCTCCATCATCCTGTCCTGGCTCTTCTCGTCGAGTGCCGCCGTTGCCTCATCCAGCACGACGATATCGGGCGCGTGCAGGAGGAGCCGCGCGAAGGCCAGCCGCTGCTTCTCGCCGCCCGACAGGGTCTGGTCCCATGGCGCCTCTTCGTCGATCCGGTCGCCGAGATAACCGAGCCCCACCTTGTCGAGGGCGGCCCTGATCTGTGGAACCGTCCAGTCATCGGCGGCGCCGGGATAGGCGGCCGCCCGGCGCAGCGTGCCCGAGGGAATGTAGGGACGCTGCGGCAGCATGAACAAGCGCTTGCCGGGGTGGAAATCGACGCTGCCGCCGCCCCACGGCCACAGCCCCGCTATCGCCCGCACCAGCGTGCTCTTGCCCGTACCGGACTCGCCGGCCACCAGCAGCCGCTCGCCAGGTTGGATCACGACCTCGGTTTCCTTGACCACGGCGGTGCCGTCATCGAGTGACACGGAGAGATCGTTCAGGCTGAGCATCGTATCGTCCTTGGTCTCGCCATGACTGATGCGTCCGAGCGCGTCGCTTTCTTCCGCGCGCTCGAGCCCGTCGAGCGACATCATCAGCGAGGCGATGCGCCGTGCCGAGGCGTTCCAGTCGGCGAGACGCGGGTAGTTGTCGACCAGCCATCCGAACGCGCCCTGCACTATGGCAAAGGCCGATGCCGCCTGCATGACCTGCCCAAGCGACATCGAGCCATCGAGGAATTTTGGCGCGCTCAAAAGTACCGGCACCACGGGCGCGAACAGGCTCGACCCCTGGGAGACCAGCGCCGTGCGCATGTGCTGGCCAGCAAGCATCGCCCACCGCTTCAGCACGCCGGCGAAGGTCCTGTCGATGCCGCTGCGCTCCTCCTCCTCGCCGCCGAGCAAGGCAATGCTCTCGCCGTTTTCGCGCACGCGCGTCAGCGTGTAGCGAAATTCCGCTTCCACCTGGTTCTTCTGTTCGGAGAGTTCGACGAAATGCCGGCCGATGACCACCATCGAGGTGGAAGTGATGGCGGCATAGATGACCGCGGTGATGACGAGGAAGCCTGGAATGGTGATATTCGCCCCGCCGATCGGCAGCGTCAGCGCGCCGCCGATCGTCCACAGCACGACGATGAAGGTCGAGGCCGCCAGGAAGGCGTTGAGGACGCCGGAGACGAAATCCACGGGCGATTCGGTGGCGATCCGCAGATCCTCGGATATACGGGCCTCCGGGTTCTGGTGATCGCCGCGGACGAGATTGAGCTGGTAGTAGCGGCCGTTGGTGAGCCAGCGGCCGATGACCGATGTGGTGAGCCAGGAGCGCCAGCGACGCTGGATCGTCATGCGCAGATAGACCTGCGCGACGACGAGGCTGACGCTTCCAAGCACCAGCGGCACGAACACGGCGCTCAGGAAATAGACGGTCGGCGCATTGCGCTGTTCGATGGCGTCGAAGATCGCGCGGTTCCAGACATTGATGCCGTATTGGAAGCCGACATTGACGCAGATCAGGATCAGGAGCCCGATCGTGCACGGCCAGGCGAGCTTGTCGCCGCGCCGGCTCCAGTAGCCGCGCGCGCTGATCCAGAAACGCTTCAGCAGGTATTTCTTGCGCGCCTGCTCGGCCTGTTCGGGGCTCAGCTGCGGATCGGGTTCCGCCGCCGCTGGCGGCGGCGGCGCCTCGCCCACGACTTCGGATGCGACCTCGACATCGGGTGCCTTCCGCCGGTGGGGCTTCCTGGCACCGTTTGGCTTGGCGCCGCCGGCCGGCTTCGGTTTGGGTTTGATGTCTGCCACAACGGCCATAACGGCGTGGAAATCGGAAGGTTTCATCGTCCTTCTTCATATGACGGCGTCCGGCCGTGCGAAGGCTGTCCTGGTGCCCCGATATCTGCCACGCCTCGCCAGGCCTCACCGCCGCACAATCGCCACCAAGCCACGCGAAGAGCTTGTAAAAACGGAGGTTCCGCGATGCGTCTGGTCTGGACTTTGGTGTTCGCGCTGGCGAGCGGTGCGGCCTATGCGGCTTCGCCGGAGGACGACTACATCGCCGCGCGCGACAAGGCGATATCGGCCATCGCCGCGATGGAAAGCGCGAACGCCCCTGTCGAAACGCTCGATGCGGCCAATGAGAAGGCCCGCGCCGATCTCGAACAGCGCCTTTCCGCGCTTCTCGGGCCTTTCACGGTCCAGGGTTTTCCGGCGGCCGGCACGATCAACATCGAAAGCCTCAGTTCCTCCGATGTCGGCTTCGGCATGCTGGACGGGCTGCGACACGGCACCGAGGACGGCCCCAGCATCGTGGTATCGACGCGCGGGCTGGTCGAGCGCTGGCTGCGGTCACGCGCCGCCGAGACCGACGCCGATCTCAAACTGCCCACCGACTTCGACGCGGCGCTGAAACTCGATGCCTTCTACACCCAGGCCATCGGCAGCGATGCCGCGTTCACCGGCACGCTCGACTTTACCCTGAGGAAGCCGGACGGCGCCGACATGGCGATCGCCCGCCTCGGCGGCTGGGCACAGGATGTCGGGCCGAACTACGACCAGGAGGTCGTCGTCACGGTCGTCAAGGGCAACAGCGTCATGATCGCCGAGGCGCCCGCGACCGTCCCGAAAATCGCGGCCTGCGACGCGGTCTGGACCGCCGCCGATGCCGCCGCCCAGAAATTGATCAAGCAAACCACCGGCGACAGCGACGAGAATACATCCGATGCCGCCGACGCCGCCTGGGCAAAGGGCGACAGCGACTTCCGCGCCTGCATGGGCAAGAACCTGCCCGACAACCCCGTCTTCCCCGCACTGCTCGCCCAGGCACAGACGCTTGCCGACCACATGGCGGGGAAGTAGGGCGCGGAAGCTGCCAATCTCCCCCCTCGTGGGGGAGATGCCCGGCAGGGCAGAGGGGGGCGCGAAGGATCTCGGCTTACCAAAAAACCTGGGAGCAGCACGGGGTCGGCTGAGATGTCGGCGGGACAGCGCCCCTCTCTGGCCTGCCGGCCATCTCCCCCACAAGTGGGGAGATTGGAAACTTCGGCGCCGACGCCGATTCTTGCCCCCCTTGTCACCCCCGCACCCCATTACGATATTGTCGGCGCGCTGGCCTTGCTGAACGCCGTTGCCAGCACGGTTGAAAATGGTTGAAAGGAAGTCCCGGACGCGCCATGGCGCGACGGGCGGATGAACAGCGTGGGAAACTCGGCAATGACGACAGACACAAAAGCGACGGAAACCAAGGCATTCGAGGCGGATGTTTCGCGGCTGCTGCATATGATGGTGCACTCGGTCTATTCCGATAAGGACGTCTTCCTGCGCGAATTGATCTCCAACGCCGCCGACGCCTGCGAGAAGCTGCGCTTCGAGGCAGTCAGTCGTCCGGAGTTGCTGGTCGACGATCCCAAGCCGCGAATCTCGATATCGGCCGATCCCGACAGCAAGCTGATCACCGTCGAGGACAACGGCATCGGCATGAGCCGCGACGACATGACGGAGGCCCTGGGCACGATCGCGCGCTCGGGCACGCGCGCCTTCATCGAGCGCGTCGGGTCCGGCACCGAAGACACGCAGCTCATCGGCCAGTTCGGCGTCGGCTTCTACTCCGCCTTCATGGTGGCAACCCGCGTCGACGTGATCAGCCGCCTGGCGGGAAGCGACGAAGCCTGGCGCTGGTCGTCGGATGGCAAGGGTTCCTACGAGATCGCGCCCGCCCCGCTCGAAGCCGCACCCAAACGCGGCACCCGCGTCGTGCTGCATCTCATGGACGACGCCGTGTCCTACACCGGATCCTACCGGCTCGAGCAACTGGCCAAGTCGCAGTCGGGCCATGTGCCGGTGCCGATCACGCTCATCGAGAAGCCCGGCGCCGAAGCGCGCGACATTGCCGACGGCACAGCCCTTTGGATCAGGCCGAAGAGCGAGATCAAGCCCGAGGAATACACGGATTTCTACCGCAGTGTCGCCGGCCAGTATGACGAGCCGGCCGCCACGATCCATTTCCGCGCCGAGGGCCGGCAGGAATACAGCGTGCTCGCCTTCGTGCCAAGCTCGCGTCCCTTCGATCTCTTCGACCAGGACCGCAAGGGCCGCATCAAGCTCTATGTGCGCCGCGTCTTCATCACCGACGATGCCGATCTGTTGCCGCGTTACCTGCGCTTCATGCGCGGGCTGGTCGATTCCGCCGACCTGCCGCTCAACGTCTCGCGCGAGATGATCCAGGAAAGCCCGCTGCTGGCCGCGATCCGCAAGGGCCTGACCAACCGCGTGCTCGGCGATCTCTCAAAGCTCGCGGAGAACGAGGCCGAGACCTATGCCAAAATCTGGGAAAATTTCGGCGTCGTCCTCAAGGAAGGGCTCTACGAGGATCATGAACGCCGCGAGCAGTTGCTGAAGCTTGCCCGCTTCCGTTCGACCGCCTCGGGCGAAAATTGGCGCGGCCTTGCCGACTATGTCTCGGCGATGAAGGAAGGCCAGAAGGCGATCTTCTTCATGGCCGGCGACGACCGCGCGCGGCTCGAAGCCTCGCCGCAGCTCGAAGGTTTTCGGGCACGCGGCATAGAGGTGCTGCTGCTCACCGACCCCGTCGACAGTTTCTGGACGTCGATGGCGCCGGAATTCGACGGCAAGCCGTTCAAGTCGGTTACGCAAGGGGTGGCCGAACTCTCCGAGATTCCCTTGCTCGATGATGCGAAGAAGCCGGACACGGCGGCGACGCCCGAAGTCGATGGCTTCCTGGCTTTCGTCAAGGCGGCGCTTGGCGACGCCGTGTCAGACGTCAAGCCTTCCGACCGCCTGACCGAAAGCGCGGTCTGCCTGGTCGCGCCCGAACATGGTCCCGACCGCCAGTTCGAGCGGCTGCTCAACGCCGCCGGCCGCCTCGACAAGACGGCCAAACCGATCCTCGAAATCAACCCCCGCCACGAGCGCGTGCTCGCGCTCGCCGGCCTCGGCGACGACGAGAAGGCCTTCAAGGACGATGCCGCCCACCTTCTCTACGACGAGGCGCGCGTGCTCGACGGCGACAAGCCCGCGGATGCCAGGGCGTTTTCCGAGCGCCTTGCCCGGCTGATCGCGCGGGGTATCTCGAAGGGCTGAGGAGCGCCGGCCAGCCCTCGTCGACAGGTTTGTCGATCGGGTCACGAGGCGGCGCTACGCAGCGACGCCGCCTTCAAGAATTCGACGTCTGTCGCAGCCGGCGACGAGCTGAAGTCCACTGGCTCAATCGCCTGGTGTAGACATCGCGCCTGCAATCACCCAATCTTGGCCTCGGGAACAAAACAGCGCTTCAAAGAAAGCGCGGACGTCCGGGTGCTCATGAAACGACGATGGACATTGTATGATCCACGGCTGGCCTGGATGCTCGTCGCGCCGGTGCTCCTGCTGCTGATTTTCTTCCTGGTGCTGCCGATCGCCGTGATGGGCGCCTACACCTTTTTCACCTTCGTCACCGCCGGCGTGGAAACGAGCGCGCTGACGACGGCGAACTGGCACGAATTCCTCACCGACAGCTATTATCACGGCTTCCTCCTGAAGACGTTGAGGGTCGGGGCCATGACGGCGCTGCTCTGCGGAGTGCTCGGCTATTTCCCCGCCTATTTCATCTGGGCCACGACCTTCAAGCACAAATGGCTGCTGCTGCTTTTGCTGATCGTGCCGTTCTGGATCAGCTTCACCATCCGCACCTTTTCCTGGATCAACATCCTGGGCGAACAGGGCGTCATCAACGTCGCGCTGCTCAAAATGGGCATCATCCATGAGCCCTTGCAGATGCTCTACAATGAAGGCGCGGTCATCCTGGGCATGCTGCACTTCCTGCTGCCCTACATGATCCTCAACGTCTATGTCAGCCTGGAAAGCATTGATCGCACGTTGATTTCGGCGGCTCGCTCAATGGGCTGCACGAGCGCGCAGGCGTTCCGCGAGGTCACGCTGCCCCTGTCGCTGCCCGGCCTGGCGGCGGGCCTGCTGCTCTGCTTCGTGCTGGCAGCCGGCAGCTATGTGACGCCGCAGCTCCTCGGTTCGGGCCGCGACGCGCTGTTCGGCAACCTGATCTACGACACCATCATGGGTGAGCTGAACTGGCCGATGGGCGCCACGCTTTCGATCGTGCTGTTCGTCGTGCTCGGCTTCTTCGCCGCCGTCTACACACGCTACATGGGCATGTCTCAGATCGTCAAGGGGCTGGGCGGATGACGGGGCTTGGAGGATGAGAGGAACGCGGCGCAAGCAGGAAGGCAGATGGGCCTGGCGGCTGACCGGCGTCGTCACGGTCTGCGTCTACATCTTCATGTTCGCGCCGATCGTGGCGACGGTCATCCTGTCGTTCAACGCCTCGATGTTCGGCGGCTTCCCGATGACCGGCTTCAGCCTGCAATGGTACGGCAAGCTGATGGCCAACGAGGCGGTGCTGGCCGCCTTCCGCACCTCCTTGTGGATCGCGTTGGTCACGGCGATCGTCACCACCGCCATCGGCGTCACCACGGCGTTTGCCTTGGTCCGCTTCGAATTTCGCGGCAAGCAGGCGCTGAGCACGCTGGTCATCCTGCCGGCACTGGTGCCCGAAACCATCCTGGGCGTCGGCCTGCTGGTGTTGATCAAGGCCGTCGATCAGCCGCGAACCATGCTGCTCCTGGTGCTCGGCCATATCCTGCTTGCCGTGCCCTATGTGGTGCTGATCGCCCAGGCGCGCATGATCGGCATCCGGCGCGTCTATGAGGAGGCGGCACTATCGCTTGGCGCGTCGCGCTTTTCATCCTTCCGCGAGATCACGCTGCCGCTGCTCATCCCGGCCGTGGTGGGCGGCGCCCTGCTCGCCTTCACCATCTCCTTCGACAACACCTCGGCCAGCCTGTTCTGGCGGCCGGCCGGCGTCGAAACCATGCCCACCCAGATCCTTTCCATGCTCAAGATCTCGATCAGCCCGGAAATCAACGCGCTCGGCACCGTGATGATCCTGGTGACCGTCGGCATCCCGCTCATCGGAGGCCTGATCCTGCAAAGCCTGACAAAACTGAGAAGACGTGGCGAACCAAAGGAGGAAACACAATGAAAATCACCACCACCAAGCGGCTGGAACGGCTGCACGATCGATATGCCAATGGCGACCTGAGCCGCCGCACTTTCCTGACGCTGACCGCGGCCGCGGCGGCATCGGCGGGCCTTTCCATGCCGTGGATGGGCCGGGCGCTCGCCGCGGTCCAGGAGGTTCGCTTCGACGGCTGGGGCGGCACGGTGCAGGACGCGATCGACAAGTTCGCCTTCCAGCCCTACACGGCCAAGACCAAGATCAAGGTGGTCCAGGGCACGTTCGGCGACGAGGACGAGATCATCACCAAGATCAAGACCGCCAAGCCCGGCGACTACCAGGTCATCCATTCTTCCGGCGTCAACTACTACATCAAATATGTGAATGGCGGCCTGACCTCGGAGATCAACGAGGCCAACATTCCAAATATGGCCAATGTGCTGCAGCCGATGATCGAGCCGTTCCGCAAGCTGACGCCAAAGCTTTCGGCCGTGCCCTACGACTACGGAACGACGGGCATCGCCTACAACACCAAGGTGATCTCGCCGGAGGAAGCCAAGGAAAAGGGCGCCGGGCTCCTGCTCGACAAGAAATATGCCGGCAAGGTCGGCGGCTATTCCGACATGACGACGCGCGTCTGGTACGCGGCGCTCGCCACCGGGCAGGACCCCAACAACCTCAAGGACATGGACGCCATCTGGGCCAAGGTGCGCGAGACGCGCGACCTCGCCAAGAAGTTCTGGAGCTCCGGCGCGGAACTGATGGACCTGCTTTCCAAGGGCGAGATCGTGGTGACCGACGCGTGGTCGGGCCGCGTCGCCGCGCTGCAGGACCAGGGCCATCCGATCGGCTATCTCGATCCGGCCGGCTCCTATGCCTGGATGGAGGATATGCTGATCCTGAAGGGCTCGCCCATGGCCGAGTGCGAAGAGCTGATCAACTTCATGCTTGACCCGGCGACCTCGATCGCGGTGGCCGAGGGCCAGAGCTATCCCCCGTCGCTCGACCCGAACAAGGTCAAGCTGACCGAGAAGATCGAGAAGCTGCCGGCATTCGACAAGACCGGCACCATGAAGTCGCTGACCTTCGCCGATCCGACCTACTGGGCGACCAACGAGGACGCCTGGACCAAGCAGTGGAACAGGATCTCCAAAGGTGCCTGAAAGCCAAGGCACGACACTCCATCCCCGGCCTGTCCTGGCCGGGGTAGCCGGCGCGAGCGCGGCCGCCGAGGCAAACAGCCCGGCGGTCGAGTTCCGCGACATCGACATCGCCTATGGCAAGTTCGTCGCGGTGCGCGATTTCTCGCTCTCGATCCGCAAGGGCAGCTTCGTCACCCTGCTCGGGCCCTCGGGCTGCGGCAAGACCACGATCCTGCGCTCCATCGCCGGCCTGGTCGATATTTCGGGCGGCCAGATCATGATCGACGGGCGGCGTGTCGACGACGTCCCGATCTACAAGCGCAACATCGGGCTGGTCTTTCAGAGCTACGCGCTGTTCCCGCACAAGAACGTGTTCGACAACGTCGCCTTCGGCCTGAAGTACCGCAACGTGCCGAAGCCCGAGATCGCGCGCAAGGTCGGCAAGGCGCTCGAAATGGTGCGGCTGCCGGGCAGCGAGAAGAAGCTGCCGTCGCAACTGTCGGGCGGGCAGCAGCAGCGCATCGCGCTTGCCCGCGCCATCGTCTTCGAGCCGCAGGTGCTGCTGCTGGACGAACCGCTATCGGCGCTGGACGCCAACATGCGCGAGGAGATGCGCGTCGAGATCAAGAAGATCCAGAAGGAAACCGGCATCACCGCCATCTTCGTCACGCACGACCAGGAAGAAGCGCTCTCCATGTCGGATCGCATCGTGGTGATGAACGCGGGCGCCGTGGAGCAGATCGGTACTCCGGAGGAGGTCTATGAGACGCCGGCCACGGCCTTCGTCGCCGACTTCCTTGGCAAGGCCAACATGCTTGCCGGGACCGTGAGCAGGTCCGGCCAAGGGACGGCAGCGGTGGTGCTTGGCACCGGTCAGACGATCAACGTGACCTGTCCAAGGCCGCTCGGCGACGGCAGCAAGGTCACTGTCGTGGTGCGGCCGCAGAAATTTTCGGTCGGTGCCGGAGCGAGCGCCAACCGGCTCACTGGCCGCGTCGTCTCGGCCTCGTATCTGGGCGGCAGCGCAATCTACGAGATCGACATCGGCGGCAAGACCAACCTCCGCGCCAACGCGCCGATCACCGGCCGCGTCCTTCGCGAAGGCGAAACGGCCGACCTCGGATTCGATGCCGAGGGCTGCGTTCTGCTCGACGAGGGCGGGCAGCGGATTTCATAGGCGCCGCACGTAGCGGACTTCATAGCCTCGCCGCGCCGCCTGGCATGCGGTTTGGATGCCTGAGATGGGTCGGCGTGATGCCGATCTGCTGGCGGAACACGCGGCTGAAATGACCGGCATTGGTAAAGCCGCAGCGGTAGGCGATTTCGCCGATCTGCAGGTCGCTGCCTTCGAGCAGCGACTTCGCATGATGCACTCGTAACGCGAGATACGCCGCCATCGGGCCGATGCCGAGTTCCAACCCGAAGAGCCGTTCGAGCTGGCGCCGCGAGCAGTTCAGGCGGCTCGCGATCTCGGCGACCGACAGTGTCTCCTGGAGGTTGCTCTCCATCAACAGCAAAGCGCGCTTCACCGCCCGGCTCGACGCCTCCGGAAACAGGTCGCCAACGGGCTGCACGTCCCTGCTGCTTCTGATGCGGTCGAGCACCAGGATCTTGGCGGCCTTTTCCGCCGCCTTCTGGCCGATGAACTGGGACACGAAATGGCCCGCGAGGTCGGCGGCACCCGTGCCGCCCGCGCATGTCGAGCGGCCCCGGTCGACGGAAAACAGGCTGTCGGCGTGAGCGTTGACCTCCGGGAACCGGCTGCGGAAGTCCTTGATGTGGAACCAGCTGACGGCGGCGCTGTAGCCGTCGAGCAGGCCGTAGCGCGCCAGCACGAAGCTTCCCGTGCAGAGCGCCGTCAGCGGCACCCCCTTCCCAGCTGCCCGCAACAGGAAGGCCTCCTTTTCGGAACTCAGGCTGCGGTTGGTGTCGAGCAGGCCGCCGACCACGACGACATTGTCGAAATCCTCGGGATTGCCGATGCCCCCGGTCGGCAGCAATTCGACGCCGCAACTTGCCCGGATCGGCAGACCGCGTTCGCCGACGATCTGCCAGTCGAACTCTATCCTGCGGCTGCGGTCGCCCTCATCGCCCGCCAGCCGCAGCGTGTCGATGAACAGCGACAGCGGCGACAGGGTGAAGTCGCGAACGAGGAGAAACGCAAATCGCCTGGCCATTGTTGTTCGGAACCGCCTTCTAGCTAATTCAGCCAGCACAATATGCTGGAACACCGGACGATGTGTTTGCCAAAAGCGGCACCGGACTCGCTAAGGCTGGGTAGCGCCATCTGGACACCAAAGCCTAGGATGTCGCATCCTCTTCTTGGGACAAGGGGAGACTGCAATGGCCAGCAAAGTCAGGGCTATCCCAGCTTACACCGCCAAGGATTATCCTCATATCCGCCAGCTTCCCGGAGCCGATGATATGCCGGCGACTTGGGAAGAGTGGCATGCGGCTTTCGAAGCTGCCAAGACGGAGAGGCTCCGCCGGCGCGAATTTACCCACGCCAAAGTCCTCATCAGACCTGGAAAATTCAAAGGGTGGCTTGATGACAACTCACTTTCGGCTTTGGAGCATACGAGACAGCTCTACGCTCAGGAGCTCCTGGATACGAAACTGGCGAGACGGGAAGCGGACCGCGAGATGGAGCGAATGTTAATCGTTTCACAACGACAATTGCTATTCTATCGGCCGCGACGCGTAGCGTACCACGACCCCGTCACCAAAAGCTCATTCGGTCTGATCCATGCGGTCATAGCCGGCTTATATCTCGCCTGGATGGCACATCATTGGCTTGGTTGAACCCGCGTGCGATCTCTCATAAAGCGCGGGCTAAGTTTGCAGATTTCAAACTGATGCACTACCCCCGCCTGCGCATGCCTGGGGAACTGTTGATCCTGATTTCGGTTGTCTGTCGTGCGAACGATCGTTCCACGGCAGGCACCTAATGAGCGCAAAAAGAGACATGAGCCCTGCACACAAGAAGCGCGGCTCCTTTCGGAAGATCCTGAGCGGCATCGCGGCGAAAATTGCCACCGCCCCCGATCGCAGGGCCGAGCAAGGCACGGGCACCGCATCAATGGTCGCCGAATGGCCGCTGCCACCATCCGCGACGCTTGGCTCCTCCTTGCGCCTGAAGGGGATCGAACGCGAAGTTCGAGCCAAGCTGCCGTGGACGGTGCGGAAATTTGCCAAGGCCGAGACGGGCCGCATTGTCTTGCGCATGGTGCAGACCGACGCGGATGCGTTCGAGGCCGCCTCGGCAACGATCTCCAGAACGCTGGAGGGGATCGAAGCCCTGCCCGTGCTTCCGCGAGAGGCGGAGGACATTCTCGCCATCTCCTCGCGCGAGCGTCACAAATGGCTCAGGGATGGTCGCCTGAAAAGCATCGGCACGCGCACCGTGAAGATGCGCGGGCGATCCAAGGCCGTGACCTTCCACGTCTTCGATCCACGTCACATCGAGGACATTCTCGACCGTGACCTGGCGACCGCCTGGCGGGAGGAGGATGCGCTGGAAGCGTCCGAGAACAGACGGCGCGGGGCCGGCAAGGCCGCACTGACGCGAGCTGGAAAGCGGACGGGCAAGGCGCGCAAGACCAGAAATTCGGGAAAGGACGATGCACCAAAGCTCGAAGGTTGGGACACGTTCGAGGCAGAGGGATTGCTACGTTAGAAGCAAATCCGTGGCGGTTTTCAGGTTATGGATATTTCGCCTTGTCTGGGCCGGCGGGGCTCAAATCGCCCTGTAACTCCTTCGGCAGGGGAAGGCTCGAACATTGCAGGTGCACGTTGCGGGCGAGCAGCTTTCGTTGCTTCTGCTCGTGCTCCTTGGTGGCCGCTATGATCCCCAACCCGTAGGGGCCAAGTGCGACGAATTCCCAACCTGGGTGCTGTTTTTCGCGGACCGCGTAGTCCGAAGCCCTCGCCCGGGCTTGCTGGCATTGCGGCGTCGCCCATTTCTGGTCCTGCTGCGAAAGCGAGGCTCCATAGTCGACCGGAGAGGTCGCGCATCCAGCCATCGTCGCGGCCAATGCCGACAATGCAAGCCCCGTCACAATTCTCATCCCAAACCCCTTGCCAACCACCGTAGAAAGTACACGGGCGCCTCCATCCCACAACGAGACCGCCGCGACCAGAGAGCCGGCTCGTTTCGTTGCGGTCTTCCCGCCGCCGGCTGAGAGAGAACGGGCGAAGGTTTCTCAGAACGCCGTTTCCTCGCCGCTCAATTCGTTCGGCAAGGTAAATTGGCCCTGCCAGGGAACAATCCATCATTTCGAAGGTTGGAGCGTCATATCCGATGGACGCTTCCCATGCCCGCGAACACTTTCAGTCGCCGCCAGATCCTGACAGTTGGAGCCTCGGCGGCGGCATCGGTGACGCTCGGCGCGAATACGGCCGCTGCACGGGAAATCAAAGGCGGCGTCGACGACCCCTGGCTGCCGCATCAGGCCGATGCGCCCGTGCCGCTCGAAAACCCTGGGTTTGCCTTCTTCACGCCCGCCGAGGCCGCGTTCGTGGAGTCGGCGACTGAAAGACTGATCCCTGAGGACGACCTCGGTCCCGGCGCCAAGGCGTGCGGGGTGGCACTTTTCATAGACCATCAGCTTGCCGGCGCGTATGGCCGCGCGGGCAATTGGTACATGCAGGGCCCGTGGGCAAAGGGCGAGAAAACGCAGGGCTTTCAGTCGCGAATGACGCCCGCCGATCTCTATCGCGCGGCTATCAAGGCGATCGACGAACATACGATGTCGGCGCAGGGGGGCAAGCTGTTCGCGGACCTCCCGGTTGAAGCGCAAGATGCGATGCTTTCGGACCTCGAGGGTGGCAAGGTCGATCTCGGCGGGGCAGACGCCAGGACCTTCTTCCAGATGCTTTGGCAAAACACCAAGGAAGGGATGTTTTCGGACCCGATCTATGGCGGCAACAAGGACATGGCTGGCTGGAAGATGCTGGGCTTCCCGGGCGCGCGCTACAACTACCTGGATTGGGTTGATCGGCACGGTGAACGCTATGACCAGCCGCCAGTCGGCATTCGCGGCAGGCCGGCGTGGAACGGCGCGGGATAACAGGCATGGCGCAAAGGCTTCCCGGCGTCGACGTGCTGCTGGTCGGGTTCGGCTGGACCGGGGCGATCATGGCGCAGGAGCTTACCGCCGCCGGCCACGACGTGCTGGCGATCGAGCGCGGCAGCTGGCGCGAGACCAGTACCGATTTCGCGCCGTCCTTCATCCAGGATGAATTGCGCTATCGTTACCATGGACACCTGTTCGAGCAGACCGCGCAGGAGACACTCACCTTCCGCAACACGCCAGACCAGACGGCCTTGCCGATGCGACGCCTCGGTTCGTTCCTGCCGGGTACCGGCGTCGGTGGCTCGATCCTGCACTGGAACGGCCAGGCGTTCCGTTTCCTGCCTTACGATTTCGAAATCCGCCGCCAGACTGCCGCTCGTTACGGGGAGGCGATGATCCCTCCGGATATGACGCTTCAGGACTGGGGCGTCACCTATGACGAACTGGAGCCTCACTACACGCGTTGGGAAGAGCTGTGCGGCATCTCGGGCCAGACGGGCAATCTGAAGGGGCAGAAACAGGCCGGAGGCAATCCTTTCGAAGGCCCGCGCTCCAAGCCGTACCCGACACCCCCGATGAAGCAGACTTATGGCCCCATGTTGTTCGGCGAAGCGGCCGCATCGTTGAAACTGCACCCGTTTCCATGCCCTTCGGGCAACATGTCACAAGCCTATACGAATCCGCTGGGCGTCAGCATGGCGCCCTGCACCTATTGCGGCTTCTGCGAGAAATTCGGCTGCGGGAACTATTCCAAGGCGAGCGCCCAGACGACCATCCTGCCGGTGCTCATGCAGAGGAAGAACTTCACCCTGCGGACAGAGTGCGAGGTGACGCGGATCAACCTCGACGGTTCCGGCGCGCATGCCACTGGCGTGACCTATGTCGACGCCCATGGCAACGAATTCGAGCAGCCGGCCGAGCTCGTCATCGTCTGCGCCTACATCCTGCACAACGTGCACCTTTTGATGGCCTCGGGCATCGGCACCAGATACGATCCGGCGACCGGGCAAGGAACGCTTGGCAAGAACTACTGCTACCAGCTCACCCCTTCCGTCGACGTTTTCTTCGACGACAAGCTCCTCAATCCCTTCGTCGGCGCCGGCGCTCTGGGCATGATCGTCGACGACTGGAACGGCGACAATTTCGACCATGCCGGCCTCGGCTTCATCCACGGCGGCTACATTGGCGGCTATATGACCACCGGCAGGCCGATCGAGACGGAGCTGCTGCCGGAAGGCACGCCGAAATGGGGTGCCAAATGGAAGCAGGCGTTCGTGAAGAACTACCTGACCTCTATGTCGTTGTCCCTGATGGGGTCGGTAATGCCCAACAAGGCCAACTATCTCGACCTCGACCCGACCTATCGCGACGTCTACGGGCGCCCGCTGATGCGCATGACCTACGATTTCAAGCAGAACGAGTTGAAGCTGCAGGATTTCGCCATGGGCAAGATGGTGGACATCGCAAACGCTATGAAACCACGCGAAATCAAGAAATCGCCACGCGGCCCGCACTACGACATCACGCCTTATCAGTCCACGCATAATACGGGCGGGGCGATCATGGGCGTCAACCGGCGGGAAAGCGTGGTCAACCGCTATCTCCAGCACTGGGACGTGCCGAACCTCTTCGTCGTCGGCGCCAGCGCCTTCCCTCATAACAGCGGCTATAATCCGACCGGCACGGTGAGCGCGCTTGCCCTATGGGCGGCAACGGCAATCCGCGACCAATATCTCAAGCATCCCGGCCCATTGGTCCAGTCATGAGGCAGCGCGCGCTCCTCACCCTTGCCGCCAGCGGCGCTCTGATCGGCGCGGGAATGCTGGTGTTCGGTCCGCTCGCGCATGGCCAGATCGGCGATTTCTCCAGACAGGAGCGCGGCCGCGAGCTCGTCGCCGCAGGCGATTGCGTGGCCTGCCACACGGCGCCCGACGGCAAACCCTTCGCCGGCAACAGGCCGATCGGAACGCCTTTCGGCACGATCTACTCAGCCAACATAACCCCCGACGCGGAGACCGGCATCGGCGCCTGGAACGAAGAGCAGTTCTACCGCGCGATGCATGAAGGAGTTGCCTCCGACGGCAGGCGGCTCTACCCGGCTTTCCCCTACCCGTGGTTCACCAAGGCGACGCGCGGAGACGTCGATGACATTCGCACCTATCTGCGCACGCTGGAGCCGGTGCGCTCGACGCAGCGTCCCAATGAATTCACCTGGCCGTTGAACCACCGCATCGCAATGGCAGGATGGAACCGCTTGTTCTTCACTCCAGGCGAATTCAAGCCTGACAAGAACCAGTCGGCCGACTGGAACCGTGGCGCCTATCTGGTCGAAGGCCTTGGCCATTGCGGCGCATGTCACACGCCGAAGGACGTCTTCGGCGCCGACAAGACCTCGCAACGCTACCAAGGATCCGAGATACAGAACTGGTTCGCTCCGAACCTGACCGGCGACAAGCGCACCGGCCTCGGAACTTGGAGCGATCAGGATATTGTCGCCTTCCTGAAGGCCGGCCATAACAACCGCACCACCGCATACGGCCCGATGGCTGAGGTCGTGAAAGATTCCACCTCCAAAATGAGCGATGCGGATCTGAAGGCGATTGCGATCTACCTCAAGTCGCTGCCGGCTGCCCCCGCCGAGGAGCCGTCCGCTCCCCAAGGGACTGCGATGAGCGCGGGAAAGAGCATCTATGGCGACCAATGCTCAGCTTGCCACCAACTCGGAGGTGACGGCGTAAAGAACATGTTCCCCTCGCTGAAAGGCAGCGCTGCCGTACAGTCCCGCCAGCCGCTTTCGGTCGTGCGGCTCATCCTGAACGGCGGCCATCCCGCGTCCGGTCCGGCAATTCCGAACGCGCTGTCGATGCCGTCGTTCGGGTGGAAACTCTCGGACGATCAGGTCGCCGCGGTGGCGACTTACATCCGAAATGCCTGGGGAAATCAAGCCGAGCCAGTCTCCGCTGGGGACGTCAAGGCGCTGCGCGATTCAGTGCAGGCCGTAAACAGCGCCTACTAAGGCTGAACTATTGTGGGCAGCGGTTGTCCGGGTGTTCCGGCGAGAGCGCCGTGGTCAGATTTGGACCGCCGCTTGGAACCAATGATGGGCAAGACTGTTCAGTTGTAACTTGATGCCACGCTGACATTCTTGCCGACGGCCACCTTCAGGAGCTCCATCATGACTATTTCGTCCGGATTTCGTTCAATCGCCGTAGCCGTGATCGCCACAGCGGGCGTCAGCCTTGCCAGCGCCGCGCATGCCGACAGCGGCAAGATCCGCTTCTCCGTCTACAAGGCGGCGTTCTTTGTCGGCGGTTCCGGTGGCGAGGGCACGCTGACGTTCCATGGCCGCAGATATCCGATCTCGATCGGCGGCGTCTCGGGCGGCCTCGCCTTCGGCGTCTCCAAGACCTATTTCCAGGGCACCGTGCGCCACATCAGGCGCGCCCGAGACGTGACTGGCGTCTATGGCGCGGCCGGCGGCGGCGGCGCGCTCGGCAGAGGCGCCCAGGTGATCGTGATGACCAACGACAAGGGCGCCCAGCTCGAACTCACGGGCAGACAGGTGGGCCTGCAGGTCAACGCCGATCTCAGCGGCATGAGCATCTCGCTGAGGTAGGCCATCATTTCCAGAAGCGCGTCGCCATGATCACGCGACGCGCTTCGCGCATCCAACGAAAACTCGAATTAGCTCCGCAAGCCCGGCGCTTCCTGTCCCGTGCGCTCGACATATTCGGTGTAGCCGCCGCCATAGGTGTGGATGCCTTCGGGCGTCAATTCGAGCACGCGGTTCGACAGCGCGGCCAAAAAGTGCCGGTCGTGCGAGACGAACAGCATCGTGCCTTCATATTGCGACAGCGCCTCGATCAGCATCTGCTTGGTGGTGATGTCGAGGTGGTTGGTCGGCTCGTCCAGCACCAGAAGGTTGGGCGGGTCGAACAGCATCAGCGCCATCACCAGCCGCGCCTTCTCGCCGCCCGACAGCACCCGGCATTTCTTCTCGATCTCGTCGCCGGAAAAGCCGAAACAGCCGGCGAGCGCCCGAAGCGGCGCCTGGCCGGCCTGTGGGAAATTGTCCTCGAGCGTCTGGAACACGGTGCGCTCGCCTTCCAGCAGTTCCATGGCGTGCTGGGCGAAATAGCCCATTTTCACGCTCGGTCCCCGCGCCACCGTGCCGGTGTCGGGATCGGAGGCGCCGGCCACCAGCTTGAGGAGCGTCGACTTGCCCGCGCCGTTGACGCCCATGATGCACCAGCGCTCGCGGCGGCGGACCTGGAAGTCGAGCCCGTCATAAATGGTGCGGCTGCCATAGGCCTTGTGCACGTTCTTCAAGGTCACGACATCCTCGCCGCAGCGCGGTGCCGGCTGGAACTCGAAATTCACCACCTGGCGGCGCTTTGGCGGCTCGACGCGGTCGATCTTGTCGAGCTTCTTCACCCGGCTCTGCACCTGGGCTGCATGCGAGGCGCGCGCCTTGAAGCGCTCGATAAAGGCGATCTCCTTGGCCAGCATCGCCTGCTGGCGCTCGAACTGCGCCTGTTGCTGCTTGTCGGCGATCGCCCGCTGCTGCTGATAGAATTCATAGTTGCCGGAATAGGCGGTGAGCGATCCCGCATCGATCTCGACGATCTTGTTGACGATGCGGTTCATGAACTCGCGGTCGTGCGAGGTCATCAACAGCGCGCCGTCATAGCCCTTCAAGAACTGCTCGAGCCAGATCAGGCTTTCCAGGTCGAGATGGTTCGACGGTTCGTCGAGCAGCATGACATCGGGGCGCATCAGCAGGATGCGGGCCAGCGCCACGCGCATCTTCCAGCCGCCCGACAGCTTGCCGACATCGCCGTCCATCATCTCCTGGCTGAAGCCGAGACCGTCCAGCACTTCGCGCGCACGTCCGTCCAGCGCATAGCCGTCGAGTTCCTCGAAGCGGTGCTGCGCCTCGCCATATTGTTCGATGATCTCGTCCATCCGGTCGGCCTGGTCTGGATCGGCCATGGCAGCCTCGAGTTCGGCCATCTCGGCCGCCACGTCGCTCACCGGCCCGGCGCCGTTCATCACCTCGGCCACCGCGCTGTGGCCCGCCATATCGCCGACATCCTGACTGAAATAGCCGATGGTGACGCCGCGATCGACCTGCACCTGGCCCTCGTCCGGCTGTTCCTGGCCGGTGATCATACGAAACAAAGTCGTCTTGCCGGCGCCGTTCGGTCCGACGAGGCCAATCTTCTCGCCCTTCTGCAGCGAGGCCGACGCCTCGATGAAGACAAGCTGACGGCCGTTCTGCTTGCCGATGTTTTCAAGTCTGATCATGGGAATTCCAAGGGGTATCGATGCGGAATTGGGATTTGCCCGCGCCCTTACGCGAATGACGATGCCGGGGGAAGAGGCAGAAGCGCCGCAGATGCCTGACGGGGCGCGAGGCGCCGATCTCCTCAGCGGGGGAAATCGGCTGTCTGCATAGCCGCTCTCCCCTGCCCGCGCACATAAAAATCGACCGGCGGTCGAAATCCGCCAATGTCGAACGACTTCGGGTTGGCGGCCCGCACGGCCCGACCATCGACAACAACAGGACAGGACCACGGCAATGGCCAAGATGCTTGTGATTTACAAAACCCCGGCCGATCCGGCCGCGTTCGACCGGCACTATTTCGACGTTCATATACCGCTCGCCAAGAAGCTCCCCGGCCTGCGGCGCTACGATGTCAGCAGGCGGCCCATGATCAAGCTCTCGGCGGGCGAGATGCCGTATCTGGTCGGGACATTGTATTTCGACAGCCTCGATGACATCCGCGCCGCATTCGCCAGCGAAATCGGCGTTGCCTGTGCCGCCGACCGGCGGATATTGGCCCCGGGCGACGACGATCTGACGATGCTGCTGTTCGACGCCGACGAAGTGTGAACCCAGCCTCCAGACACACTCCAGAAACAAGATTCAACATCCGGGAAAAACTGGCGAAAAGATCGTCTGCGATAACGATCCCGTGGCGGCCGGACAGCGGCCGCCGGACAACGCCAAGGGATATCGCCTGCAATGCAACGGGGATGGATGGGTGCCGTGACAGGCATTTCGCTTGCCATGCTCGCGGTCGCACAGCCGGGCGCGGAGGCGGCTGTCACCCGCAGCGAATATTGCAGCCGGCTCGGTCTTCAACTCAACGGAGCCATCCGGACCAAGGCCGAACCCGGCGCCAGCGCGGGCCAGATCGCAGAGGTAACGGCGCTCCAGGACAAGGCGAACCGGTTCTGTGCCGCGAGCAAGCAGGCGCAAGGCATCCGGACCTACGCCAACGCTCTGAAGCTCCTCGGCGTGACACCGGTCGACCTCGACCAGTGACGGCAGCCCAAAAGGTCTGGCTATTGCGCTCGGTCCCGCCGTGTCAGTTGTCGGCGTAAGCACGATCGCAGCCATCGTGCGACCGACTGCATGAATTCGTTGCGCAGGAATCGGGTGTCGGCAGGCGTCGCGCCATGCGATCGTTGATCCATCAAGAGGACCGGTCATGCTCACGCTTCACGATTATCTGCCGTCGCAGAACGGTTGGAAAGTCCGGGTCCTGCTCGGGCTGCTCAAAATCCCTCATGACAGCCACCTGGTCTCAATCTTCGAGGGCGAGAGCCATACCGACGCCTTCCTCGCACTCAATCCGGCAGGCGCGGTTCCGGTCCTTCAACTCGAGGATGGCAGCGCCATCGCCGAATCCAATGCAATCCTCGCCTACCTTGCCGAGGGCACACCCTTCCTGCCGTCAGACCGCTATCGGCGTGCCAAGGCCATGCAGTGGCTGTTCTTCGAACAGTACAATGTCGAGCCCGTCATCGGTTCGCTGCGCTTCTGGACCCTGACCGGACGGCTCGAACGCAACCATGCCATGGTTGCCGGCAAGCGCGAAGCCGGAGCCCGCACGCTCGCCGCCATGAACCGCAGCCTTGGCGAGACACCGTTCCTCGCCGGCAGCGATCTCACCATCGCCGACATCGCCGCCTATGCCTACAGCCATCTTGCCGGGGACTGCGGCTTTTCACTCGCGGGCTATCCGGCGTTCGCAGCATGGGCCAACCGCGTACGCGATGCCATCGGACCCGGCTACCCCGTCCATCCCTATAGCATCGACCCGCATTCGGGCGCCTGAGCCATCTACTTCTTTCCCTGCGGATAGATCGTCTCGCCACGCTTCAGCATTGCCACGAAGGTTTCGATCTTCTTCTTGCGGCCGGCCTCGGTCTTCATGTTGTGGGTGCGGAAGGCGAGCGAGAAGCGGTTCTGTGCGCTGAGCTTTTCCAGCATGGCCTTGGCCGCCGGCTCGGCATCGATCGCCGTTTGCAAATCATCGGGGATTTTCATCTCCTTGCCACTGCCATAGGCGCGCGCCCAGCGCCCGTCGGCCTTGGCTGCCTCGACCTCTCTCAACCCATGCTCGGTCATGCGGCCCTCCTCGACGAGGCGCGCGACATTGTCGACGTTGATCTTGCTCCAGATGCTCTTTTTGCCGCGCGGCGTGTAGCGCTGCAGGAAACTGTTCTCGTCCAGCCCCTTCCGCACGGCATCGATCCAGCCGAAGCACAGCACGACATCGATGGCTTCCTTCGGCGTGATCGACTTCAGTCCCGACCCCACCTTGTGCACCTTGATCCACACTTCGGTTTCCGTGGCGTGGTGTTCGCTGAGCCAGGCGTAAAAGCTCGCCGCGTCGGGAAATTCCCGCACCTTGTCGGGATCGACCTTGACCGGCGCCATCAGTGCGCTTGCCCAATCAGTGTCGTTGTCGCTAGCGTTGCTGTCATCTTGCCTCCGGCATCGTGCGATTCCCGGCATCATGGCATGGTTCACTACCAATTTTCGTCAGCAGTAAGGGGCACGCTGCGCCAGGCAACGGAACGCACCATCCATCGCCGCGTTCCGGCAGGAGTGCAATCGCCATGGAGGATCGCGATGGCCGTGCAGACGGTTTTTGCCCATGTCAGCTGCTCCGACCTCGAGCCCAGCATCGGTTGGTACGAAAGACTCTTCGGCAAGCCGCCGCTGCGCCGGCCGATGCCCGGCCTTGCCGGATGGCAGTTCACGGAAAGCGCCGAGGTGCAGCTCTTCGAGGACAAGGAAAAAGCCGGCACCTCGACGCTGACGCTCGGCGTCCTGCCGCTGGCGCCGGAGCGGCAGCGACTGGTGGATGCAGGTCTCGAACCCGGCCCGATCGAGAAAGCCGACAATTTCTGGATCATGCGCATGCGCGATCCCGATGGCAATCTGGTGGTGTTCGCGAGTGCGGAGCGGGAATAGAGCCGCCGCAGCCCCAGGAGCTGAGCTCGCGCTCTACGCCGGTGTCGGTGCCGCCGGCGTCAGGCCGTGGCGGCGCATGATCTCCATCATGCTGGCCTTGTCCGGCGGGCCACCGGCGGCGGCATGGAACATTGCGAAAATCTCGCGAAAATAGTCTGGGCCGATCGCCGCCGGTGTCACGACACACAGTACCGTTGCGTCGTCGGCACCCTTGTTGTCGAAGCGGTGGACGGCGCCACGCGGAATGCATAGCGCCTCTCCCGGTCCGACATCGATCGCCTTGCCGTCGACGGTCCAGGTCAGCACCCCGTCAACACCGTAGATCGTCTCTTCATAGTGATCGTGGCTGTGCGCCGGCGCCAGCAGCCGCGCTCCGCCAGCCACTTTCAACTCGAAGGCGGCGATGCTGCCGTTCGAACTGTCGCCCGTCACCAGGAAGCGAATCGATAGCATCTTGTCGCCGATGGTCTCTTCGGCCGGATTGACCTGAAGATTCATGGATGACATTGCGCAAACTCCTCCGGTAAATTACATTTACTAGCAATCAGTAAACTCAATTTACCGGATCGTCAATGGCCACCTCCACCGAAGTACTGCAGACCAAGACCGAGGACCTGTTGATTGGCGCCTTGCTGCGCGTGCCTGCCCAGGCAATCCAGCGCCGGCTGATCAAGGAGCTCAACGCCGCCGGTTTCGACGAATTGCGCCTGCCGCACATGGCGGTGCTGCAGTTTCCCGGCCCGGATGGCGCGCGGCCCGGCACGATCGCCGAGCGTGCCGGCATGAGCAAGCAGGCGATCAACCAGTTGCTCAGCAGTCTGGAAAGCTATGGCTATCTCCTTCGCTCCGACGGCGAAGGCAGCGCGCGCGTGGTGCGGTCCACCGAGCGCGGCCACGCCGCTTTCTCGAAAATGGTCGACATATTGCGTGACATCGAAGAGGAGTGGCGCACCGAACTCGGACCGGAGCGCTTTGCCCAACTGAAAGCACTGCTGTTCGTCGTCTGGGACAGCCCGCTGGTGCGCTGAGATGGCGCTCATATGCCGCCGGCACCATCGGCATCTCCGATGACACCATCGGTTTCTTCCGTTTCCGCTTTCCGCCTCGACCTGCCAATCCCCTGCCCTTGTCCCAATCCAGCAAAGGCAGAGCGAAATGCATCTTTCAAACCAGAAAATCCTGATCGTCGGCGGCGGCTCCGGCATGGGTCTCGCGCTTGCAAGGCGCTGCCTCGAAGCCGGGGCAAAAGTCGTCATCGCCGGGCGCGGCGAAGACAGGCTGCGGCAGGCACGCGAGGCGCTGGGCAATCCCGCCGCCCTCGAAGCAGCCATTGTCGACATCACGCGGGAAGACCAGGTCGCGGCCTTGTTCGCCGAGATCGGCGGTCTCGACCATATCGTCAGCACCGCCGCCGACATCGAAGGCGCCTACCGGCTGTTGCCGGAGCTCGATCTCGAGGCGGCGCGACGCGTGGTCGACAGCAAGCTCTTCGGCCCGTTGCTGCTCGCCAAGCACGGCGCGCCAGGGCTGGCCGTGACCGGCTCGATAACCTTCGTTTCCGGCATCGCCGCCTATCGCCCGGCCGCGCGCGGCTCGGTCGTTGCCGCCGTCAATGCCGCGCTCGAAGGGCTGGTGCGGGCGTTGGCGATAGAACTCGCACCGGTCCGCGTCAACGCCGTCTCGCCCGGCTGGGTCGATACCGGGATTTGGGCGCAGGTGGCCGGCGACAGGAAGGCAGAGACGCTTGCGGCGATGGCCGAGCGGCTGCCGGTCGGCAGGATCGGCCAGCCCGAGGACATCGCCGACGCCATTTTCTTCCTCATGGGCAATGGTTTTACGACCGGCACGACGCTGCATGTCGAGGGCGGGCATCGCTTGGTCTAGCTGACGACGGCTTTCCCGGAATTGTTTGCAAACAAGGCCTTGGGGCGGTTCGCCGATTCAGATCCTGAGCCGGCACCGGAGCTTGCCGGCGCCAGTGTGTCGCGCGCGGCGGCAAGCAGGTGCCGGAGCGCCGGCGGCTGGACGCGCCGGCGCCGCCAGATCATCGTCAGCGGCGCCGCTTGGGCTCGGCCAGGCCACGGCAGTTCGATCAGTTCACCACGCTCGAGCGCGTCGCTGACAGCCAGACGTGGAACGAGGCCCAGCCCCACGCCGGCCGCCACCAGCCGGGCAATGGCGCCGATGCTGCCGACTTCGGCGGCAAGTTCCGAGGCACCGATGCCCGCCTCGGCGAAGGCGGTATCGAACATGTGCCGGTAGATGCATCCAGGCTCCGTCGCCACGAAACGTTTTGCGGCAAGGGCGTCAAGGTCGCACGGAACCAGGTTCTGCCCCGGCGCTGCGACCAGCACCAGCGGTTCGGCCGCTATCGTGTGCCTGGCGAAGCGTTGATCGGCACCGCCCTTCGAGGCATCGCGGCGATCGAAGCAGAAGGCGACATCGATGTCGCCGTCCTCCAGCTGGCGCAGCAGCGTGCCGCTGTCGGTCACCTTCATCCGCACCGCAATGTCGGGATGACTGGCCTGGAACCCTGGCAGCCAGGGCGCCAGCCGGGCCGAGGCAATCGTCTCCAGCGCACCGATGGTCAACGCGCCGCTGGTCTGCCCGGACGCCTCCTGAACAGCGGCACGCGCCTCGCCGTCGAGCCGCAGCAATTCTTCCGCGACGGGCTTCAGCGCCAGACCGGCCGGCGTCAGTTCCAGCCCCGATTTCGAGCGTGTGAACAAGACAGCACCCAGCTCGGCCTCCAGCGACTGGATCTGGTCGCTGACGCTCGACTGGGCGAGATGAACCGTCTCGGCGGCGCGCGTGATGTTGCGGCTGCGCGCCACGGCAAGAAAGGTCTTGAGCAGTCTGGGATGCATTATCGATGCAACGCCGCTACTGCAGCTGCGGCTTCTTCAAAAAACTGCCGCGATCGGCGGACTTGACGCGCAGCCAGGTCTCGCGGCCGTCACGCACCACCCGCATCGGGATCTCGGCACCGGCCGAACCGCTTTCCCAAAGCTTGCGATAGAAATCGGCGAGCCCATCGACCGTACCGTCGCGGACCTCGGAAATGATGTCGCCTTCGCGAAGGCCGGCCTTGGCCGCCGGGCCGCCCTCGGTCACACTCATCACCACCACCTTGCCGTCGCTTTCGGCCGAGAGCGCGCCGAGCCACGGGCGCGGCGGCTTGGCCACGTGGCCACGCGTGAGCAGGTCGTCGAGGATCGGCGGCAACAGGTCGATCGGCACCACCATGTTGATATCGGCAACCTCGCCGGCGCGGCTCATCTGCAGGCGCAGCGAACCGATGCCGAGCAGCGCCCCCTCGGCGTTGAACAACGGCGCGCCGCCCCAGGACGGATGCGCCGGCGCGATGAAGATCGCCTCGTCGAGCAGATACTCCCAATAGCCGGCGAATTCCTGCTTGGTGACGATCTTGGCCTCGACCGCCCGACCGATGCCGTCGGCAAGCACCACCGAGTCGCCGATCCTGGCCTTGCCGGCATCGCCCAGCGCGACTGCCGGCAGACCGGTGGGCGCCAGCGCCTGAACGAGGCCGAAGCCCGATTCCTGGTCGTAGGCCAGCGCGTGCGCCGGGATGACGCGCCCGTCATGCGAGGTCAGCCAGACTTCCTCCGCCTCGGTGATGAGATAGCCGATGGTCAGCACCAGCCCGTCATCGCGGATGACGACCCCGCTGCCTTCCCGGAGTGTGCCCAGCGCGCCGGCGGTAAACGCGTCCTCCGGAACGGTCGCCCGCACGGCAACCACGGAGCGCGGATTGGGATTGATGGTCATGATTTTGTCCTGCGATGCGAATGCCTGGCGGCTTCTTCTATAGGTATGCCACGGGGGAGATGCTGCAAGGGGTGAGAAGCGGTGGCCATAGGGCGAACGCCCGGCAGGGCGATGCGTCGCGCCCCGCATTGACAATAGTTCAACACAAGTTGAACTTCTCTCTCCGCAGCCCTAGCTATGGGTGACCTGCCCCTCCTTCCACGATACGAGAGCCGACATGACCGAATACACCCCGCCGAAAGTATGGACCTGGAACAAGGGCAATGGCGGCGCCTTTGCCAGCATCAACCGGCCGATCGCCGGACCGACGCATGACAAGGATTTGCCCGTCGGCAAGCACCCCCTGCAGCTTTATTCGCTGGCGACGCCAAACGGCGTCAAGGTGACGGTGATGCTGGAAGAGCTCCTGGCACTTGGCCACGAGGGCGCCGAATACGATGCGTGGCTGATCCGCATCAACGATGGCGACCAGTTCGGCAGCGGCTTCGTCGATATCAACCCGAATTCCAAGATCCCGGCGCTGATGGATCGCAGCGGCAAGACCCCGGTGCGCGTCTTCGAATCCGGCTCGATCCTGGTCTATCTCGCCGAAAAATTTGGCGAATTCCTGCCGGCCGAACAGCCGGCCCGTGCCGAAGTCCTGTCCTGGTTGTTCTGGCAGATGGGCTCGGCCCCCTATCTGGGCGGCGGCTTCGGCCATTTCTACGCCTATGCGCCGGCAAAGTTCGAATATGCCATCGACCGCTTCTCGATGGAGGTTAAGCGTCAGCTCGACGTGCTCGACCGCCGTCTGGCCGAGGTGGAATATCTTGGCGGCACCGGCTATTCGATCGCCGACATGGCGGTCTGGCCCTGGTACGGCGGGCTGGCGCTCGGCCGGCAGTATAATGATTCCGCCACCTTCCTTTCGGTGCACGAGTATAAGAACGTGCAGCGCTGGGCGAAGGCGATCGACAAACGACCTGCGGTAAAGCGTGGCCGCATGGTCAACCGCGCCTTCGGCGAACCGGCCATGCAGCTGCACGAACGCCATGATGCCAGCGATTTCGACACGAAGACACAGGACAAGCTGGCCGCCGAGTAGATTCGGGACAGCTGTCGAAGGCCGGCGTCAAAATAAAAAAAGCCCATCACCAGTGTTAAAATCGGTGACGGGCTTTTTGCTTGATGCGTGAGACGGATCAGTGCAGCACCTCGACGACCTGACGGGTATCGGGGTCGACCAGCACGGTCTCGTCATTGATCACTGCCACGCGGTACCTGACGTTGGGAACTTCGCGCAGTTCGACCTTGTCCGGTACCGGCGAGCCGAGCTTGAGTTCGACGCCGAGCAGGTTCACCGACGCCAGCGGCTCTCTCTTGATGTATTCGCGCACGACCGTTTCCTGCTCTGGCTGCACAACGACGGTGCTGTCCGCCAGGGCCACGCCGGCACCGCCCAGCAGGACGATGGCAGCCGCGGCACTCGTAAGATAACGTTTCATGACAATCTCCATGGTTGGCGATTCCAGTCCCGCCCTGGAGGAAAACTCGTCCGTAACCCGGAGGTTCCATCCCTTTTCTTGAAATAAATATGGCAAATAACCAACAATATGCCACATTCTTTTAGCGCCGAGCGTGAGGATGTCAGCAAAGATATGCTTTGCGTGCGCCAGAAATTTCTACATGTTATTGACAGAGGCAAAAAACGTCATGCCTTGAAAAGGCGACCGAAGACGTCTTCCGTGGATGGTTCGGTTCGCACACCGCCTTGCCGATAACTAACGTGTTGCAGCCGGGTGTCGTTCCGAGGACCTGCCGAGCGTCCAAAAAAGGCTCGCCCTGCCGGGAGCAGGGCGAGCCACCAACGGACCGGCGGAGGTGGCGCCTCACCGGGTCACGGCACGAAAACGCCGGCGTCGGCATCCGGTTCCAGCGGGGCGCGTAGCGTGGCTGCACCGGATGCAACGATGTCGACTTCATGGCGTTGGTGTCCTGTATTTTTCCGGATGAAATTTCCAGCACGGATATCGCGCCATGGCTCCCCGTCCTCCCGTGACCAAGCACCCCTTCACGCTGGTGTTTGTCATTTTCGCGTTCATGGCGCCGCTTGTCGGCCTTGCCTGGGGCGCTCACGAATGGATAGGCTGGTAGCCAACCGGTCGAAGCGGCTTTCAGCGCATCCCTCACCAAAACGTTACCGTTCAATAATATAAGCAGCCTCTAAATGACCATGGGCTGATGGTATTAAACACGAGCTGTCGCCAAACCGGCGGCCGGAACAGGGGAGGATGGATCCATGAATATCAAAACTGTCTGCCTGGGAGTGTTGGCTGCCACCGTGATTGCCGGCTCGGCACTTGCTGGCATTCTCGACGAGCCGAAGATGATGGCACCCTTCTTCACCGACAAGACCATGAAGACCATGAAGTCGGACGCTGCCATGAAGAAGGTCTGGGCGAAAATGTCGAAGAAGAACCAGACCGCGATGATGAAGGAATGCCAGGACGCCGCGATGAGCAAGCCGCATGCCGAATTCTGCGCCAAGCTGAACGCGCTGGCCGGCCACGCCTGACGTCTTTAGGCAAGGGATGGCGGACCCGCGAGGTTCGCCATCCCAGCCGAGTTCAAAGCCGGACGCGATCCCTACGCAGCGGAGGTAAGGTGTTGACCGAATCCTCGCTTGCGGCGGCGTCTTGTTCACGCCTGTAGATCAGCCCCAGGACGAGCACGAAGTAGCCGACCTGCAAGACAACCAACGTCACCACTGTCCAGGCAAGCGCCTCCCAGAACGAACCGGTGGCCATATAGGCCCAGACCGCGCTAAGGATCGTGGTCGCTGACATCCCGACGAGAAATGGCCCAAAATACATCAGCCTTCAAGATCGCCGAAACCGTTCCTGTCCCGGCGACTCCCTCCAAATCTCCACACCTGCACACAGGCTTTCATTATTTTAGCAACTACGCAAGTACGCGATCTCCGGCTCGACATCCACGTAGAAATTCGTTGCGCGGCGGCCTTGGCAGGAGCAGTTTGGTGCTCACTGACCGCGGTAATCGGGAAAAGAAGAAGACCGGGGGGATCGGGGAATGACGCTCAAGCTTATCGGAGCCGGTTTCGGCCGCACCGGCACATGGTCGACCTTTGCCGCGCTGAACAAGCTCGGCCTGCCCTGCTACCACATGCAGGAAGTGATCATGAACAAGGCCAATAAGGGCCATCTCGATTTCTGGCGCATGGTGGCCAACAGCCCGCCAGGCACCCAGCACGATTGGAACCACGTGTTCGCCAACTATACGGCCACCGTCGACAATCCAGGCTGCTGCGTCTGGAAGGAATTGATGGCCGCCTATCCCGACGCCAAGGTGCTGCTGACGCTGCACCCGCGCGGCGCCGAAGCGTGGTATGAAAGCACCATCGATACGATCTACTTCACCGAGAACCTATGGCAGTTCAAGATCCTGGAATGGCTCACGCCGTTTGGCCGGAAGTTCGGCGACATGTCGCGCAAGCTCATCTGGGGCCGCACACTGGCCGGCGTCATGGGCGACCGCGACAAGGCGGTGGCCCGCTACGTCAGCTATGTCGACGAAGTGAAGGCCGCCGTACCGCCGGAAAAGCTGCTGGTCTACAAGGTCAGTGAAGGCTGGGGTCCGCTCTGTCATTTTCTCGACGTGGCGCAGCCGAACGAGCCCTTCCCCAACCTGAACGACCGCGAAACGATCAAGAAGATCATCCGCGACATCATCAAGGGCTCCTACATCATGCTAGGGCTGACGGTGGCCGCCATCGCAGCGGTGATCGCGGCATTGTGGTGGTGGCTGGGCTAGACTCGCCGCAAAAAATTGAGATGCGTGGATCAATGGTCATCTGCGGCAACGCCGATGTGATCGCCTTGGAGCTCGGCTTGGTCTCATCGCCTGAATTGCGCCGCCTTGCGACGCCTTCGCAATCGCCATGGCCTCGTCATCATGGCGGTCAGAAGGATCGCACGCTGCGCCCAGGGAAGGCTGCTGTGCCAGATTTCCCTGAGCCCCGCGGCCCTGAGGGCTCTTCGTTGGGTTCGGTGGTGGGTCCAGGCCTTGCTGATGCTCCCTGTGCGATAATACTTGTGACATAGCACCTGCGGCACACGCACAAAGGCGCCGAGCAACGACAGATGCAGAAGCCAAGTCCAGTCGGCGCAGTATTCGCCTTGGCTGTTGGGCTTTATCCCGCCGCTGCGATGGAATGCCCATGCCCTGAACAGCCCGCGATTGGGGACCCACCAGCCATGCGGCTGCTGCGCCATAACGAGGCCCCGCGACAGGCTACCATGAAGTCCCGACAACCGGTCGAAGGTGCTGGTCGCGCTGTCGCCGTTGACCTCGATCACTTCCACGTCGCTATAGGCCAGCACCGCCGAAGGGTTGTCCTGCAACGCTCGCACAAGCGTTTCCACATACGTTGGATCGACAACGTCATCATGGAAGGCAAAGAACATCAACTCGCCTTCTGCACTGGCCATGAGGTCGTTGGTGTTCCTTAGCCACCCGAGATTGTGTTGCCGGTTGAGGACACGCACATTGCGGTCCCCTGCGGCGAATTTAGCGACGATCTGCGGCGTGGTATCGGTCGAGCGGTCCTCGCCGATCAATATCTCCAGGTTCGGCCATGTCTGGGAGGCGAGACTGTCAAGCGTGCGGGAAATGAACGCGGCCGCATTATGGCACGGCACCAAAGCCGTAACCCGTGGGTGCCAGCCGGGCTGGGTGTGTGTGTCATGCATTCAGCCAACGCCGTAAAGTTGCTTTGCCAGCATGTCAGCAAGCCAGGGAGCAGTCGAATATTTTCCCGTGTCGACGGACAGATAATTGCCGCGCCGGGCAGTGCCAAACAGATCACGGCGGTGAATCGTGGCGCCGAGGTCGCTGAGAGAGCCTTGCCCCTGTGCAAAGACGAACCCGCCCCGGATGTCGATTGTCTGTGCCGCTTCGAAGAGGCGAGAGGCGTCCGGGATCAACCTGGTGATCTCCGTGCGAACCTCATCGACGAAGAACTGTCTCCGATTCATGGCGATTTCGTCGGGTTGTGCTAACGTCAATGCGCCGCTTTGCGCAACCAAGCCAGTTGGGTACCATGAGATATAGAAACGACGCCCGTCATAATTCTTGATGTCGCCAAAAGGACCGAGCGCAATCACCGATGATACAACATCGACCGGCTGGCCGGTGCAGCCGAACAGGCTAAGGCGATATCGGTGAGACCAGCCGGGGCTTGGTTCGATACCCGCAAGCCGATCGATTGCAAGCCGGCCTTCCCAAAGGCAGTTGACGACAACGTCGAATGTCTCCCTCCCGGTCTCAGCCGCAACCCGCCATTGCCCTTCGATTCCATCTGTCGGCGTCGCCGAGAGGATTTTCGACCTCATTCGCAGCGAAATGTTCGGTTCGCTCCTCACCACCTCGACCATCCGATCGGCGATCCACTGAGTATCGACCGATCGCTCAGGCACCCGGAACCCGGCGACGATGTCGTCACTATCTGTCATTGCGGCAAGCTCGGCTCGCGAAAGACGCACGGAACCAGCTTTTGACACGTCGACCAGATATTGCGATGCGTCCGGATGCTCACGCAGCAGCGCATCCACTTTACGAAATGTGCCAGACAGCGTCTGCGCATCGACTACCGAACGGCGATGGACAAGGTAGACATCGTCAGCCGGGGTCGTGTGTGGCCGAAGATCTTCGTCGAGCAATTGCGAGATGAGCTTCCCGAAACGCAGCCCGCCCGGAATGACATGCCTTGCCGTGCGCATCGAGGGGTCGGCACCATAGAGGTAGCCCAAGTGGATCTTCCCCTCGTTCCAACGGCTGGCGCAGCTGAGCGGCTCGTCCTCCTTGTCGAAGAGCGTAACCGCGCAACCCAGTCTTGCCATCATGATGGCAAGGCTGGCGCCCATGATCCCGGCGCCAAGGATCGCCACTCTGCCGCGAGTGAGCTTCATGGGCAACAAACCGCAGCGCACCGCCGCACGGCGGCCTCTGCGCAAAGCACCTGCCGGCCTTCAGTCATGGCTGCCAATTGTCTCGGAGACACACTTCCGTGGTCATTGGCCCGACTCCACATCCAACAAATAGCCCTTCGGGTCATACTCCGTATCGCTGAAAACGATCATGGTCGGATTGTCGCCGTGATACGTCTGGCTCGACCAGACCGGCGCTTCGATGAGCACGGCCTTGTTTGTTGAATCCAGAACGATCTGCTCGACCTCCTCCCGATACCGAAGCGCAATGTATATCTCTCCGGAGACATGCATGAACAGCTGTCGCCCCGTACGATGACCATGTCCTCCCCTTGTCGTCCCGTGCGGTGCGGTGACCACAAACGCCCGCCGCGGTTGAAAGCCGAATCTGCCGAACTGAACGAGCGTCAGGACCCCCCTGGCGTCACCATGAACCGATATTGAGATTTCTGCGACCTTGCCGCCAAACAAGACCCGGTCCGCCATCGTGCCCTCTCCCAAGCCTGTTATCCTGCCGGGTGTGCGGCCAGGATGGCGATGTCGTTCTTCGATTTGGATAATGATAGCAGCGCCGGCTGCCGCACAATTATTTTCTAATGCATGTCGCCCGGAAGTGGCCTCGGCTCCGGATAGCGACGTGCATAAAATCAGAAGCTTACAGCAGGTCAGGCGAATCCTATTCGCCGCGACATGCTGTAACCGATCAACCAAAACAAGGCCGTTACGGCTGGCGCTTCGGCGCCGCTGCCAAAGCGACAGCGCGCGACCATGCGACTTGGTTTATGCCAGGGCTGACCCCGGGAATTGACCGGGGTACTGCCGGACGGGTCACCAGTCCATGGCCGTCCGACCAGACTTCCCCTTCTCACATGGTGGTCAGGGCTGCGAATCCAGGTTAACGGGGAAGTTGACCGAGGATTGAGGCGAGGTAGTCGGGGCTCCATCCGGCCTTTT